>DATBIO010000086.1:0-30476 GCA_036556965.1 Vicinamibacteria bacterium
GCTCGCGCGCGGCCCCCTCGTCGCCGCGCAGGCGATGGATCTCGGCCAGGGCCAGGCTCTGCTCTGCGGAGCGCGCGGTGGCCCCCTTCTCGCCGTAGAGGTCGCGCAGCTCCAGGCGCGCCTCGAGGTTGTCGGGAAAGCGGGCCACCACCGCCTCGAACTGGTCGATGGCCTTGTCGGTGAGCCCGTACTTGCGGAAGACGCGGCCCTCCGCCAGGTGCTCCTCGATGAACTCGCGGTCCTCCGCGCTGAGGGGACCCGTGATCTCCACGCGCGCGGCGGGCCGCGCCGGCGCGATGGGCGTGGGCGGGGCGGCGGGGGGCGCGCTCGCGCGCGGCGCGGGGGCGGGAGCCGGCGCGGGGATCTCCTCGTCCGGGGTGAGGTCGAACTCCTCCTCCAGGACGTCGCCCAGGTTGATCGTCGGCGCGGAGCGGGGAGAGGAGCGCGCGGCCACGGGGGCGCCGCCCAGGCGGCTGCGCACGAACTCCAGCTTGGTGCGGTGCTGCTGGTTGTAGGGCTCGCGCTCCACGAGCTCCTCGAGGACGGCCGCCGCCCGGTCGAACTGGGAGTCGCCGATGTAGGCCTCGGTGAGCTGGGAGAAGGCGGCGGACAGCGCGTTGTCCCGGTGCAGGAGCTGGTACACCTCCACCAGCTTCTCCAGCGTCGGCACGTGCTGGGGGTTCCGCTGCGCCACCTGCTGGAGGAGGCTCACCGCCTTCTCCCCCTCCCGCGCCTCGACGGCCCGCTTCACCACCGGCTCGAGCTGGGCGAAGGCGCGGTCGAAGGCGTCCTGGGAGAGGAACAGGCGCGCCATCTGCACGCGGCTGTCGTCGTCCTCGGGGTCCAGCTCGATCAGGCGCTTGAAGATGGCCTCCGCCTCCTCGAGCTTGCGGGCGCCGAGGTATGCCTCGCCCAGGGAGGAGAGCACCGCGGGGTCGCCCGGGTGCAGGCGCACCGCCTCCTCCAGGTGCTGGATGGCACGGTCGTAGGACTTCTGGACGAGGTGGACGCGCGCCACCTCCGCGCGCAGGCGGTAGCTGCGCGGGTCGAGCTTCAGCCCCTTCTCCAGGACCTGGATGGCCTCCGCCAGGTGGCCCTTCTTGCTCAGCTCGTCGGCGATGGCCACGTGCTCGTCCACCGCCTGGGCGGCGTCGCCGCCGCGCGTGTAGAGGTCGGCCAGCTTGCTCCGGATCTTCAGGTCGCCGGGGTCGATGTCCGCCATCTTCTTGAGGACGTCGCCCGCCTCGCGCGTCTTGCCGCGCTTGAGGTGCTCGTCGACCACGATCTGGTACTGGCTCTTGGCCTCCATCAACAGGCCCTGCTTGGCGTAGAGGTCCGCCAGGTGCAGGTAGGGCTCGACGGCCGAGGTGTCCAGCTTGTTGACCTTGCGCCAGATGGCGATGGCCTTGAGGAGGAACCCGTCCTTCGCGTAGAAGTCGGCGACCTTGGCGTACTCGTCGGTGGCCTCGCGGATGCGGTTGAGCTTGGCCAGCAGGTCGCCGATCTTGTTGATGACGTTCCAGTCGCGCGGGTTGTCGGCGACGATCTCGCGGTACTTGGCGATGGCCTGGTCGACACGTCCGGCCTTCTCGAAGGCCTCCGCCTCCTGCTTGACCTTGAGGGGGTTGACCTTGGCCGCCATGGCTCAGGCCGACGCCGCGCACGCCCGGCGCGCGGCGGAACGCGGGCGTGCGCACGTGGCCCGCGCTACGCCCACCCGGTCGTCCCGCCGGCCCTCAGGCTTCAACCGCCGGCTCCGGTCGTCTTTCAGCAGAACAGCCACTTCTGCGTCCCGTGGAACGATCGCCGATGGATCTCCGAGGGACCCATGCGCCGGATCGCGTCGCGATGGTCCTCGCTCGCGTAGCCCATGTTGTGGGCGAGCCCGTAGCCAGGGTAGCGCCGGTCCCACGCGCGCATCATATCGTCCCGCGCCACCTTGGCCAGAATGGACGCGGCGGCGATGGAGACGGACAGCGCGTCGCCCTTCACGATGGAGCGCTGCCCCACGGCCAGGCCGGGCACGGTGAGGGCGTCCACCAGGAGGAAGTCCGGGGGCAGGGCCAGCGCCTCCACCGCCCGGCGCAGGGCGAGCAGGGTCGCGCGCAGGATGTTGAGCCGGTCGATCTCCTCGGGCTCCGCGCTCGCCACCGCCCAGGCGCGGGCCCGGGCGCGGATGCGCACGGCCAGGTGCTCGCGCTGCAGCTCGGTGAGCCGCTTGGAGTCGTCGATTCCCTCCGCGTCGAAGTCGCCGCCGAGGATGACGGCCCCCGCCACCACGGGCCCGCACAAGGCGCCCCGCCCCACCTCGTCCGCGCCCGCCACCAGGGAGTGGCCGGCCGCCCGCGCCTCGTCCTCGAAGCGCGCCGTGCAACGCAGCTCCTGCCCCTTGTGCACGAGGGGGCGGCGGCCGCGGCGTACCGGCGGGGGCACCTCCATGCCGGGCGATCTTCAGGTCGTCAGCGCCGCGCGCTTCTCCTTCATGCGGCCCGCCTTCCCCTTGCGGTCGCGCAGGTAGTAGAGCTTGGCCCGGCGCACCCGCGCCTGCTTCACCACCTCGATCTTCTCGATCGTCCGCGCGTGCAGCGGGAAGATGCGCTCCACGCCCTGGCCGAAGGAGACCTTGCGTACCGTCACCGACGCGCGCGAGCCCGAGCCGCGCAGCCCGATGACCACGCCCTCGAACACCTGGACGCGCTCGCGCTCCGTCTCCTTGACCCCCTTCCCCTTCATCCCCACGGCCTTGTCGTCCTTGACCTGGCTCTCCTTGACCCGCACGTGGACGCGCACGGTGTCGCCGGGGCTCAGGCTGGGCAGCCCCTTCTTGAGCTCGCCCGCCTCGATGCTGTCGATCCGATTCATTCCTGGTCCCTCATCGACGGAAGGCCACCGGGCAGGCCGGGGGCCGCTTCCGCTCCGTTAAACGACGACCTTCTCCTCGTCCTCGATCTCCCGCAGCAGGCGCTGGTCCTCGGCGGACAGCGGCGCCGCCCGCAGCAGCTCGGGCCGCCGCTCGCGCGTCAGGCGCAGGGCCTGCTTGCGGCGCCAGCGCCGGATGCGGCCATGGTCCCCGGAGAGCAGCACCTCGGGCACCGTCCGCCCGCGCACCTCGGCCGGCCGCGTGTAGTGCGGCCAGTCCAGGATCCCGTCCGCGAAGGAGTCCGCGGCGGCCGAGCCCTCGTCGCCCAGCGCCCCGGGCAGCAGGCGCACGGTGGCCTCCACCACGGCCAGCGCCGCCACCTCGCCCCCCGTCAGCACGAAGTCCCCCAGGCTCACTTCCTCGGCGGCCAGGCCTTCCCGCACCCGCTCGTCGATCCCCTCGTAGCGGCCGCAGAGGAGGACCAGGCGGCGCAGGCCCGCGTAGCGGGCGGCCGTCCCCTGGTCGAAGGGGGCCCCCCGCGGCGACAGCAGCACCACCGCGGTGTCCGCCCCGCGCTCCCCTCCCGCCGCCTGCTCCACCGCCCGGAAGAAGGGCTCGGCCTTCATGACCATGCCCGGCCCCCCGCCGAAGGGCGTGTCGTCCACCGTGCGGTGCCGGTCGTCGGCGAAGTCGCGCAGGTCGTGGACGCGGATGGCCACCAGCCCCGCCTCCGCCGCGCGCCGGACGATGCCCTCGGCGAGGGGACCCTCCACCATGCGCGGGAAGATGGTGACGACGTCAACCGTCAACATCGACCATCTCCGGGATGGTGACCACGAGGCGTCCCGCGGCCACGTCCACCGTCCGCACGAACCTCTCCGCCAGGGGGAGGAGGGTCTCCTTCCCCGCCGACCCGCGCACCACCAGCACCGTGGTCCCGCCCGTCTCCAACAGCCCGGCCACGCGTCCCAGAGGGTGGCCGGCCTCGTCCTCCACGGCCAGTCCCAGGAGCTGGTGGTGGTAGTAGGAGCCCGCGGGCAGGGCGTCCAGCTCCTCCTCCGCGATGCGCATCTCCATCCCGCGCAGGGCCTCCGCCTGCTCGATGC
The DNA here is from genome assembly GCA_036556965.1 of Vicinamibacteria bacterium. Lineage (GTDB taxonomy): Bacteria > Acidobacteriota > Vicinamibacteria > Fen-336 > Fen-336 > DATBIO01. The sequence goes on from DATBIO010000086.1 coordinate 3,967, forward strand.
TGTCCACGCCCTCCAGCTTCACCACGAAGCGGCCCTTGTGGGGCCAGGCCCCCTGCACCTTGACCACGCGCGCGCCCCCGTCCGCGGCGGGGAGGCTGACCGCGCGCAGGGAGGGGAAGCGGTCCGGGCGGTCGGAGAGGGGCTCCACCGCCACCTCGCCCTTGCGGCCCTGCGGCTTCACCACCCGCCCGATGGCCACCATGTCCGCGAACCGCCGCTCCACCTCAGACGATCTCCAGCTCGGCGCGGAGGCCATGGCGCCGGGCCACGAAGCCCACCAGCGTGCGCATCGCCTGCGCCGTGCGCCCGTGCCGCCCGATCACGCGGCCGCGGTCGTCGGGGGCCACGTGCAGGTCCAGGCGGACCACTCCCTCCTCCTCGTGCGCGCGCACGGAGACCTGGTCGGGACGGCTGACCAGGGCCCGCGCCAGGGCCAGGAGGAGGTCGCGCACGCTACTCCGTGGCCTCCCGCTTGAGCAGGCTCTTCACCGTCTCCGAGGGGCGCGCACCCTTCTTCATCCAGTAGCGGGCGCGGTCGGCGTCGATCTTCACCACCGCCGGCTTCTTGCGCGGGTCGTAGTGGCCGAGCACCTCGACGAAGCGGCCGTCGCGCCAGTCCGTCGACTCCGCCACCACCACCCGGTAGTACGGCCTCTTCGTGGTCCCCGTCCGTCGCAAACGAATCGAAAGCATCGTCTCTCCTGTCTTCTCGGCCTCTATGAGCCCGTTCCCACCCGCCCCGTCGTCACCGCAGCTGCGGGAACTGCGCGGCCAGCTTCCTCAGCATCTTGCCGCCGCCCCCGCCGAACTGCTTCATGAGCTTGCGCGCCTGCGCGTACTGCTTGAGCAGGCGGTTCACGTCCTCCACGCTGGTCCCGCTGCCGCGCGCGATGCGCTTGCGCCGGCTGCCGTTGATGACCGACGGCTCGCGCCGCTCGAGCGGGGTCATGGAGTCGATGATGGCGGCCGCCCGCTTCATCTCGCGCTCCCCCGCCGCCGTGTCCACGTCCTTCGCGCGCGCCCCCAGCCCGGGGATGAGGGCCAGGATCTGGTCCAGCGAGCCCAGCTTGTTCATCTGCGTGAGCTGGGCGCGGTAGTCCTCGAGGGTGAACTGGTTGCGCAGGAAGCGCTGCACGGTGGCCTCGGCCTGGTCGCGGTCGAAGGCCTGCTCCGCCTTCTCGATCAGGGTGAGCACGTCCCCCATGCCCAGGATGCGCGACACCAGGCGCTCGGGCTGGAAGGGCTCGAAGTCCTCCACCTTCTCGCCCACCCCCGCGAAGCGCACGGGGCAGCCCGTGACCGCGGCGGCGGACAGGGCCGCTCCCCCGCGCGCGTCGCCGTCGAGCTTGGTCAGGATGATGCCCGTCAGCCCCACGCGGCGCTGGAACTCGTCCGCGCTCTTGACCGCGTCCTGCCCGGTCATGGCGTCCGCCACGTAGAGCACCTCGGTGGCCCCGCTCTCCGCCTTCAGCCGCCCCAGCTCGTCCATCAGCTCGTCGTCGATGTGCAGCCGGCCCGCGGTGTCCACCAGGAGCACGTCGTGGCCCACGGCGCGGGCCTCGTCCAGGGCGGAGGCGAGGATGGCGGAGGGCTGCGCGAGGGCGGGGAAGTGGACCTTCAGGCCCGCCCGCTCCCCCAGCGTCCGGAGCTGCTCGCGCGCGGCGGGACGGTACACGTCGGTGGAGACGAGCAGGGGATGGCGGCCGTTGCCGGAGAGCCAGCGTCCCAGCTTCGCGGTGGTGGTGGTCTTGCCCGAGCCCTGGAGACCCGCCACGAGCACCACGGTGGGCGGCCGGCCGGCCTCCCGGAGCCGGGGCGAGACGTCGCCGCCCAGGAGGGCCACCATCTCGTCGCGCACGACCCGGATCACGCCCTGGGCGGGGCTGAGGCTGCGCAGGATCTCCTGCCCGACGGCCTGCGCGCGCACGGCCTCGAGGAACTGCTTGACCACCCTGAAGTGGACATCCGCCTCCAGCAGGGCCATGCGCAGGTCGCGCAGCGCGGCGTCGACGTCGGCCTCGGTGAGGGACCCCTGGCCGCGCAGGGAACGGAACACCCCCTGGAGCCTGTCGCTGAGCGCTTCGAACACGGCGAGTGACCTCTGGTAGAGCGCGGCTGTAGGAGGAAGCTCCGCCGCACGCGCCCGCGGGACGCGAAAGTCGACGGAAGATCTTACGGGACGAGGCCGGCCGCTGTCAACTAAAGCACGCTGACAGCGCGACTTAGCTGTCGCGGGGTGCCCTTCAGAACGACTTGGTGATGGCGAAGAGCGAGGCCAGCTTGTGGTTGGCGTCGCGCAGGCGCCCGGCCAGCGTCATCCCGAAGGCCCACAGGAACTTGGCCGCCAGCTCGGGCCGGCTCGCCAGCATGGCCCGGATCTCCCGGTGGGGCAGGGAGAGCACCTCGCAGTCACTGTGGGCGATGGCGTGGGCGGAGGCGGGTGAGCCGTCCAGGAACTCCATCTCGCCGAAGAACTCCCCGGGGCCCAGGATGGCCAGGGCCTCCTCCCCCACCCCCGGCACGACCTTGCTGATGCGGACCCGGCCCTCGTGGATCACGTGGAGCTGGCCGCCCGTCGAGCCCTCCGTGAGCAGGAAGGCGCCCTCGCGGAAGCGGCGCACCAGCCCCGCCATCAGGACCTGGGCGAGGTCGTCGTCGTCCATCTCCCTGAAGAGGGGAATGGTCTTGAGAAACTGCTGGATCATCTGCTCGTGGGGGGGAAACGCTGGACCGCGTTTCCCCCCTCGCCCCCCTTCCGCGCGCTGCGCGGGAGTGAATCCCGCTCCGCGCGCGTGCCCGTCGAGGGGAAACCCTGCGCCGCATTTCCCCCCTCGCCCCCCTTCCGCGCGCTGCGCGGGAGTGAATCCCGCTCCGCGCGCGTGCCCGTCGAGGGGAAACCCTGCGCCGCGTTTCCCCCCTCGCCCCCCTTCCGCGCGCTGCGCGGGAGTGAATCCCGCTCCGCGCGCGTGCCCGTCGAGGGGAAGCCCTGGGCCGCGCGCGTCACAGCCCGCGCAGGATGTGGCCCAGCTTCTCCTTCTTGGCCTTGAGGTACCGGCGGCTGGCATCGCTGGCCGGCACCTCGATGGAGACGCGGTCCACGATCTTGAGGCCGTAGCCCTCGAGCCCCACGAACTTCCGCGGGTTGTTGGTGAGGAGCAGGATCTGGTGCAGCCCCAGCTCGTGGAGGATCTGCGCCCCGATGCCGTAGTCCCGCTGGTCGGGCTTGAAGCCCAGGGCCACGTTGGCCTCCACCGTGTCGTGCCCCTGGTCCTGCAGCTCGTAGGCCATGATCTTGTGGGCCAGCCCGATGCCCCGCCCCTCCTGGCGCAGGTACAGCAGCACGCCCTTCCCGGCCTGGCCGATCATGGTCAGGGCGCGGTCGAGCTGGTCGCCGCAGTCGCAGCGCGTGGAGGCGAAGATGTCGCCGGTCAGGCACTGCGAGTGCACGCGCACCAGCACGCGGTCGTCCGGCCCGATCTCGCCCATGACCAGGGCCACGTGGTGCTGGCCGTCCACCAGGCTCTCGTAGGCATGGATGCGGAAGGTGCCGTAGGCGGTGGGGAGGTTGGCCTCCGCGATCTTGCGCACCAGGCGCTCCGTGCGCATGCGGTGCTCGATGAGGTCCTTCACCGTGATCATGCGCAGGCCGTGCGCGCGGCAGAAGGACTCCAGCTGGGCCACCCGCGCCATGGTGCCGTCCTCGTTCATGACCTCGCAGATCACGCCCGCGGGGTAGAGGCCGGCCAGGCGGGCCAGGTCCACCGCCGCCTCCGTCTGGCCCGCGCGCACGAGCACGCCGCCGTCCGCCGCGCGCAGCGGGAACATGTGACCCGGCCGCGCGAGGTCGGAGGGCCTGGTGCGCGGGTCCACCGCGGTGAGCACGGTGCGTGCGCGGTCGGCGGCGGAGATGCCGGTGGTGGTGCCGAGCTTGGCCTCGATGGGCACGCAGAACGCGGTGCCGAACTTCGCGTCGTTCTGCTCGTCGCGCACCATCAGGGGGATGCGCAGCTCGTCCAGGCGCTCGCCCGTCATGGGCAGGCAGACCAGCCCGCGGCCGTAGCGCGCCATGAAGTTGATGACCTCGGGCGTGACCTTCTCCGCGGCGATGGTGAGGTCGCCCTCGTTCTCGCGGTCCTCGTCGTCCACCACCACCACCATCCGCCCCTGGCGGATGTCGTCGATGGCCTCGGGTATCGGGCTGAAGGGCCTAGCCATGCTGGAGGAGCCGTTCCACGTACTTGGCCAGGACGTCCATCTCCAGGTTCACGGCGTCCCCGGGACGCAGTCCGGCCAGGTTGGTCGCGGACAGTGTAAGCGGGATGAGGGCGGCGGCGAAGCCGCCCTCCCGCAGCGCGGCCACCGTCAGGGACACCCCCTCCACCGCCACCGAGCCCTTCTCCACCAGGTACCGGCGGAGCCCCTCCGGCACGTCCACGTCGAGGACGGCCGTCTCCCCCGCGGGCGCGAGGGCGGCCACGCGCCCGACGCCGTCCACGTGGCCCTGCACGATGTGGCCGTCGAGGCGGCCGTCGGCGCGGAGGGGCCGCTCCAGGTTCACCACCGCCCCGGGCACGAGCCGGGCGCCGAAGGCGGTCCGCGCCAGCGTCTCCTCCGTCAGCTCGCAGGCGAAGGCGTCGCCCCCCACCTCCACGGCGCTGAGGCAGCACCCGCTCACGGCGATGGAGCCCCCCACGGCCAGTCCCTCCAGGACCCGCGCCGCGGAGATCTCGACGCGGAGGACCGAGCCCCGGCGGCGGGCGCCCCGCACCGTGCCCCGCTCCTCGACGATGCCCGTGAACAACTCAGCCTCCCGGCGTCCAGATCTCGGGGGCGGCCGAGGCCGCGCCGCGCAGGCGCAGCGCGCCCCCGAGGCGGGACGCCCCTTCCCCGCCGAACGCGGGACGGCTGTCGCGGCCGCCCATGAGGATGGGGGCGCGGAAGAGGGCGACCTCGTCGCACAGGCGCGCGTCGAGGAACGCGCCCAGCAGCTCGGAGCCTCCCTCCACCATGAGGCTCCACAGCCCCTGGCCCCACAGGAAGTCCAGCGCCCAGCGCGGCGAGACACGGGCCGCCCCCCCCGGCTGGCGCGCCACCTTCACCCCCGCGCGCTCCAGCCGCCGGCGGCGGCCCGCGTGGGCGCTGGTGGTCAGCACCCACACCGGAGCCGTGGCGGCGGAGCGCACGAGGCGCGAGCGCAGGGGCATCCGCAGCCTCGAGTCGAAGACGACGCGGTGGAAGGGCCGGCGCACGCGCGGCACCGGGAGCAGGAGCGGGTCGTCGGCGAGCACGGTGCCGATCCCCACCGCCACGCCGTCGAACAGGCGGCGCAGCCGGCGCGCCTGGGCGCGCTGGGCGGGGCTCGTGATCCACTTCGACTCGCCGCGGGCGGTGGCGATCCGGCCGTCGAGGGTCAGGCCCGCCTTCAGGAGCACGAAGGGCCGGCGGGCGCGCGCCGCCTCCACGAAGCGCCGGTTGAGGGCGCGGGCCTCGGCGCCCAGGACGCCCAGGCGCACGCGCACGCCGGCGCGGCGCAGCCGCCGCCGGCCCCCGCCCGTCACGCGCGGGTTGGGGTCGGCCATGGCCGCCACCACCTCGCGCACGCCGGCGGCCGCCACCGCGTCCACGCAGGGCGGCGTGCGGCCGTGGTGGGCGCACGGCTCCAGGTTGACGTAGAGGACCGCGCCGCGGGCCCTCGCTCCCGCCGCCTCCAGGGCCATGACCTCCGCGTGGGGCCCTCCCGCGCGGCGATGCCAGCCCTCCCCCACCGCCCTTCCTCCCTTCACCACCACGCAGCCCACCATCGGGTTGGGGTTGGTCTCGCCTTCCCCGCGCCGCGCCAGCGCGAGCGCCCGCCGCATCCAGCGCGCGTGTTGCGCCGTCATTCCGCGAAGAGGCCGTCCGTGAAGGACGCGGCGTCGAAGGGCAGCAGGTCCTCCGCGGACTCGCCCACGCCGACGAAGCGGATGGGGACGCCGAGGTCGCGCACCACCGCCACCGCCACGCCTCCCTTGGCCGTCCCGTCGAGCTTGGTGAGGACGAGCCCGGTAACGCCGGCGGCCTTGGCGAACTCGCGGCCCTGGAGGAGGCCGTTGGACCCCACCGTCGCGTCGAGCACGAGCAGGCTCTCGTGGGGCGCGCCCGGCACCTCCCGCCCCGCCACCCTGGCCATCTTGCCCAGCTCGGCCATCAGGTTGCCCTTGGTGTGCAGGCGGCCCGCGGTGTCCACGAGCACGGCGTCGTAGCCGCGGCTGCGGGCCGCCCGCAGGGCGTCGGTGAGCACGGCGGAGGGGTCCGCGCCCTCCGCCCCGCGGTGGAAGGGCGCGCCCGTGCGCGCCGCCCACGCCTCGAGCTGCTCCGCCGCCGCGGCGCGGAAGGTGTCCGCCGCGCAGAGCAGCGTGCTGCGGCCCTCGGCCTTCCAGGTGCGCGCCAGCTTGCCGATGGTGGTGGTCTTGCCCACGCCGTTCACGCCCACCACGAACACCACCCAGGGCTTCTGGCCGAAGGGACGCGGCCCCGGCGGCACCTCCAGGGCGCGGCGGAACTCCCCGGCCAGCAGCGTGCGCATGGCCTCGCGGCCGTCCTTCCAGATCTCGCTGCTGCGCGCGCGCAGGACCCCCATGGCGTCCTGCACGGCGGGCACGCCGAGGTCGGCGGCCAGCAGCGCCTCCTCCACCGCCTCCAGGTCGCTCTCCTCGAGGGGCCGGCGCCCGCGCATGAGGTCGCCCACGTCCGTGTTGAGGATGGCGTTGGTGCGGGCGAGCCCCTTCTTGAAGCGGTCGAAGAAGGTGGGCGTGCTCACGGCTGGCCGGCCCCGGCCGCGACGGGCGCGTTCACAGCGAGGCGTTCATGTCGCGCTGCACGGCGCGCGTGCGGTCCACGAGCCGCGGCGCCGCCGCCGCGTCGGCCAGGCAGACCACCAGGTAGTAGCCGTCCTTCAGGGGCCGGATGACCACGGCCCCGCCCGCGTAGCGCCAGCAGAGGCACTCCACGTCCCCCTGCTCGTGGCGGGAGGCGGCCCGTCTCGCGGAGGTCAGGGAGAGGCCGTGGTAGGCGCCGATGAGCAGGTCCCGCTCGGCCAGGACGACCCTGGCCGCGCCGCCCGGGGTGGCCGAGAGCACCACCTCTCCGGTGGCGTCGAGCATGAGCGCGGCCTGCACGTGGGGGGACGAGCGCACGAGGTCGTCGAGCAGCGACTGGTAGGGCACCTCTCTCCCCGCTACCGGGGGAGGTGCTTGAGCAGCTCGGCCGCGCGCCGGCCGGGGGCGCCCATGGGGTCCCGGCGCGCGACCTCCTCGAGCTTGACCCGCGCCTCCGTGAACTTGCCGCCGCGGTAGTAGGCGTCGCCCAGCAGGACCATGATCCCGGTGTGGTTGGGGACGTCCTTCAGTCCCTGCTCCAGCACGCCCGCCGCGTCCTCGGGGCGGCCCAGGGCCAGCAGGGCCTCGGCCAGCCCCAGCACGGCGTCGGGGTTCTCCTTGCGCCGCGCGATGCTGGTGCGGAACCAGTTGGCGGCGAGGTCGTAGTTCTTCTCCTCGAAGTAGGCCTGGCCGAGGTTGCGCGCGGAGATCTCCGGGGTGGGGTTGGTGGCGTCGTTGAAGGCGGCCACGAACTCCGCCTTGCCCTCTTCCCGCCGGCCGGAGAGCACGAGCACGGTGCCCAGGTCGTTGCGCACGTCCACGTAGTAGGGGTTGAGCTCGATGGCCTTGCGCAGGGCCGCCACCGCCTCCGGGAACTGGTTCAGCCGGGCGTGGGCCAGGCCGAGGCCCTTGTAGAAGTACGGGTTCTTGGGGTCGTCCTTGACCGCCTTCTTGAACTGGTCGAGGGCCAGCTGGGGACGGTTCTCGCGCAGGTGGGTGAGGCCGGCGTTGAAGGTGGCCTCGGCGTCCGCCTTCTGCGCGGCGGCGGGCACGGCGGCGAGGAGGAGGAAGAGGAGGACGGCGGAGGGATCTCGCTTCACCATAGGGTCACCTCGCGTTCCCGCCGCGCGGGCACGAGGGGCGCCGCGGGCGGGAGAGTCTCGATGCGCGCCACACGCTCCTAGCCGGCCGCCGTGCGCGGCAGCGCATCGGCCGGCCGCTCCGGGCCGCGCGCCGCCACCGAGGCCCGCCGAGCCTTGGCCGGGGTGAGGTCACCCGCGGCGGCCGCCTTCTCGATGGCCGTCACGCAGGCCTCGTCGAACTTCTTGCCCGCCAGGAAGCGGAGGCGGGCCAGCGCGGCCTCGAAGGTCATGGCCTTCGAGTAGGGACGGTCGGTGGTCATGGCGTCGAAGGCGTCGGCCACGCTCACGATGCGGCCCAGGAGCGGGATCTCGTCGGCGCGCAGGCCGTCGGGATAGCCGCTGCCGTCCCAGTTCTCGTGGTGCTGCAGCCCGGCCCCTGCCATCTCGAAGAGCAGCGGCACCGCCTTGAGGATGTGCTCCCCCTTGCGCGGGTGCTGCTTCATCATCTCGTACTCGTCGTCGGTGAGGGCGGCCGGCTTGCGCAGGATCTTGTCCTCGATGCCGATCTTGCCCACGTCGTGGATGATGCCAGAGAGGTGGACGCGCTCCACGTCCTCCTCGTTCATGCCGAGGTGCCGGGCGATGAGCATGGAGTAGAAGGCCACCCGCTCCGAGTGCCCGCGCGTGTAGGGGTCCTTCTCGTCGATGGCGTTGGCCAGCATGCGGATGGAGCCCATGAAGAGCTGCTTGTTGCGGGTGGCCGCCTGGCGGATCTGCTCGATGGAGCGCTGGATCTCGTCGCCCATCTGGTTGAAGGCGTCGGCCAGCACGCCGACCTCGTTGCCGCTGGTCACGTCCACGCGCGTGGCGTACTCGCCGCCCGCCAGCTTGCGCGCGCCCCGGGCCAGCGAGTGGATGGGCTGGCTGATCTGGCGCGCGAAGACGGAGCCCAGGAGGAGGGCCAGGAGGGCCACCAGCGCCACCAGGGCCCCCGCCTGCTGCCGCATCTCGGAGACGCTGTAGTAGGCCTTGGACTCCTCGATCTGCACGATGACGCCCCAGCCCGTCTCCGCGATGCCGGTGTAGGTGCCCAGCATGCGCTGGGCGCCGCGCGGCGTCTCCAGGGCGAAGGGCACGGTGGCCGCCGTCCGCCCCTGCGAGGCCAGGAACTGGCGCACGATCTCCACCGAGGAGAGGTCGCGCTCGCCCTCCAGCCGGCGCGGGTCGGAGTGCGTGACCAGCCGCCCGCGGCCGTCCACCACGTAGACCTCGAACAGCCCCTGCTGCCCCATCTCCTCCGTCATCTTCCAGAGAGGGCCCAGGTTGGCCACCGCCAGCACCACCCCCAGCACGTCCCCCGCCGCCGCCCGCACCGGCTCCGCCAGCACCACCACCGGCTCCTGCACGGAGGGCGCGAGCACGGGATGGCCCAGCATGGCCTGGCCCTGGAGCCCACGCAGGTAGCCCTCCTGCAGCAGGCTCTCGATGGCCGGCTCCGGGAACTGCACGCCCGAGCGCGCGCCGGAGCCGGTGGTGTCCACCACGCTGAGGTAGTAGAGGGGGCTGTTGCCTCCCACGTAGCGCTCGAGGTCGCGCGTCTCGCGGATGCGGGCCACGCGCTGGGCGAAGAGGCCGGGCGCGCTGTCCACCTCCAGCGTGCGCGCCACCGCGGAGATCTGCGACTGCAGGCTGCGCACGTACACCGCCACCTGCTGGGAGAGGCTGCGCGCCTTGTCGAGCTGCATGGCCTTCTGGTCCAGCTCGAGGATCTCGCGGCTGCGCGAGACGAGCTTGTAGGAGGTGAAGACCAGGGGGAGCACGCCGATGCCCAGGAGGAGGAAGAGGAGGGTGTGGAGGATGCGTCCGCGCCGCGCCCGGCGCGCGGGCACTTAGTGCCGTCCCGTGGCCGCGCCCGAGGCCGGAGTGTGGTCGGCCAGGGCGCCTTCCAGGGGGCCGACGACCTCGTAGGCCTCGACCTGCTTCTCCTTCCCCTTCAGGGCGACGACACCCAGGCTGTTGCACTCGAACTCGCCACGCACGGCCTCGTAGGTGGTGGGTCCGATGACGATCATCATGGGCTTGGCCACCGAGCTCTCCAGGCGCGACGCCGTGTTGACGGCGTCCCCCAGCACGGTGAACTCCTTCTTGTTGATGCTGCCGATCTCCCCCACCACGACCTTGCCCGTGTTGATGCCGATGCGCATGCGCAGCACCGGGCCTTCCCGCCGCTCCGCGTTGAACTCCTCGAGGCGCTCCCGCATCTCGAGGGCGGCGCGGATGGCCTGCGCGGGATGGTCGGGCATGTCCAGGGGCGCCCCGAAGACGGCCATGATGGCGTCGCCGATGTACTTGTCCAGGGTGCCCTCGAACTTGAAGATGATGTCCGTCATCCGCCCCAGGTACTCGTTCAGGAGCAGGGCCACCGCCGCCGGGCTCATGCGCTCCGACATGCTGGTGAAGCCCACGAGGTCGGAGAAGAGGATGGTCACCTCGCGCACCTCGGGGATGCCGAGGCCGATGCTCTGCGACTCGGAGGTGGCCAGGATCCGGTTCGTCACTTGCGGCGACAGGAAGCGGCCCAGGCGCTCGCGCTTCTTCTCCTCCGCCACCACCTTCTGGGTGAGACGCGCCCGCTCCACCGCCACCGCCGCGTAGTTGGCCAGCGCGCCCAGCAGGTCGAGGTCGTTGGCCGTGAACAGGTTGGTCAGCATGTTGGAGTCGACGTGCACGATGCCCACCACCTGCTCCTTGTTCCAGAGGGGGGCGCACATGGCGGAACGGATGCTGCCGATGCGGATGGAGTCCTGCGCCCCGAAGCGGGAATCGTACTGGGCGTCGTTGGAGAGGATGGACACGCGGTCCTTGATGACGCGCTCCACGATGGTCTTGGAGATCGTGATCTTGCCCTGCTCCTGCCCCGGCTCGCGGTGCTTCACCACCATGGGCTGCAGGCGGCCGCTGTTCTCGTCGATCAGCATGAGGAAGCCGCGGTCGGCGGGGATGTGGTCGAAGACGATGTCCACCACCTGGGCGAGCACGTCCTCCAGCGCGCTCACGCTGATGAGCGCCTTCGAGAACTCGGTGAGGACCTTGAGGATCCGGTTGGAGCGCTCGATCTCCTGGACGTCGGCGGGCTTCTTGGCCTGCTCCGCCGCGCGCTGGGGCGCCACCTGCTCGGGGGCGAGGAGCCGGCTCAGCTCCCCCACGCTGCGGATGATGGTGCCGCCCTCCTCGAGCACCTTCTCGCGCTCTTCGACCTCGATCTTGCTCTCGAGGTTCTTGCCGAAGGCCATGGCGAACTTGCCCAGGAGGATGCGGTCCCCGTCCTTGAGGTGGGCCTCCACCACGGGCACGCCGTTCACCTGGGTGCCGTTCTTGGACTTCAGGTCGACGATGCGCACGCCGTCGTCGGACACCACCAGCTTGGCGTGGTTCCGCGAGATGCCGAAGTCCTTCAGCACAACCTGGCACTCCGGCGATCGTCCGATGACGACCTCGCCGGTGCTGAAGCTGTAGCTCTGAGGGGTCTCGCCGTCTTGGTAGGTGAGACGGTACATGAATACGCTCCGCGGCTCGGGGCAGGGGCGCGCCGCCCGCGGTTCCCTAGTCTACTCCCTTTTCAACGACCGCAGCATGAGCTCGTCCACCGCGGCGCGCGGCGCCTTCTCTGCCCGCAGCACCGCGCGCATCTGGAAGGCGATGGGCATCTCGACGCCCTGCCGCTCCGCGAGGGCGCAGGCGGCGGGAGTGGTCCCCACCCCTTCCGCCACCTGGTGCGCGGCGCCTCCCCCCAGCGCCTCCAGTGCCTGGGCGAGGGAGAGGCCGCGCCCGAGGGCCTGGCCCACCCGGCGGTTGCGCGAGAGCCCCCCGGTGCAGGTGAGCACCAGGTCGCCCAGGCCGGCCAGGCCGTAGAGCGTCTCCGCGCGGGCCCCCAGGGACGTGGCCAGCCGCGTCATCTCCGCCAGGCCGCGCGTGACCAGGGCGGCGGCCGTGTTCTGCCCGTAGCCGAGCCCGTCCACGATGCCGGCGGCGATGGCGATCACGTTCTTGAGGGCGCCTCCCATCTCGACCCCCACCACGTCCTCGCTGCTGTAGGCGCGCAGGGTGCGCGTGGAGAGCAGCCGCTGCACCTGCTCGGCGAAAGCGAGGTCCCGGGCCGCCACCACCACCGTGGTGGGCTGCTCGCGCGCGACCTCCAGGGCGAAGGAGGGGCCGGAGAGCACGGACACCTCGTGGCCGGGGAGGCACTCCGCCGCCACCTCCGTCATGCGGCGGAGGGTCGCCGTCTCGATGCCCTTGACCGCGGAGACCAGGCGGGCGCCCGCGGGCAGGAGGGGCCGCAGGCCCGTGTAGAAGGCCCGGCAGTGGGCGGAGGGGATGGCCACCAGGAGGATGTCCGCCTCCGCCGCCTCGCCCAGGTCGGCGGTGGCGCGCAGCGCCTCCGGGAGGGCGACGCCTTGCAGGTACTCGCGGTTCTCGCGCGTGGCGTTGAGCGCGCGCGCCCGCTCGGGGTCGCGCATCCACAGCCGCGGCGCCTGCCCGCTGCGCGCGAGGTGGGCGGCCAGGGCCGTGCCCCACGCGCCCCCGCCGAGCACGGCGACCCTCACGCCGACGGTCGGCTCCCCACGCGGCTCTCCGTTCCCTGGGCGATGCGCTGGATGTTCGCGCGGTGCTTCCAGACGATGAGGAGGGCCATGCCCGCGGCCGCGCGCGCCACGGGCTGGGCGCCGCCCATGAGGAAGGCGGTCACGGCCAGGACCGTGGCCCCCGCGATGGAGCCGAGCGACGCGTAGCGGGTCAGGGCCAGGACCACGGCGAAGGCCACGAGGCCGGCCGCGGTGGCCCATGGCAGGAGCGGCAGGAAGGCCCCCGCCCCCGTGGCCACCCCCTTGCCCCCGCGGAAGCCCAGCCACACCGGGTACATGTGGCCGATGACGGCCATCACCGCGGCCAGGGCGGCCGCCACCCCCTGCCCGGCCACGGCCAGCGCCAGCAGCGAGGCGGCCGCGCCCTTGGCGAAGTCGAGGAAGAAGGCCAGCGCCCCCGCCCCCGTTCCCACGCTGCGCATCACGTTGGTGGCCCCCACGTTGCCGCTGCCCACCGCGCGCACGTCCACTCCGCGGCGCCGGGCCACCAGGTAGCTGAAGGGGATGGAGCCCACCAGGTAGGCGGCCGCGGCCACGGCCGCGTGGAGGAGGGCGGGCGGCATGCCGGGCAGTCTACCCGCCCAGGGGGAAGGTGCGCAGGGGCGTGTACACGGCGCCCTCCCTGCGCAGCTCGCTAAGGAAGAGCACGACGCGGTCGAGCACCGTCTCCCCCAGCTGCACCTCCGGGAGCACGGGCCGTGGCGCGCGGTCCTTCCAGCGCCCCAGCGTCACGTGGGGCGCGAAGGCCCGCTCCTCGGGCGGGAAGCCGGCGCGCACCGCGGCCGCCTCGCCGGCCGCCTGCAGGGCGAGCAGCCCCGGCGGACAGCCCAGCCGCACCCACAGCACGCGCGGCGCGCCTCGCTCCGGGAACATCCCCAGCGGGCCGAGCGGGCCGCGCCCGGGCGCGCAGGCCGCGGCGGCGCGCGCCACGTCGTCCGCGAACCGCTGCAGGGTCTCGTCGTCGGTCCAGCCGAGGAAGCGCAGGGTGAGGTGCAGGCCCTCGGGCCGGACCCAGCGGATCCCCCCGACGCGCGGGCGCAGGGACTCGACGAGGTCCAGGAGGCGGCGGTGCGCGGGCGCGTCGAGGGTGAGGGCCAGGAAGGCGCGGATCGCGCTCAAGCCGGGAGGAGGCCGCGGCGCAGGAGGTCGAGCGCCGCCTGGCAGGCCTGCCGCCGCACGCGGTCGCGGTCGCCCGGGAAGTGGAACCGGCGCACGAGGTCCCCCGCGCTCCCGCTGAGCGCGATGAAGACGAGGCCCACGGGCTTGTCCTCGGTGCCGCCGCCCGGTCCCGCGATCCCCGTGACGGCAACGCCGACGTCGGCGTGCGCGCGCGCGCGCGCGCCCTCCGCCATCGCCCGCGCCGCCTCCTCGGACACCGCGCCGTGGCGGGCCAGGACCTCCGGGCTCACCCCGAGCACCTCCACCTTGGCCTCGTTGCTGTAGGCCACGGTGGCGCGGTCGAGGAACGCGCTGGCCCCGGGCACCTCGGTGAGCCGGGAGGCCAGCATGCCCCCCGTGCAGGACTCGGCCAGGGCCAGCCTCAGCCCCCGCTCCGCCAGCAGCGCCGCCACCACCTCGTTCAGCTCGCGCCCGTCCTCGCTGAAGAGGCGCCTTCCCAGGATGTCGCGCAGACCGCGGGCCAGCGCCTCGATGTGCTCCTCGGCCTGGGCCGCCGTGGCCGCCTCCGCCACCAGGTGCAGCTCGACCTGCCCCGCCGCCCCCAGGATGGTCGTGCGCGGGTTGGTGAACGTCTTGTAGTGTGCGGCCACCATCTGCTCGACGTCGCTCTCCCCGCCCGCGATCTTGAGGATGCGCCGGCGCAGCACCCGCTCGCCGGCGCGGGCGCGCAGCCCGGGCAGGACCTGCTCCTCGAACATCGGCTCCATCTCCGGGGGCGGCCCGGGCAGGAGCACCAGGACCCGGCCGTCCTTCTCCAGCCACTGGCCGGGGGCGGTGCCGCGTGGGTTGCGCAGGAGGCGGGCGCCCTCGATCAGGTCGGCCTGCTTCTCGTTCACCGGCGCCATCACGCGCCCGTAGCGGGCGAAGCGCGCGCGCAGCCACTCCACGGTGGCCTCGTCGCGCGCCAGGCGCAGGCCGAGGGCGGAGGCGGCCGCCTCCCGCGTCAGGTCGTCCTCGGTGGGACCGAGCCCGCCCGTGGCCACCACCACGTCGGCGCGCCCCCACGCCTGCGCGAAGGCCGACCGCAGCAGGTCGGCGTCGTCGGCGAGCGTCACGCGCGCGGCGACGTCGATGCCGATCTCGCGGAGGCGCCCCGTGATGTAGAGCGCGTTGGTCTCGCGACGCGCCGGATCGAGCAGCTCGCTGCCCACGGCCAGGAGCTCGGCCCTCACAGGAAGTGCACGACCGCGCGCACGAGCACGTTCGCGTAGACGCCGGCCATGAGGTCGTCGGCCATGATGCCCCAGCCGCCCGGCAGGTCCTCCAGGCGGCGCGCGGGGAACGGCTTCACGATGTCCATGAGCCGGAAGGCGAGGAACCCGAGGGCCGCGGTGAGGGGGGTGAAGGGCACGAAGAGCAGCGTCACCCACATGCCCGCCACCTCGTCCACCACCACCAGGCCGGGGTCCTCCAACCCGAGGTGCGCCGCCGTGCGGGATCCGGCCAGCACGCCGGCGAGGGTCACCACGACGAGGGCGCCCGCCTGCCAGGGCCAGGGCACCTGGGACAGCGGCCAGAAGAGCAGCAGGCCGACCGCCGAGCCGGCGGTGCCGGGGGCCCAGGGCGCGTATCCCGCGCCCAGGCCGCTGGCCACGGCGAGGGCGAGGAGGTCGGCCGGGCGCCGGGGGGCCGACGGCGCCGAGGCCGCCCGGGCCAAGGTCAGCCCTTCACGACGCGCGTGCGCAGCAGCCGGTCGTGCAGGGCACGGCGGGCGGGATCGACGAGCATGGTGGCCAGGCCCAGCCCGGCCGCGAGCACGCCGCACGCGCCGAGCGCGGCGCGCACCAGGGCCCGCCGCCAGCCGGGGGGCACGTCGCCGGGTCCCAGCACCGTGAGCCCGGTGATGCGCTTGCCCACGGTGCGGCCGGCGATGCCGGTGAAGTAGCCCGCGTACAGCAGGCCGAGGAAGGCGCAGTAGGCGACGAGCCACGGCCAGGCGGGCAGGAGGCCGGCCAGCCCCACCCGGGCCGCCCGCGCGGCGCCGTAGATGGACACGGCCCAGATGGGGACGAGGAGGGCGAGGTCGATGGCCGCCGCCCGCGCGCGGTCGGCGGGCGAGGCGGGGCGCTCCACGGGTGGCGCCTCGACCGGGGGGCCGGGCTCGGGCTCGTCGTCGAAGGTCCATTCCCGCTCGCGTGCCTCTCTCGCCGGCGGCGCGGACTCGGGGCGGAAGGGCGCGGGGCGCAGCGGCACGTCCTCGGCCGCCGCCGGCGCGTCGCGGAGGACGGACTGCAGGGGCACGTCGTCGACGGCCATGGACGCGAAGGCGGGAGCAGGGCCCGCGGGCGCGGGCGCCGGCTCGAGCCGCCGCTCCGGCTCGGGCTCGCCCTCCGCCTCGCCCTCGGGGAAGAGCGGCAGCCCTCCCCCGCGCACGCTCCGGCGCTCCCGCACGCGGTCGCGGACCTCGTCCTTCCACGTCCTCTCGCGCTTGCGCAGCCCCGGGATCTCGCGCATCGGCTCCATCCGCGGCCGGCTCTCCTGGAGGTCGGGGGCGAGCGCGCCCTGCACGGGCGCCGCGAGCACGGCCGCGCAGAACGGGCAGCGCTCGTTGGGGCCGCCGGGCAGGCCGCGCCGGCAGGAGGGACAGACCATCATGGGGTACTCCTCGGACGGGAGTCGCCCGTCGGTGGTTGCGTCGTCTCCGTGGCGGGACGGGACGCGGCGGATGCCCGCGGCCCTCCCTCGAGGGAGGCCAGCATCCCGTCCCAGCGCCGCGCGAGCAGGAACGCGAGAAAGGCGAAGGCCAGCGTGGACACCGCCGCGAAGAACGCCCGCTTCCAGCCGGCGGGGGGTCCGGCGGCCTTCTCGGGCTCGTGACGGCTCGGCTCTCGGCTCTGGCTCAATCGCCCTCTCGTGACGTCTGGGGCATTATCGGAAAAGCGGGCGCGCAGTTTCAAGCAAAAGCGTGCTGTGGTACTTAAACGGTCCATGGCCCGCATCGTCGAGTGCGTCCCCAATATCAGCGAGGGCCGCCGGCCCGAAGTGGTGGAGGCGGCGGTGGCCGCCCTCCGCTCCTCCCCGGGCGTGCGCGTCCTCGACGTCCAGTCGGACGCCGACCACAACCGCAGCGTGCTCACGCTGGTGGGGGACGACCGCACGCTGCCCGCCGCCGTGCTCGCCCTCTACGAGGCCGTCCTGCCGCGCGTCGACCTGAGGGAGCACCAGGGAGAGCACCCGCGCCTGGGCGCGGTGGACGTCGTGCCGTTCATCCCCATCGAGGACGTCACGCTCGCGGAGTGCGCGGCCCTGGCCCGCGAGGTGGGCCGCCAGGTCGCCGAGCGCTTCTCGGTGCCCGTGTTCCTCTACGAGGAGGCGGCCAGCGCGCCCCACCGGCGCAACCTGGAGGACGTGCGGCGCGGCCAGTTCGAGGGCCTGGCGGAGAAGCTGGCCGACCCGCAGTGGAGGCCGGACTTCGGCCCCGGCGCGCCCCACCCCTCGGCCGGGGCCAGCGTCGTGGGCGCGCGCATGCCGCTCATCGCCTACAACATCAACCTCGGCACCGACGACCTCGAGGTGGCGCGGCGCATCGCCAAGGCCATCCGGCAGAGCAGCGGCGGCTTCCGGCACTGCAAGGCCATGGGCGTGATGCTGGAGGCGCGCAAGGTGGCCCAGGTGTCCATCAACATGACCGACTTCAAGAAGACGCCGCTCTTCCGGGTGTTCGAGACGGTGAAGAGCGAGGCCGCCCGCTACGGGGTGAACGTGATCGGGAGCGAGATCGTCGGCCTCGTGCCCACGGAGGCCCTGGTGGACGCCGCCGACCACTTCCTGCGCCTGGAGAACTTCACCTCCGCCCAGCTCCTCGAGCGCAAGATCCGCGAGGGGTAGCGAGGCCGTCTCAGGACGGGGCGAGCCGGAAGGCGAGGACCTCCGTGCGGTAGCCGAAGGAGACGGCCCCGTCCCGCTGGTGGCGGTCGAACAGCCGGGCCAGCGCGCGGTCGAAGCCGGCCCGGTCGTCCACCCCGTGGACCACGTAGGAGCTGGACCAGGCCCGGCCGCGGAGGCCCTCCAGGTCGAAGACCTGCCGGTGCGCGAACTCCGCCGCGCGCGCGCTCTCCACCTCGGGCCGCGCCCCCAGCTCCTCGGTGGTCTCCTCGTGCCGGCGCAGCGCCCCGTACTCCACGCTGAAGGCGTGGAGCAGCGCGTCGTACTCCTGGTTGAAGAGGCCGCCGGCGCGCACGTTCCAGAAGGCGGCCGCCCACCCCCCGGGCCGGAGGACGCGGCGCAGCTCGGCCAGCGTCTCCGCCACGGGAAACCAGTGGAAGGCCTGGGCGGCCGTGCCCAGGTCGACGGCCCCCCCGCGCAGGCCGGTGGCGGTGGCCTCCGCCCGCACGTACCGCACGCCGCCCCCCTCGGCGCGCGCCTGGGCCAGCATGGCCGCGTTGGGCTCGATGCCGACCACGCGCAGGCCCCGCGCCGCGAGCTGGCGGCTGGCGATCCCGGTGCCGCACCCGAGGTCGGCCACGCGGGCGCCCGGCCCCAGCGCGGTCGTCGCCAACAGCCAGTCGAAGAGCGCGGACGGATAGTCGGGCCGGTAGCGGGCGTACAGGCCGGCGGCGTCGGTGAAGCGCTGGCGGCTGTCGAGCACGGACCGCCCGCTCAGGAGGGGACGGTCTCGCGGCGGCGCGTGGGGATGAGGCCGTAGGCCTTCATCTTCCGGTAGAGGTTGGAGCGCTCGACCTGCAGCGTCTCCGCGGTGCGGCTCATGTTGCCCCCGCACTCCTGGTACTTCTTCCAGATGTAGCGGCGCTCGAAGTCCTCGCGCGCGTCGGCCAGGGAGGCGAAGTCGCCCGCCCCGCCCCGCGCGGGGACCACGGCGGCGGCGGGCGCGGCCGCGGCCAGCGCCGCCTCCACCGGGCCCGGGGCGGCGTGGAAGAGGGGCGCGGGCACGTGCCGCGCGTCGATGACGTCGCCCGTGGTCATGATGACCAGGCGCTCCAGGATGTTGGCCAGCTCGCGCACGTTGCCCGGCCAGGGCAGGGTGCTCAGCAGCTCCACCGCCTCGGGGGTGATGCTCTTGGGCCGCCGGCCGTAGTCCTGCGAGATCTCGGCCATGAAGTGGCGGACGAGCAGGGGGATGTCCTCGCGCCGCTCGCGCAGGGGGGGGACGTGGAAGGGGATCACGTTGAGGCGGAAGAAGAGGTCCTCGCGGAACGCGCCCTTGCGGATCTCCTCCTGGAGGTTCTTGTTGGTGGCGGCGATCACGCGCACGTCCACGCTCACCGTGGCCGCCCCCCCCACCGGCTCCAGGCGCTGCTCCTGGAGCACGCGCAGGACCTTGGCCTGCGTCTTCAGGGTCATGTCCCCCACCTCGTCGAGGAAGAGGGTGCCCCCGTCCGCCAGCTCGAACTTGCCCTTGCGCGCCACCAGGGCGCCGGTGAAGGCGCCCTTCACGTGCCCGAACAGCTCGCTCTCGATGAGCTCCTCGGGGATGGCCGCGCAGTTCACCTCCACGAAGGGGCCCTCCGCGCGCAGGCTGCGCGCGTGGATGTTGCGGGCCACCAGCTCCTTGCCCGTGCCGTTCTCGCCGAAGATCAGGACGCGCCCGTTGCTGGGGGCGGCCTGGGCGATGTCCGCGCGCAGGGCCTCCATGGCCAGGCTCTCCCCCACCATCTGGAAGCGGTGCTCCACCTTGCGCTTCAGGAGGAGGTTCTCCGTCTCCAGGCGGCGCAGGCGCAGCGCGTTCCTCACCGCCTGCACCGTCTTCTCCAGGGCCAGGGGCTTCTCCACGAAGTCCTGCGCCCCCATGCGCACGGCCTTGACCGCGGTCTCGATGTTGCCGTGGCCGGAGATCACCACCACGGGCAGCTCCGGCTCCAGCGCGCGCAGCCGGGAGAGGGTCTCCAGGCCGTCCATGCCGGGAAGCCACACGTCGAGGAGGACGAGGTCGTGGCGCCGGGTCTCCAGCGCCTCCAGGCAGGCCTCCCCCGTCTCCACCGCCTCCACCGAGTAGCCCTCGTCGCCGAGGATGCCCATGAGCGAGGCGCGCACTCCCGCCTCGTCGTCAACGATCAGGATGCTCTCACGCATGTATTGCCTGCCTCTTCACCGTCGGCCCGGGCGCCGCCCTCACGCCGGCAGCTCCACCACGAAGCGCGCGCCATGCGGGGGGTTGTCCTCCACGCGGATCTGCCCCTGGTGCTCCTGCACGATGCGGTTGACGATGGCCAGCCCCAGGCCGCTCCCCCGCTTCTTGGTCGAGAAGTCCGGCACGAAGAGCCGGTCGCGGTCCACCACCGCGATGCCGGGCCCGTCGTCGGACACCCCCAGCCGCACCCGCCCCTGCCCCCGGTCGTACTCCGTGGAGACGACCACCGTTCCCGCCTCGTCCGTGGCCTCGATGGCGTTGTCCACCAGGTTCACCAGCACCCGCTTCATCTGGTCGCTGTCCAGGCGCAGGCTGGGCACGTTCTCGCCGAAGCGCCGCTCGATGCGCACGCCGGCGAACGAGCCGTCGTAGAGGGACAGCGCCTGGTCGATGACGTCGTGGAGGGAGGCGGGGGCCAGGCGCGCCGCGGGCATGCGCGCGAACTGCGCGAACTCGTCCACCAGGTTCTTGAGGGCCTCGACCTCCTGCACGATGGCGTCCGTGCACTCGGCGAGCACCTTCTCGAAGTCCGGCGCTCCCTTGAGGTAGGACTTGCGCACGCGCTGCGCGCAGAGCTGGATGGGGGTGAGCGGGTTCTTGATCTCGTGGGCCAGCTTCTTGGCCACCTCCCCCCAGGCCGCCACCTTCTGCGCGCGCATGAGCGGCGTCAGGTCGTCCAGCACCGCCACCGCTCCCGGAGGCGCCCCCGGCGCGCCCGGCAGCGACGCCACCGTCACCTTCACGTAGCGCTCGCGGCCCCCCACGGACAGGGTGACCTCCCGCTCCTGGGCGGCGCGGCCGGCCAGCACGCGCTCCACCAGGGTGAGCACGCGCTCGGCGCCCGGCACGCGCACGGCCTGGGCCAGGGGGAGGCCCAGGGGATCGCGCGTGACCTCCAGGAAGCGGGCGGCGGCGCCGTTCATGGCCGCCACCGTGCCCTCCGCGTCCAGGACCACCACCCCCGTGCCCACCGTCTCCAGCACCGTCTCCACCAGGCGGCGGCGCTCCTCCAGCTCCGCGTTCTTGCGCGTGAGCCCGGAGCGCGTGTGCTCGACCTCTTCCTCGCTGCGCGCCAGCCTCTCGGACATGCGGTTGAAGGAGGCGATGAGGCCGGAGAACTCCTCGTCGCCGGCGGGGAAGTCCACGCGCACCCCGTGCTCACCGGCGGCGATGCGCTCCGCCCCCTCCGCCACCAGGCGCAGGGGCGTGGTGATCCGCCGGGCCAGGTAGAGCGAGAGCCACACCGCGCCGAACAGCATGAGGAGGGCGGGCAGGAGGTAGATGGAGAGGTAGACGGCCTTGATGGGCCCGCGGAAGGACTCCGCCTGCCGGAACTTGAGGTAGCGGGCCTGGACCTCGGCCGCCTCGCGCGCCAGCGTGTCCGGCAGGAGGGTGGAGACGACCACCGCCCCCACCACCCGGCCCTCCACCGTCACCGGCACGGCCGCGCGCACCAGCTCCCCCGCGGACAGGGTGACCGTGTCGTGGCCCTCGCGACCGCGCAGGGCCTCCTCGGCCAGGGCGTCCCCCGCCGCGGGCAGGGGCTCGCGCGAGAGCGCGGGGTCCATCACCGTCACCAGCTCGCCCTGGCGGCCGACAACGGTCACCGCGTCGAGGCCCAGCTCGCGCGCGCGCGCCTCCAGCGTGGGCTGGAGGCGGCTCTGCCCGCCCGCGAGCAGGCCGCGCGCCGCCGCCTCGCGGGCCAGCAGCCGGGCCTGGCCACGGCTCCGCTCGACCAGCGAGTCCTCCAGGGCCATGCCCAGGGTCTGCGAGGACGACAGCATCCGCTCCACGTCCACGTTGAACCAGCGGTCGACGGTCTGCTGGATGAGGTCGCTGCCGACGGCCAGGAGGAGGACCGAGGGGGCGACCGCCATCAGCAGGAACACCAGCACCAGGCGCATCCGGAAGCGCGCCCCGAGGACCTTGCGGCGCCGCTCCATGACCGCGCGCACCAGGTTGCGCCCCAGCACGAAGAGCAGCACCAGGACGAGCGTGATGTTGAGGACGGTGAGCCCGTAGAGGAGGACGGAGGCCAGGAAGTCCGGCTCGAAGTGCCGGCTGCGGCGGACGAGCAGCTCGATGCCGGCCAGCACCGCCAACACGGGCAGCGCGATGAGCAGGATGAGGCGCGAGTTGTTGCGGAGCGGCAGTCGCGGCATGGGTTCGCGGGGGCGCGCTGTGACCGGCGTCGCTGCCCGGGCTGGGGAGAGATTGTAGCTTGGGAGCCACACTCGGCCAACCGAGGCGTTGACCCTCCCGGGGGCCCGTGCTAGATAGCTAGTCGCTTGCCCTTCAGTCAGATGCGCCGATGTGGGGCCGCCCTGGGCCTCGTCCTGGGGCTGTGCCCGGGTGCGCCCGCGGCCCCGGGAGACGAGCGACCGCCGATTGTCGTGGCCTTCGCCCTGGACACCTCCGGGAGCGTGGGGCCGGCGGTCCTGTCCCGAGCGGCGCGCCTGGCCGAGGCCGTCCTGGGGGCGCTCCCTCCGGGCGCGGAGGCGGCGGTCTTCACCTTCGACGACGAGGCCCGCCTCGTCCTGCGCCGGACGGCGGACCGCGCCGCGGTGCGGCGCGCGCTGCTCGCCGCGCGCGTGTCCGGGCGCAACACGGCGCTCAACGACGCGCTCTACGACGCGAGCCGGTACCTGCGGGAAGCGAGCGCGGCGCGCGTGGCCATCGTGCTCATCACGGACGGCCGCGACGAGGACAGCGCGACCGAGCTGGAGGACGGCGTGCGCGTGGCCCAGGCCTCGGCCATCCCCGTGTTCACGGTGGGCGTGGGACGGGTCCAGGAACGGTCGCTCCGACGCATCGCCAAGCTCACCGGCGGCACCTACTCCCCGTTGGTCGCCGCCGCCCCTGCCGCCCTGGCCGCGCGCATCGCCGGCGCCGGGCAGCCCCCGCCTCCGACGGCACGCGCGGGCGAGGCCCTCCCGGCCGCGTCCCCGCCGGTCGCGTCCCCGGCCGCCGCGTCCCTGGCGGCCGCCCCCACGGCCGACGACGGCCCGGGCGCGGGCTTCCCCTGGCGCGCGCTGGTGCTGGCCACGCTGGGCACGGCGGCGCTGCTCGGCGCCTACCTCCTCGTCCGCCGGCGCGGGAAGGAAGGGGCATGCTGCGCCGCCTGCGGGCGGCCCCTGCCCACCCCGTTCTCGCGCTGCGCGTTCTGCGCGTCCGCCAACACCATCCCCGGCGCGGCCATCGCCCTCCCCAACGTCTCGGTGGCGACGGTGGCGGGCGAGCTCTCGCCCACGGTGCAGGCCCGCATGAACATCACGGAGGAGTTCCTCGAGAAGACGATCACCCTGCAGACCCGCCCCGTGCTGCGGATCACGCGCGGACCGGGGGCGGGCGCCTCCTATCCCCTGAGCGAATCGACGGCCACCTCCATCGGGCGGGCCAAGGCCAACGACATCATGCTGGAGGACGTCTCCATCTCCAGCCAGCACTGCCGCGTACGGCCCGAGAACGGACGCTTCGTCGTCCACGACCTGCAGAGCACCAACGGCACCTTCGTGAACGACCGCCGCGTCACCGCCCAGGCCCTGACGGAGGGGGACGTCATCCAGGTCGGGGAGACCGCGCTGCAGCTCAAGCTCGAGCAGCGGCGGCAGTGAGCGCGGGCTAGACGCCCTTCTCCTCCAGGAGACCCTTGAGGGTGGCCATGAACTGGTCCACGTCCTTGAAGTCGCGGTAGACGGAGGCGAAGCGGACGAAGGCCACCTTGTCCAGCTCGCGCAGGCGCTCCATCAGGAACTCCCCCACCTGGTTGGCGGGCACCTCGCGGTCGGGGCTCTCCTGGACGATCTGCTCCACGCGGTCCACGATCATCTCCAGCGACTTCACGGGCACCGGCCGCTTCTCGCACGCCTTCATGAGGCCGGACATGACCTTCTCGCGGTCGAACCGCTCGCGGCGGCCGTCCTTCTTCACCACCACGTGGGGGATCTGGTCGATGCGCTCGTAGGACGTGAAGCGCTTGGCGCAGCCCAGGCACTCGCGCCGGCGGCGGATGACCTCGCCCTCCTTGCTCTCGCGCGAGTCCACCACCTTGTCTTCCATGTGGCCGCAGAAGGGGCATTTCATCTTCGTTCAGGCTCCCTGGCCGGCCACGGCGTCCGCCTGGCCCGCCTCGCGAGGCGCCCCATCTTCCGCCATGTCGGCTACGCGGCGTAACGTGAGGCCTTCGCGGCCGAGCAGGGCCAGGCCCATGAGGAGCACGGGCAGGTTGGAGACGGCGTGCGCGGCCACCCCCGCCGCGGCCGCCGCGTTGCGATCGACGCCAAAGGCCTCGGTGAGGGCGAGCAGGAAGGCCTCGTGGAAGCCCCCCACCATGCCCGGCGTGGGGATGGCCACCCCCACGGTGAGGAACCCGAGGAGGAGGAACATGCCGGGGAACGGGAGCGCGATGTCGAAGGCGCGGATGACGAGGTGCAGGCCCAGGGCGATGGAGAGCCAGACGAGCAGCGACTGCGCGGCCAGCAGGGCCATGCGCGCGGGGGGGACGCGCAGGATGGCCAGCCCGGAGGCGAAGGACCGCAGCACGCGCCCCAGGGCGGCGCCCAGGCGGGCGGGGAGCAGGCCGAAGACGCGGTCGGCGAGGCGCAGGACCGGCTCCGCGCGCCAGTGGAGGGCGACGAGGACGCCGAGCGCCCCCAGGGCCGCCGCCCCCGCCAGCAGGCCGCTGGTCTCCAGCACGCTGCGCAACCCGGGCGCGATCTGGCCCGGCGGCGCGAGCACGCGCAGGTAAAGGGCGAACAGCAAGAGCACGGTGACGAGGTCCACGATGCGCTCCAGGATGATGGAGGCGAAGCCGGCCGACGTGCGGATGGCGTGGCGCCGCGAGACGAGGTAGGGCCGCAGCACTTCGCCCGCGCGGGGAATGACCAGCCCCGCCATGAACCCCACCACCGTGGCCGAGAAGAGGTCGAGGAAGCCGACGCGCCCGAGGGGCCGGAGCAGCTCCCCCCATCTCCAGGAGCGGAGGACCATCGTGAGGGCGGACACGGCCACGGAGGCGGCCAGCAGCACGGGGTCGGCGCGGGAGAAGGCCGCGCCCATGGCCCGGAAATCGACGCCCTTGAAGAAGAGGAGGAGGAGGAGCGCGCCGGCTCCGACCCCCAGGAGGAGCCGGACCGTCTCCCTCCTCACGCGGGTCTCGCGCAGGCGCGCAAAGCCTTTGCTTTCATGGGTTTGATAGCGACGGGCGACTTTACTACAATGCCGCGCCGAGGGTCAAACGACAGCCCCAGACACTTTTTCGAACAGCCAGGGGGCCCGGGCCGTTCCACGTGCTGACGGCATGGTGGAGACCGTCCGCCGTTGAGCGACAGCGACGGCGATCTCCTCCGGAAGTGCCGGGCGGGCGACCAGGAGGCCTGGAAGGCCCTGGTGGCCCGCCACACGCGGAGGGTCTTCGGCGTGGCGTACCGCTTCCTCGGACGGGCCGACGAAGCGGAGGACCTGACGCAGGACGTGTTCGTGAAGGTCTACCTGGGGCTGGACCGGTTCCGGGAGGAGGAAGGCGCCTTCGGCACCTGGCTCACCACCGTGGCGCGCAACCAGGCCATCGACCACTATCGCCGCCGGCGCGAGGAGCGCCTGCGGAGAGCGGAGGACCCGGCCATTCTCGAGTTCAAGGCGGCGGACGGCGAGTCGCAGCAGCTCGGGCTGGAGCGCCGCGAGCGGGTCGAGTTCGTGCGCCGCGGCCTGCGCGCGCTGCCCCCCGACCTCCGCGAGCCGATCGTGTTGTGCGACCTCCAGGGCCTCTCCTACGAGGAGGCGTCGGCCAGCCTGGGCATCCCCCTCGGCACCGTGAAGAGCCGCATCAACCGCGGGCGCCTCGAGCTGGCCAAGCGGCTTCTCAGCCGGCAGCAGGAGTTCGCCGAGGCATGAGCGCGCGCCTCGCCCTCGACTGCGCGCGCGCGCAGGAGCTGCTCTCCGACCACCTCGAGGGCCTGCTCGAGGAGCCGCTGCGCGGCGACCTCCAGGGCCACCTCGCCGGCTGCCCTGCCTGCTCCGAGCTGGCCCAGGCCCTGTGGCAGGTGATGGAGGCGCTGCACGCGGCCGCCGGCGCGGCCGAGCCCTCGCGGGACCTCGCGGAGCGCGCGGCCGCCGCCGCCCTGCGCGCGGCCTGGAGCGCGCGCAAGGCTGCGCGCACGGCCTGGGCCTGGCCCCAGAGCCCGCGCGCCCTGGCCGCGGTGCGCGGCTTGGCGGCCGCCCTGGCCGTGGCCACCACCGTTGCCCTCTACCTCGGGCCCGAGACGCTGACGCGGCCGGCGCGCCTCTTCGACCGCACCGTGCGCGCGGGGGCCTACATCGCGGAGCGCAAGGACCACCTGGTGGAGGACTTCCGCCTCCTGCGCGTCGTCATCACCAACGCCTTCGAGGTGCGCCTGGACCGCGTGAACGACCGCGTCGACGACTACCGGCGCCTGATCGAGCGCCGGCGCGAGGCGCCGCCGGCGCCGCCCGCGCCGCCCCTGCCCATGGGGCAGGCGGAGCCCACTTCCTCGAACTTCACGGGGCCGGACCGCGTAGAAGGCGTGACGGCGCAGACGACGGCGCGACGTCGAGCAAGGAGAACGTGAGATGAGCGACCCCCTGAGAGACCCCGCGGAGAGCGCGGCGCCCGAAGCGGCGCGCGCGGACGACCGCGAGA
>DATBIO010000087.1:0-5950 GCA_036556965.1 Vicinamibacteria bacterium
AAAGGGCCCCGATCTCGGCGATGGGCTGCAGCGTTCCGATCGCGTTGTTGGCGGCGATGACGGAGACGAGCACGGTGTCCGGGCGCAGGGCCGCGGCCAGGGCGCCGGCGTCGCGGGGGGGGACGAGGAGGCCGGTCTCCCCGTCGCGCACCAGCTCCTCCACGGAGCCGAAGCGGGTGGTGACCACGGCACACCGGGCGGCCAGGGCCTCCACGATCACGTTGGGGATGCCCCAGTGCCACTCGGGCTGGGCCATGAGCACGAAGATGGAGGCGGCCGCGTAGTGCGGGATCACCTCGGCCTGGGGCAGGGGGCCGGTCATGCGGACGCGTCCCTCGAGCGCGGCGGCCGCGATGCGCGCGCGCAGCGCCGCCGCCAGCGGTCCCCCCCCCACCAGGGTGGCCCGGAAGTCCTCGGCGCCCCCGAGCAGGGCGAGGGCGTCCAGGAGGTGCTCGAAGCCCTTGTGCGGGTTCAGGGTGCCCACGGAGAGGATGGCCATCGGCCGCTCCGCCCGCGCGCCCGGCGCGTACGCGGCCACCGCCACCCCGTGGCGGCTGAGCACGATGCGCTCCGCGCGGTCCGGCGGAGCGAGGCGGCGGAGGTGGTCGCGGTTGGAGGCGGTGCAGGTGGTGACGAAGGCGGCGCGGCGCAGCTTCGGCGGCAGGTGGGTGGTGTCGAGGTAGATGTCGTGGGCGTGCCCGGAGAAGCTGAAGGGAAGCCCCGCGAGGTCGGCCACCACCAGGGCCGCCGCCGCCGGATAGGTGGCCCAGCCCGCGTGCACGTGGGTCACCCCCTGGGCGAGGGCCCACCGCGCCAGGAACACGCTCTTCGGGAAGAAGGCGAGGCTCTTGGCCAGGGCGGCCGGGCTGCGCCAGTGCCCCGCCACCAGGCGGGCCAGCGCCTTCGCGTAGCGACCGGGGCGGCGGGCGAGGAAGGCGGCGTGCGCACGGAGCAGGCGCGCGGAGAGCAGGTAGGGCACGGACAGCACGCGGGGGGCGAGGGCACGCGCCTGCTCGTGCACCACCGCCTCGCGCGAGCGCCGCAGGGAGAAGACCCAGGTGTCCACCTCGCGGGACACGGCGTGGATCTCCCGCAGCAGGAACGCCTCGTCGTAACAGGGGAACTTCGAGAGGATGAAGACCACGCGGGGCGCGCTCACCGGGGGGCCTTCCACGCCGGCCCCGCCGTTCCCCGCAGGAAGCCGAAGAAGGCGTGCGCCGCGGCCAGGTTGGCCAGGGCGAAGGCGTAGGGAACGGAGGCGAGCGGGACCCTGAGGCCGGCGCGGGCCGCCAGGGCCCCCGCTGCCGCCATGAGATAGATGATGAGCTGGAGCCCCAGCACCGCGCCGTAGAATACGCCGCCTCGCGCGGCGAGGGCGGCGCTGGCGGCCAGGAGCACGGCCAGGCACCAGGGCACGGCCAGCCGCGCCAGCTTGTGCGACCAGAACTGCCAGGCCACGCGGTTGCGGAAGGGGTCGAGGAGGGCCGGCCGCAGCAGGGCCAGCTGGTAGCTGCCGGCCAGCGTGCGCACCTTGCGCCGGTACTCGTGGGCGGCGTCGTCGGAGAGGCGGTCGTAGGCCCGCGCCTCGGGCGCGAACAGCACGCGGCGGCCCGCGAGCACCACCTCCATGGGCACGGCCACGTCGTCGAGGATGGTGCGGGGGTCGAGGGCGGGCCACAGGGAGCGGCGCACCGCGTAGAGCGCCCCCGTGGCGCCGACGGTGGAATCGAAGCGGCTCTCCGCCCTGCGGATCAGCTTCTCGTAGCGCCAATAACGGCCCAGGCCGGCAGCGGGGCCGGGGCCGCCGTCCTCCAGCATCAGCTCGCCGCTCACCGCTCCCACGCTGGGGTCCGCGAAGTAGGCGGCCAGCTCGCGGACGGCGTCCGGCGCCAGGCGCTGGCGGGCGTCGGTCAGCACGAGGATCTCGCCCGTGGCCTGGGGCACGGCCTCCCCCAGGGCGGCCGCCTTCCCCCGCGGTCCCGGGAGGGCGACGAGCCGCACGCCCTCGCCGGCGAACGACGCGGCGATGCGCTCGCTGCCGTCGCGCGAGCCGTCCGAGACCACGAGCACCTCCCGCTTCCCGGGCGGATAGTCGAGGTCCAGCAGGTTGCGGATCTTCTCCGCCAGCCACCGCTCCTCGTCGTGCACGACCAGGAGCAGCGTCACCGCCGGCTCCTCCGGCGACCGGCGCGGCGCCGGCGCCGGCCGCAGCCGGGCCAGCAGGGCGATGAGGGCGGGGTAGCCGAGGTACGCGTAGAGCACCACCGCCGCCGCCGCCGCGAACACGAGGACCACGGTCACCCGCCCGCGGCCCGGCCCTGGAGCCGCGCGCGCAGGCGGCCGTAGGCGCGGGTCCCCAGCGCCTCGCGGGCGAGGTGCAGCGTGGCGTGGCGCGCCCCCTCCCGCAGCCGGAAGAGGGTCCGCTGCTCGACCGCGTGGCGGAAGGCTCGGAAGCCGCCCGCGCCTCGGACGGCGAACCGCGGGAGCACGCGGTCGGGCGCAGGCCCGCGCACGAGGCCGGGCCGCGAGCCGACCACGAGCCGGTAGCCGGCGGCGCGGGCGGCGCGCCGCGCGCGCTCCCCGCCGCTCCCCCCCGGCAGGGCCAGGGCCGTCACCGCGCGGCCGACGCCGTCCTCGAGGCGCCGCTTCGACTCCTCGAGCTGGCGGCGCAGGGCCTCCTCCCCGAGGTCCGCGAAGAGGACGTGGTCGAGCCCGTGCGCGCCTACCTCGAAGCCGCCCGCGGCCAGGGCGCGCAGGTCCGGCCACGCGGCGCGGCCCGGCTCGCCCACGCGCGCCGCGGTCACGAAGAAGGTGGCGGTCAGGCCCAGGCTCTCGAGCAGGGGGGCCACCACGCGCGCGTCGCTGTCACAGCCGTCGTCCACCGTCAGCACCACCGAGCCGTCGGGACGCGCCGCGTCCGCCAGCGACCGGAGCGGCACCACCGCCCGGCCGGAAGCGGCCAGCCAGCGCACCTGCGCGGCGAAGGCCTCGGGGGCCAGCACGTAGCCGCCTTCCTCCGGGTCGTGGGGCGGGTCGCTCACGCGGTGGTACATGAGCACGGCGCTGCAGGGCGCCCTCATCCGGCCAGGCCCTGACGCAGGCGGTGCCAGCCGTCGAAGGCGCCCGCCAGCTTGAGCGCGAAGTCCTCGAGGTCGTCGTCGCCCGACACCTCCGTGCGGCAGAGGGCCAGGGCGTCCGCGCCCGCGCGGTTCGCCCCCGGGCGCACGGTGCAGGCCGCCTCGAAGCCCGCCTCCGCCACCAGCGCCCTCACCGCCGCGCTCGCGCGGCCGCGCGGATAGCAGAAGAGGCGGGGGGGGCGGCCCGTCCCCGCGCGCAGGTCGCGCGCGCATCCCTCGACCTCCGCGCGCGCCTCCGCCAGGGGCAGCCCGTCCAGCTCGAGATGGGCGCGCCCGTGCCCGCCCACGGAGTGCCCGCCCGCGAGGAGGGCGGCCACCTGGCTCCAGTCGAGCATGCGGTCGTCGGCGCAGCAGGAGCGGTAGCGGTCCAGGGTGCTCCCCGTGCCCACGAAGGCGGTGGAGAGGAAGAAGGTGGCGGGGAAGCGGAAACGCTCCAGGATGGGCCGGGCCACCGTCTCGTTGTCGGCGAAGCCGTCGTCGAAGGTCAAGGCCACCGCATCCTCCGCCAGCGCCGCCTCTCCGCGGAGGGCGGCCAGCGCCGACTCCAGCGCGACCACGGGCCGCCCGCACCGGGCCAGCCAGTCCATCTGCGCCGCGAAGAGGTCGGGGTGCACGGTCAGGCGGTCCTGGGGATGGACGGCGTTCACGCGGTGGTAGGTCAGGATGCGGAGCCCGCCGCGGGCCGGGGCCAGCAGCGCCGACGCGCGGGCCACCGCCCGCCGCGCCGCCGCGCGCAGCGGCCTCAACCTCCCTCTCCGCGCGCGGCCAGGCCCGGGGCGAGGGCGGGGGTCGGCGAGCGCCGCCAGTAGCGGCCCAGGGTCCGGCGCGCGAGGCCCAGGTGGCGGAACAGCTCCCGGCGGGCGAACACCCAGAGGGTGAGGGCGTAGACGGCCACGCACACCAGCCCTCCCCCGCACAGCGAGCGCAGGGCGTGGTTCTGCACGGCGGTCAGCGTGGAGGCGAAGGCCACCACGGGATACATGAGCGCGAACATGGCCGCGGAGGCGAGGAGGACACGGGCCAGCGCCCGCCACAGCCGGCGCGTCTCGGCGGCGGTGGAGAAGGCGCGCATCGACCACCACAGCACGCCCAGCTTCACGTAGAGGGCGAGGGTGGCGCTGAGGGCGAGGCCGCGGTACCCGAGGTGGCGGCTGATGACGGCGGAGAGGACCACGTGGAAGACCACGCGCACGAAGCCCGCGCGCATGGGCGTGATCGTGTCCTGGCGCGCGTGGAAGGCGGCGCCGATGAGCTCGTTCAGGGCCAGGGCCACCACCGCGGGGGCGAACAGGCGGAGCGCGGCCGCGGTCATGGAGGTGGAGCCCTTGTCGAAGCGGCCGCGCTCGAAGAGCAGGACCACCAGGGGGTCGGCCAGGAGCCACAGGGCGGCCGAGAGGGGCAGGAACACGAGGGCGGTGGCCACGATGGCGCGCCCCAGGCGCGCCCGCGCCCGGCGCGGGTCGCCCTGGGCGAAGAGGTTGGAGAGGAAGGGGAAGAGGGCGGTGGTGAGGGGCACGGCCAGCGTGCGGTAGGCGCCCTCGATGGGGATGAAGGCGTACTGCAGGGACGAGACCGCTCCCGGCCGGAAGAGGGAGGCGATGGCGCGCGTCACGATCTGGTTCAGCTTGTCGCCGGAGTCGGCCAGGTACACGGGGAGGTTCAGCCGGATGAGCCGGCGCACGGCGCGGCTGTGGAGGTCGAACCCGGCCTGGAGGCGCGCGCGCCGCCCGCGCAGGCCCAGCGCGGAGACGAGGAGGAACAGGCAGCCGCCGGCGGCCTGCGCCCAGGCCAGCCCCATCACCCCGAGGTCGTGCAGGGCGACGAGGATGGCGGTGGAGCCCACCTGGAAGGCGACCTCCGCCAGGCCGGCCACGAAGAACCGCCGCTCGGCGTGGAGGACCACGGCCAGGATGCGCCCCGCGCCCAGCGGCGCGGCCATGAGCAGGAGGACGCGGGAGAGCTCCAGGGTCTCCTGGCGGTCCGCGGCGCCGAAGCCGGGGGCCAGCAGCGGCATGAGGGCGGGCGCGGCCACGAAGGCCACGAGCAGGAGCACGGCCAGGAGGAGGAGCCAGTACGTCAGCATCTTGCCCGCGGCCTGCCACGCCTCCTCCACCGACCGCTCGCGCTCCGCGCGGAACACGGGGATGAAGTTGAAGGCGCCGGTGCGCGCCAGCTGCATGGCGATGTCGGGCAGGAGCAGGGCCACCAGGTAGGTGTCCATGGCCGCCGAGGTGCCGAAGTAGTAGGCGGCCAGGATGTTCTTGGCGAAGCCCACCACGATGGCGGTGGCGGAGGAGCCGGTGACCACCAGCACCGCGTGCGCGGCGGCGCTGCCCGCCCGCGTGGCCCCGCGCGCGCTCATACGACGCCGGTGGGGGCGTGGGCGCCCAGGCCGGCCAGGCGCGCCGCGAAGAGCGCGAGCGAGGGCTCGCGAGTGTAGAGGCGCGGGAGCGCGAAGGGGTCGTCCCCGGCCTGGGCCAGGCCGTGGCGCGTGGTCAGCGCGCAGCGCAGGCCCAGCCCGCGCAGCAGGCGGACGGCGCGCGCGTCGTAGTCGGCCGCCTCGCCGTTGGCGTAGGCGAAGCTGGTCACCGCCGTTCCCGCCTCCGCCTCCACCGCGCGCACGGAGGCGGTGATCTCGCGCTCCAGCTCCGCGTCGGGCAGGCGCGAGAGCGGGAAGTGGTGGTGGCCGTGCGCGCCGAGGGAGACGCCGGCCGCGCGCAGCCGGCGCACGCCGTCCCACCCCAGCCCCGTGAGGGACGGGCCCTGGGCGTCCAGGGCCGCGGCCAGCGCGTCCAGCGCGTGCAGGATCTCCG
>DATBIO010000088.1:0-5612 GCA_036556965.1 Vicinamibacteria bacterium
GCCGCCGCCGCCCCCACCAGGGCCAGCGCCGCCGCGCCCAGCGCCGCGCGCCACCGCCGCCGCTCCTCGGGCCGCCGCCGCCACTCCACGGCGAGGCCCAGGAACAACGCGCCGGCCAGCAGCGCGGCGTAGGGGTTGGACAGCACCAGGACGACGAGGCCGAGGCCCAGGGCGGCGTACCGCCACGGCGACGCGCGGGCCAGGGCGCAGAGGGCGGCCACGGCGAGGAGGCCCAGGCCGTAGTTGCGGCTGATCACCGCGTACTCGTAGAAGGGGTAGTAGCCGAAGCACAGGAGCACTCGCGGGACCGCCGAGAAGGGTGCGCGCCAGAGGACGAGCGCCACCACCGCCGCCGCCACCGCGAGGTGCACGGCCTGCACCAGGGCGGGCCCGGCGCTGACGCGCGAGACCAGCCACAGGAGGGCCGGCCACAGGTGGGGATGGCCGAAGTCGCGGATGCCCGCCCGCAGCTCGCTCAGCGACGACGCGTGGCGGGCGGCGTCCCAGTACAGCCACTCGTCGCGCCACATCTCGTGGCGGCTGGTGACGAGGCCGGCCAGCACGGCCCAGGCGACGAGGGTGGCGGCGCGCCAGTGCCGGCGCAGGCCGCGGGCGGCGGTGGCCATGAACGGCCGGTATTGTGACGCGGCTCGGCCGCCGGGGCCGCGGCCCCCCTACTCGTACCTCAGGGCCACCATGGGGTCCACGCGCGTGGCGCGCAGCGCGGGCACGTAGCCGGCCAGGAAGGCGGCGGCGAGCAGGGCCAGGGTGGCCGCGGCGTAGGTCAAGGGGTCGCGCGCGTTCATGCCGAAGAGCTGCGCCTCCACCAGCCGTCCCAGCCCGTAGCCACCGGGCAGGCCGATGAGCACCCCCACCGCGGCCAGGACCGCCACTTCCTTCAGGACCAGGGCCAGGACCGCGCGCCGCTCGGCGCCCAGGGCCACGCGGATCCCGATCTCGCGCGTGCGCTGGGACACGGCGTGGCTCATCACCGCGTAGAGGCCGAGGGCGGCCAGCAGGGTGGCGAGGCAGCCGAAGGCGGCGGAGAGCGCGGCCACCAGTCGGTCCACGAAGAGCGACTCGCGGATCTGGGCGCGCATCGTCTTCATCTCGCGCACGGGCAGGGTGGGGTCGGCGGCCGCCACCACCTGGCGCATGCGGGGGCCGAGGACGGCGGGGTCAACGGCGGTGCGCACGTAGAAGGTCAGGGCGCCCAGGTTCGGCTCCTGGGTGTAGGGCGTGTAGGCGAAGCGGACCTGCTTCTCGCGCAGGCTGGCCGCCTTGCCGTCACGGACGAGGCCCACGATGGTGAACTGGAAGTCCGATTTGCCGCGCCCCGTCCCGAACCGGCGGCCCACGGGGTTCTCGCCCTTGTAGAAGTAGCGTGCGAACTCCTCGTTGACGATGGCCACCCTGGGGGCCTGCGGGCCGTCCGCGTCCGTGAAGTCCCTCCCCGCGAGCAGGCCGATGCCGAGGGTGCCGAAGAACTCGGGCGCCACCCCGTTGAAGTTGGGGTTCATGTCCTCTTCTTCCTTGGCCTCGTAGCCCTCGACGCGGATGGTGGTGCTCGAGTTGCTGTCCGTCATGAGGGCCACGTCCGCCATGGACACCGACTTCACGCCGGGCTCGGCGGACACGTCCTGCTGCAGGCGCGCGTAGAGGGCGTAGCGGCGGGCCAGGTCGTAGCCGTTCAGCGAAGGGTCCACCGTGAAGGTCAGGAGCTGATCCGGCTCGAAGCCGGGATCGAGGGCGCGGAGGTTCATCAGGCTTCGCGTGAAGAGGCCGGCGCCGATGAGGAGCAGGAGGGAGAGCGCGATCTGCGCGACCACGAGACCCTTGCGGAAGCGGAAGGGCGCGGTACCCCCGGCCAGGGCCGTGGACTCGCTCTTCAGGGTGGGCGCGAGGTGGGGGCGCGTGGCCTGCAGGGCGGGCACGAGGCCGAAGCCGACGCCGGTGAGCACGGACAGGGCGAAGGCGAAGCCGGCCACGCGCAGGTCCGGGTCCGCGGTGAGGACGATCGCCGCCTCCGCCGAGGGCAGGGCGCGGATGAGCAGCGTGCCCGTCCACGTCGCCACCACCATGCCCAGGGCCCCTCCGGCCAGGGCCAGGGTCAGGCTCTCCACCAGGAGCTGGCGGGCCAGGCGCCCGCGGCTGGCCCCCAGGGCCAGGCGCACCGCGATCTCCTTCTGCCGCGAGGAGGCGCGCGCGAGGAGCAGGTTGGCCACGTTGGCGCAGGCGATGAGGAGGACGAGGCCGACCATGCCCATGAGCACGAGGAGGGGCGTCTGCGACTCGTCGCGCAGGCCGGAGGGGCCGCGCCCTCCCGGCATCATCTTCAGCTCCTTCTTGAGGAACGCGGCGCGGAAGCGCTCCGAGCCGCCGGAAATGGCGTTCAGGTCCTCCTGCAGCAGCCGCGCGTAGGCGACGTGCGCCGCCGGCCGCACGTCCTCGAGGGTCCGGCCGTCCGGGAGCCGCGCCATGAGCGTCAGCCAGCGCCGCCGCCAGTCGCCGATGGCCACGCTCGGCCAGGTGGGGATCACCTGCGCCTGCATCATGACGGGCACGTAGACGTCCACGACCTCGCCGAGCTCCACGCCCTGGAAGCCCGCGGGGGCCACGCCCACCACCGTGAGGGGCTGGTTGTTCACCACCAGCGTCTGCCCGATCACGCCGTGGCTCGCCCCGAAGCGTCGGGTCCAGAAGCCGTGGCCGAGCACCGCCACGGGGTGGGCGCCGGGCACGCGGTCGTCGTCCGCCGTGAAGAGGCGTCCGAGGGCGGGCTCGAGGCCGAGGACCTCGAAGAAGTTCCCCGAGACGAGGTCGCCGCGGGCGTCGGTGGTGGTGCCGCCCGCCGTGAGGTGAACCCCCACGAAGTTGTGGGCGAGGACGCCCTGGAAGACGCCGCTGTCGCGCAGGCCCGTGTACATCGGGTGGGAGAAGGGAACGAGGTGGCTGTTCTGGTGCGAGCTGCCGCTGAAGGGCCCGGGACCTTCGAGGATGACGAGCTGCTCGGGGCGGTGCACGGGCATGAGCCTCAGGAGCACCTGGTCCATGAGGCCGAAGATGGCCGTGTTGGCCCCGATGCCCAGGGCCAGCGTGGCCACGACGACCGCGGTGAAGCCCGGGTTCTTGGCGAAGGCGCGCAGCGCGATGCGCAGGTCCTGTCTCAGCTCGTCCATGGCCGATGCCTCCCGCGGGAATGGGATCGGGCGCCTGGGATGCCAGCGCTGTGCCACGGCTCCCTCCGGCGCCAAGCTGCTGTGCCGCCGTCGCTTTGCCGGGGGGAGGCACCCACTCCGGCGTGCGCCGGCGGACGACGCCGTCCCGGAAGCGGACACCGGCCGTGCCTCAGGCTTGCGCCAGGAGGCGCGAGAGGAACGCGCGCGCTGCGGAGTGCACGCCGGGGCACCGGCTCTCCCGTGGCCCCGCCACGTTCAGCACGCGCACCGCGTGCGCGCCGAGCCACGCGGCAACCGCGGCCGGCTGGCCCCGTCCCAGGTCCACGGACAGGAGGGGCTTGCCGAGTTGGCGCGCCAGGCGGCACGTGAGCGCGGTGCCCCGGTCCACGCGCCCGAAGTGCAGGACCAGGGTGGCGTCGGCATCGCGCACGTTCCAGCGCGTGCGCTGCGCGTAGTCCGCGGTCGGCGTCTCGCGCAGCG
Organism: Vicinamibacteria bacterium; assembly: GCA_036556965.1. Classification (GTDB taxonomy): domain Bacteria; phylum Acidobacteriota; class Vicinamibacteria; order Fen-336; family Fen-336; genus DATBIO01. Next base: position 3,660 of record DATBIO010000088.1, read on the forward strand.
GATAACGCGATGGCAGCGGCCCGTCCTCCGCCTTGCGGCCGCGCGGGCACCAGCCGCCGCAGGGGAGGCCGCGCTCCAGGGCGACGTCGAGGGCGGCTCGGTCCACCCCCGTCTGGCCGCCCGAGATGATGGTCATCACGGTTGCCACCGCCGCGCGGCGCCGCGTATGCTGCGCGCGGCGCCCGTCCGCCAACGATGCCCCGGCCCCCGCGCCCCGCGAACGGTCCCCGCCCCCGCGCGAACAATTCCTTTCCCCAGCACGAGCCGTTCATGCGCCTGGCCGTGGAGCAGGCGCGCAGCGCCCTCCACATCGGCGAGGTGCCCATCGGCGCCGTCCTCGTGCAGGGCGGCCAGGTGATGGCCGGCGCCTTCAACCAGCCCATCCACAACATAGACCCCACCGCCCACGCCGAGATCATGGTCCTGCGACGGGGCGCCAAGCTGCTCGGCAACTACCGCCTGCTGGGCACGACCCTCTACGTGACCCTCGAGCCGTGCCTCATGTGCGTCGGCGCCATCGTCAACGCCCGCGTCTCCACCGTCGTCTACGGCGCGCCCGAGCCCAAGTGGGGCGCCCTGCGCTCGATCCTGAACATCGACGACCTGGCCGTGAACCATCGCTTCGACGTGGTGGAGGGTGTCCTGGAGGCCGAGTGCCGGAAGCTGATGGTGGACTTCTTCAAGTTCCGGCGCGACGAGGCCTAGCGTAGACTAGCCGTCTGCCGCGTCGGAGAGGTACGCAAGCGGCTGAAGCGGGCAGTCTCGAAAACTGCTATACCCGCAAGGGTATCGTGGGTTCGAATCCCACCCTCTCCGCCATCTCCCTCGCTTCGCTCCGTCGATGTCGGATCGGGTGGGATCCTGGATCATTGGGGCGCCGCCTGGCGGCGTCGCCCACAAGGTGCGAATCCCACGGAGCTCGGGCCACGCGAATCCCCACTGAGCTTGGGCCACGCGAATCCCCACTGAGCTTGGGCCACGTGAATCCCACCGACACAATGACTTCGCGAGGTGCGAATCCCGAGAGCGAACGGCAGAGAAGGCGCTCTCAGTCCTCGCACTCGCCGGGGCCCGCGGGCGCGCTGATGCACGCGCAGCCGAGCGCGAACGCACCGGGGAACCGTCGCACGGCCACGGCGGCGGCGTCGGTGTGCCGTGTCGGCTCGCCTGCTTCGCGGCGGAGGGCGACGACCTGCGGCTGCCAGGCACCGAGCCGCGCAGGGTCGTCGCGGGGATCCTCCTCGGCTCCCGGCGAGGAGTCGTAGTCCCCGCAGGTCACGATGCCGACGTAGCGGCACAGCCGGGCTGGCCTCGGCCCGCCGTAGTCGTCTTCCCCCACGGAGGTCGCGAACGTCCGCGCCGACGCGAACAAGCGCGCCAGCCGCCGCCCAAGGCCGGCCAGGAAGCCGGCGAGCTCGGACAGCCCGGTGATGATGCCGAAGACGCCGCCCGAGCTGCCCAGGGGCGTGGCGATGGTCACGAGGTCCGTTTCCACCAGTATGGCGAGGCCGCCCTTCTCGCCGAGCAGCCGGCCGCACCAGAGACGGTCCTGGAGGGGCACGGTGGGCGCGCGCGGGATCATGCTGAGCACCCGGCTGGCGACGTTGATCGCGACCTGGCCCCCTGCGGAGAACCCGATGAGATGGAAGCGGACCCTGGCCACGAACGGCGCCTGGGCCATGGCCACGGCGACGCCGTTCAGGAAGGCGGCCACCTCCTCGGCCGTCTCGCGCACGGTGCGCGTCGGGTCGTAGCGGACGCGAAAGCCGGCGGTGATGCAGCAGGGGCCGGGCGCGTTGACCCTGTCGGCGACGGCCTGCAGGAAGCGCGTCTCGTCGGCGAGCGCCTCGCCCACGGACACGCCGAGTCCGTCGGCGTCGACCGCATCCGGGACGCCCCACATGACGGCGGTGAGGGCCACCTCCACCCCGTCCGGACACGTCTCGCAGTCCG
>DATBIO010000089.1:0-2788 GCA_036556965.1 Vicinamibacteria bacterium
TTGTATGAGTCGGGAGACTCTACCGAGCGCCTCTTGCCGATGTCAAGATCGGCCGCCCGATCAGGGAGCGGAAGGCGCGAGCCAAGCGCCGGCAACCACCACGCGGCCCTCCGCGCCGTCGTCGAGCACGCGCAGTCGGACGAAGTTCCGGCCGGCGCGAAGGAGGGCGGCGGGCACGTCGGTCTCGACGTCGGCCCACGCGCTGCCCGCCAGGAGCACGCCGCAGGGCCGGTCGTTGACGAAGACGCGGACGCGTGCCGGCTCCGTGCCCTCCGCGGCCAGCCGCACGCCGAAGCGCGAGTCGATGGCGCGGTGCAGGGGAACGACGAAGGCCGCGGCCGCGCCCGTCAGGGCGCGCGCCGGCGTGCCCTCGACCTGCCGTGGCGCCGACCAGCCGTCCTCGAGGTACATCCGCTCGTCGAGCCCCATGCGCACGACCCAGCGCGCGTGGCGCCGCTCGGTGTCGCGCGCCTCGAAGTCGGAGGGACGCCGGCCGGAGCGCGCCCACTCCACGAGCGCGCCGGGCAGCGCGAAGGGCGAGCCGATGGCGCGGTCCACCAGGGAGACGGCCCCGTGCCCCATGTCCTCGAAGGAGACGGGGCCCGCCTGGTCCCACGCCCCCGTCCGGTACCGCGCGGCGAGGAGGAGGTTCCACAGCACGAGCCCGCCCACGACGGCGGCGGCGGGGAGCGCGGGGTGGCGGCGGACAAGCGCGCTCAGCGCCGCGAGGCCGAGCGCCATGCCCACCGCGAAGAGCGGGAGCACGCCGTCGAAGCGGCGCGCGCCGAAGGCGGCGCCACCCCACCAGTCCGCCACGCCGGCGTTCAGGCGCGCGAGGGCGGCCACGGTCAGGAGCGCGGCCGCGGCGCGCACGCGGTCGGTGCGCAGCCACCACAACAGCCCGAAGGCGCCGAGGTAGAGCAGCGGCGACCACGAGAACAGCCCGTGGCGCGCGGAGAAGAGCACGGAGAGGAGCGCCGGCTCGCCGGCCACGAAGCCCTCGCCCTGGGGGATGGTGAGGGCCGACCCGTACAGCCGTCGCCAGGCCACCATCTGCGGAGAGAAGACGACCACGGCCCCCCCCGCGAAGGCCAGGGCCTCACGCGCGAGGGCGGGCCACTCCGACCGCCGGCGCAGGCGGGGGAGGGCCTCCACCAGGGGCAGGAGCGCGAGCACGGCGTTGGCCCAGCGCAGCAGCATGGCGAGGCCGCAGCAGGCGCCGAGGGCCAGGGCGCGCCGCGGGCCGCGGCGCGCGGGGTCCAGCCACAGCCACGCGAAGAGCGCGGCCGCGGCGAAGGACGGCGCGTGCGCCATGGTGGGGGCGTAGGCGAGGTACCAGTACAGGAAGGTGCCGAAGACGATACCCAGCGCGGCGAGGAGGGCCACGCCGCTCGAGACGAAGCGCCGCGCGGTCAGGTAGACGAGGACGACTCCGGCCCAGCCGTGGAGCACGGAGGCCAGGGCGACGGCGTTGCGGTAGGCGGGGCCGAGGCCGTCGGCCGGCTCGCCGCGCAGGCGCGAGACCAGCTCCGCCAGGGCATAGAACGGAGCCCAGACCAGGGCGGGTCCCACCGGGTGCAGGTTGCCCGTGCGGCCGAGGGGAGTGAGGGGAGCGGGCGACGCGCCGCTCGGCGAGAGGAGGGCGAAGTCGTTGGCGAGGTCGAGGTCGCCGTCCTCGGCCAGCGACCGCAGGTAGACGTAGTGGTCGATGCCGTCGGAGACGATGCGCTCCGGGTGGGAGCCGAGCACGCCCACCACCGCGGCGAAGCCGCCCAGCAGGATCCACGGCGCCGGCCCCCGCGTGCGCGCGACGGCCGCCGCCGCCGCGCAGGCGGCGAGGGCCATGACGGCGAGCATGCCGGGGCGCGACCCCCCGGAGGCGCGCGTGGCGAGGAACACGCGGAGGACGAGAAGGGCGACGAGGGCCACGGCCAGCGCGCCGGTCAGGCCGGCCGCGAGGGCGGGCCGGCGCGCGGCAGGGACGCCGCCCGGGTCGGTCGCGGGCCTCAGTCCGCGTCGAGGCGCTTGCGCGCCTCGGTGAACGGCCGGTACAGCCGCCGCCGCTCCGCCATGGTGTTGAGGAGGATGGACTCGGAGCTGGCGACGTCGCTGGGGTGGATGACGAGGTCGGCCTGGGCGACGAAGGCCTGCATGGCGTCGCCCGTCTTGAACTGGTCGCCCACCAGCACCAGGAACATCCGCCGGCGCTGGTCGGGGGCCAGGCGGTTGATGCGCTGGAGGACGGTCTCCCCCTTGGCCACGGTGTAGGAGGGGCTGGTCACCACCACGTCGAAGAGCCCCTGCTCGATCAGCCGGCCCCCTTCCTCCGGCGTGTCGAGCGCCTCCACGCTGAAGCCGAGCTGGGTGAGCGGCTGGGTGACGGCGTCCGCCTGCGCGCTGTCGTTGAGCCCCACCAGCACCTGGCGCAGCTGCTCGGTGTCGCTGGCCAGCTCGCGGCGCACGCGGCCCAGGTCGAGCAGGCCCCCTCCGGAGTCCGCGTCCGCGGGGGCGGGGGCGGCGGCCAGCCGGCCGGGGAAGCGCACCGCCGACTGGCAGCGGGGGCACTTGACGTTGAACGGCTTCTCGGGGGCGCGGTTGTCGTCGACGGTGAGGCGCTGGCCGCAGCCCGGACAGTTGGCCTGCACCCCTCTACCTCTCGATGAGGCCGTCGAGGTCCGACGACGGCGTGGGGCGGCGGCCGGAGGGCGCGGGCCTGGCCGCGGGCTTGGCCGGCGCCCCCACGTCGCTGCCCTGCGTCTCCAGGCGCAGCTGCAGGTTCGTGCGGTTG
>DATBIO010000090.1:0-7289 GCA_036556965.1 Vicinamibacteria bacterium
GCTTCCGCCTTGCGCGCCTCTTCCGCCTGGCGCGCCGCCTCCGCCTCGCGCGCGGCCTGTGCGCGCGCCTCGTCCGCCCGCCGCTTCTCCTCCGCCTGCCGCGCCGCTTCCGCCCTCCGCGCCTCCTCCGCCCGGCGCGCCGCCTCCGCTTCCGCCTGCCGCGCCGCGTCGCGGCGCCGCGTGACGTCCTGGCGCACCTCGCGGAGGGCGTTCGTGCCGTGCGCCTTCTCCGCGCGCACGAGCTCGCGCTCCGCGTCGTCCCAGGCCCCGCGCGCCACGGCGTCGCGGACGACGGCCTCCGCCGCGCGCAGGCGCCGGAGCTCGTCCAGCTCGCGGCGGCGGGTCGCCAGCTCCGCTTCCCCCGCCCACCCCGCCGCGTCGCGCAGCGCGGACTCCGCCTCCTCCAGGCGCCGCTGGCCCAGGAGCGCATCGAGATGGCCGAGCACGCGCATCTCCGTCTCGCGCTTCGCCTGCTCGACGCGCGCGCGCAGCGTCGCGAGGACGCCGGCGGCTCCGTAGGTCCGCTCCAGCCGGGACAGGGAATCGGCGGCCGCCCGCCAGTCGCCGGCGGCGAGCAGCGCCTCCGCCGCGCCCGCCTCCGCCGCCAGCCGGCGCGCGCTCTCCTCCGCCGCCTGCCGGGCGGCGCGCTCCGCGCGCTCGTGCTCGCGCGCCTGGGCCACGGCCGCCTCCAGGCCGGCGAAGGCGGGATGCGCTCCGTGCGCCCGCGCCGCCTCGGCCAGCGCGCGGGCGGCCCCCTCGAGGTCGCCCGTCCCCAGCGCGCGCCGGACCTCGAAGGCGGCCTGGCGGGCCTGCTCGTCGCGCCGCGCCGCCTCCTCGCGCGCGCGCTCCTCCGCCGCCTGCGCCTCGCGGCTGCGCAGGATCTCGGTGGGCACCAGGGTGGGCACCCCGGTGGGCACGGGGGTGGGCAGCGGCGTGCGCGCGGGCTCGGCCAGCGGCTGCGCCGCCGCCCCCGGGCGCAGGGTGGGCACCGTGAAGCGGTCGGTGCGCGCGCGGTGGGGAGGCACGGGCGCCCCGGTGTGGGCGTGGAACTGGTGCTGCGCGTCGCGCAGCTCCTCCACGAGGTGCTGCACGCTGTCGTGCCGGTCCTCCGCCTTCTTGGCCAGGGCCTTGTTCAGCACGGGGACCAGGGATGCGGGCACCACCGGCCCCAGCGGGCCCACCAGGGGCGGCGGGTCCTGCATGTGCTTGAAGATGGTGGCGATGGGGGTGTCCCCGCGGAAGGGGACGTCGCCCGTGAACACCTCGAAGATCACGATGCCGAGGGCGTAGACGTCGCTGCGGAAGTCGACCTTCTCCCCGCGCGCCTGCTCGGGGCTCATGTACTCGGGCGTGCCCACGATCATGCCCATGGCCGTGCCGCTCAGCGTGGCGTCCCCCGCCTGCTTGGCGATGCCGAAGTCCATGAGGCGCACGTAGCCGCGCGCGTCGCGCATGATGTTCGGCGTCTTGAGGTCGCGGTGGATGATCCCCGCCTCGTGGATGGCGTGCAGGCCCTCGCACACCTGGAGCGCGATCTCGAAGGCCTCCGCGGGCAGGGGCGCGCCCTGCTTGCGGAGCACGGCGCGGAGGTCCACTCCCTCGATGTACTCCATGGCGATGAAGCGGAGGCCATCGGCCTCCCCGTACTCGTGGATGCCGCACACGTTGCGGTGCCGGACCTTGCGCGCCAGCTTGATCTCCTGGCGGAAGCGGCGGGCGATGTCGGGGTCCATGGCCACTTCCGAGCGCAGGACCTTGAGGGCGACGGTCTCCTCCAGCACGCGGTCGAAGGCGCGGAAGACCATGCCCATGCCGCCCTTGCCCAGGGTGGCCTGGATCTCGTAGCGGCCGGCCACCACCATCCCCCTCTGGATGTTGGTGGGGGTGACGAGGGGAGCCCCGCAGCCGAAGCAGGCGGTGGCGCTCCCGTCGTTGTCCGTCTGGCAGCGGGGGCAGTTCATGGCCGCGCGGGGAGGTGCGCCTCGTGCTCACGGCCCGGCGGCAGCGCGCGCGCGGAAGGCATGTCGAGTGCGGCCCGTCATTGTACCCGTCTCCGCGCGGGCCGCTCGTTGACGCTCCCGGGCGCCCTCGGTAGACTCGCCTCCGTCATCCCCCCGACATCCGCGTCCAGACGCGAGGCGCCCACTGCGCATCCTGAAGGTCATCCACGATTTCCTGCCCCTGCACGGCGCCGGCTCCGAGCTCTACTGCTTCAACCTGGCCCGCGCGCTGGCGCGGCGCCACGACGTGTCGCTCTTCTTCACGGAGGTCGACCACGCGCGCCCCCAGTACAGCCTGCGCCGCCTGGACTACCTGGGCATCCCCTGCTACGAGGCGGTCAACAACCACGTCTACCGGACCTTCGAGGAGACCTACGCGAACCCGGCCATGGACCGCCTCTTCACCACCGTCCTGGACGAGGTCCGCCCCGACGTCCTGCACGTCCACCACCTCCTCCACCATTCGATCAACTACCTCCACATCGCCCGGCGCCGCGGCCTGCCCGTCGTCTTCACCCTCCACGACTACTGGCTGAGCTGTCCCAACCTGGGCCAGCGCATGCGCGCCGACCTCGAGGTCTGCCACGAGGTCGACCCCGGGCAGTGCGCCGACTGCATCGGCCGCTTCGGGGGAGGGCGCGCCTCGTTCCTCCTCTCCCGCGCCGCGTCGCGCTTCGTCGGGCTGTGGTCGTCCAGCGGCTACTCCCTGCTCGACCGCCTGCCCGCCGCGCGCCTCAGCCCCGCCGCCGGCGTGCGTGCGGACCGGCTCGCCGTGGCCGGCGACGCCCGCGACGCGCTCGTGGCGCCCGCCCCGTCGCGCGTGGGCTTCGACGTCCACGCCCCCGAGGGGAGCCGGCTGCAGTTCGGCGTGGCCGTGGGCCCGGAGGCGGGGGAAGGGGACGAGGGCGTCCTCCTCGAGGTCGAGGCCGACGGCCGGACCATCTGGAGCCGCGCCCTGGAGGGCCGGCCCTCGGCGCGCGCCTGGGCGGACGCGGAGGTGCTGCTGCCCGCGCCCGCCAACGGCCACCTGCGCCTGGACCTGGTCACGCGGCCGGCCAACGGCGGCCCCTCCGGCGGCGCGGGCTGGTCGGGGCTGCGCGTACGCGTGCCCGACGGGGTGCAGGCCCGCGTGGCCCCCGTGAAGGGGGTGTACCGGGCGGCGCTGCGCCTCCTGTCCCCGGACGGGCACGACGCGCGGCGCGCCAGGGTGGAGGAGCGGCTGCGGCACGTGCGGGAGGCGGTCGCGCACGTCGACCTCTTCGTCGCGCCCTCGCCCTTCCTGGCCCGGGAGATGCGCGCGTTCGGCCTTCCCGCGGCGCGCCTCGAGGAGTCGGACTACGGCCTGCCCACCGAGCGCTTCGCCGCCTTCGCGCGGAGGCCGGAGCGGTGGCTGCGCTTCGGCTACGTGGGCACGCTGGCCCCGCACAAGGGCGTGCACCTGCTCATCGAGGCCTTCCGCCGCCTGCGCCCCGCGGGCGGCCGCCCCGCTCCCGTCCTGCGCGTGCACGGCAACCTCACCTGGTTCCCGGCGTACTGCGCGCGCCTGCGGCGCCTGGCCGAGGGGGCGGCGGTGGAGTTCCTGGGCGAGTTCGACAACCGGCGCGCGGCCGAGGTCTACGCCGGCTTCGACGTGCTGGTGGTCCCCTCCCTGTGGTGGGAGAACGCCCCCCTCACCATCCACGAGGCCAGCCTCACCGGCACCCCGGTGGTGGCCGCCGACTTCGGGGGCATGGCCGATTTCGTCACCCCGGGGCGCAACGGCCTGCTCTTCCGCCGCGCCGACGCCTCCGACCTGGCGCGCCAGATGCAGGCCTTCGTGGACGACCCCGCGCTCCTGTCGCGCCTGGGCCAGCCGGTCTTCCCCGTCAAGGGCATCGAGGAGGACGCCGCGAACCTGGAGCGGCGCTACGCCGCCCTCCTGGGGGCCCGATCGGAGTCGCGCGCCGCGGCCCTGTAGTGGCGGGGACGGCGCCCCCGGACGTCTCCGTGGTGATCCCCACCCGCGACGGCGGTCCGCGCCTGCGCGAAGTCCTCGAGGCCCTGCGCGGGCAGGACACGCGGCGCGTGGTGGAGGTCGTGGCCGTGGACTCCGGCTCTCGCGACGACACCGTGTCCACGTTGCGCGCCGGCGGGGCGCGCGTGCTGTCCGTGCCCGCCCCCTCCTTCGACCACGGGCTGACGCGCAACGAGGGGATCGCCGCCGCCCGCGGCGCCCTGGTGGTGCTCCTGACCCAGGACGCGGTGCCCGCGGGCGCGGGGTGGCTCGAAGCGCTCCTGGCTCCCCTCCAAGACCCCGCGGTGGCCGGCGTCTACGCGCGGCAGGTTCCGCGGCCGGAGGCCACCGCCCTCACCGCGCGCAACGTGGCGGCCTGGCTGGCGGGCGTGGACGAGGGGCGCGTCCAGAGCCTGGCCGCCGCCGGCTCCTGGGAAGCGCTGGCGCCCCTGTCCCGCTACCACCTGTGCTGCTTCGACCACGTGTGCGCGGCGCTGCGCCGCGCGGCGTGGGAGCGGTTCCCCTACCGTGCCGCCCCCTTCGCCGAGGACCTGGAGTGGGGACGCGAGGTCATCCGCGCCGGCTTCTCCCTCGTGTACGAGCCGAGGGCGGTGGTCCTCCATTCCCACGACCGCTCGCTGGCCTACGAGTACCGGCGCACCTACGCGTGCCACCGGCGGCTGTACGCGCTCTTCGGCCTCCGCACCGTGCCGCGCGCGCGCGACGTGCTGCGCAACACGCTCCGGGCGGGCCTGGGCGACGCCCTGTACGCCTGGAGGCACGAGCGCCGGCTCCCGCGCCGCCTGCGCGCGCTGGTGCGCGCCCCCGCCGCCGCCCTCCTCTCCAACCTCGCGCAGTGGCGCGGTGCCCGCGACGAGATCGGGGGCGCGCCCGCCCCGGGGGCCGTCTGATGGACGTGCTCCAGGTGGCGCACGGCTTCCCGCCCTCGAGCCAGGCGGGCACCGAGGTCTACGCGCGCGCCCTCTCCCTGGCCCTGCAGCGGGCGGGAGCGCGCGTCTCCGTCTTCCACCGCGTGGCCGACCCCGGCCGCGCCGAGCACGCCGTCGAGAGCGCGGTGGTGGAGGGGCTGCCCGTCACCCGCATCAACAACACCTTCCGCGCCGCGCGCTCCTTCGAGGACGTCTACCGGAGCGCGCCCATCGACCGCGCCTTCGGGCGGGCCCTCGACGAGGCGCGGCCCGACGTCGTGCACTTCCACCACCTGACCTGCCTCTCCACGGGCCTGGTGGCGGAGGCGGTGCGCCGGCGGGTCCCCGTCGTCTACACGCTGCACGACTACTGGCTGATCTGCCAGCGCGGGCAGTTCCTGCGGCGCGACCTCTCCCTCTGCGACGGCCAGGAGGACGGCGCCTGCGCGCGCTGCCTGGGCTGGCAGCTCGACCTGCGCGGGGGAACCCGCCTGGCCGCGGCGGCCCTGCGCCGCCGCCTGGACGGCGGCGGCCCCACGCGGGCGGCCGCCGTCCGCCGCCTGGCCCGCGCCGCCCACGGGGTCTACGCCTCCCTCTTCTTCGCCCGGCAGGGGCGCGCGCGCGCCCAGGTGCGGCGCCGCATGGAGGCGGTGCGCGCGGCCTGCGCAGGGGTGGACGCGTTCCTGGCCCCCAGCCGCTTCCTGATGGAGCGCTACCGGGAGTTCGGCATCCCCGCCGGGCGCCTGCGCTTCTGGCCGTACGGGTTCGAGCGCGGCGTGGAGGTGGAGCGCGTGCCCCGCGGCGAGGGGCCCGTGCGCTTCGGCTACCTCGGCACCTGGATGCCGCCCAAGGGCCTCCACGTGCTGGTGGAGGCCTTCGACGGGCTCGACCCGCGGCGCGCCCGCCTCCACGTCCACGGCCATCCCGTCGGCTACCCCGAGCACGAGGACTACCTGGAGCGCGTGCGGGCGCGGGCCCGCTCCCCCGCCATCCACTTCGAGGGCCCCTACGACAACCGCCAGGTGGGGGCCATCCTGGCCGGCCTGGACGTGGTGGTCACGCCCTCCATCTGGTTCGAGAACGCTCCCCTCACCGTCCAGGAGGCGATGATGGCCGGCCTCCCCGTGGTGGCCTCGGACCTGGGCGGCATGAAGGAGCTGGTGCGCGACGGCGTCAACGGCCTGCTCTTCCGGCCCCGCGACCCCTCCGACCTCCGCGCCGCGCTCCAGCGCTTCGTGGACGACCCCGACCTCTGCCGGCGGCTGCGGCCGGACGCGGCGGGGGTGCGCGCCATCGACGACGACGCGCGGGCGCACCTGGACCTCTACGCGGCGCTGGTGGCCGGCCGCGCATGAGGATCGGCTTCGACGTCAGCAACACGGGCCGCGGCAAGACCGGGTGCGGCTACTACGCGGACGGGCTCCTGCGCGGCCTGGCCGCGGTGGACGGCGAGAACGAGTACCACCTCTACTCCGCCTTCGGCACCGTGTTCTTCGACCACGAGCACGGCACCACCGCCGTGACCGCGCCCGCCCCCAACTTCTCGCGCCGGCTCGCCGACCTCGACCACGACGCGTGCCGGGAGTTCTGGTCCTGCCCTCCCCCCGACGCCGAGGCGCTCTTGGGCCGGCCCGACCTCATCCACTCCAACAGCTACTTCTGCCCGCGCGGCCTCTGGGGCACGCGCGTGGTCTACACGCTGTACGACCTGGCCTGCTTCGACCTCCCCGAGTCCATGCCCCACGCCCACCGCGCCAAGCACGCCCACGAGCTCTTCGAGGCCAGCGTGCGCGCGGACATGGTGCTGGCCATCTCGGACTACACCCGCCGGCGCTTCCAGGACACCTTCCCCCACTACCCGGCCGACCGCCTGCGCACCGTGCATCCCGCCAGCCGCTTCGCGCTGCCGCACTACGCCGCTCCCGCCGCGGCGCCGGTGGCCGGCCTGCGGCCGGGCGGCTTCTGGCTCACGGTGGCCACCGCGGAGCCGCGCAAGAACCTGCGCCGGCTGGTGGAGGCCTGGGCGGCGCGGCGGGCGGCCGGGTCCGCGCTTCCCCTGGTGGTGGCGGGAGGTCCCGGCTGGCTGGAGGACGGCTGGGAGGACGGCGCGGCCGCGCGCGGGCTGGAGGGCGACCTGCTCCGCCTCGGCTACGTGGACGACGCCAGCCTGCTCTGGCTCTACCGCAACTGCTTCGGGTTCGTGTACGCGCCGCTGCTGGAGGGCTTCGGGCTGCCGGTGGTGGAGGCCCTCGGCCAGGGGGCCGCCACCGTGGCCAGCGGGGGCACCGGCGTGGAGGAGGTGGCGGGCGAGGCCGCCCTGCTCGTGGAGCCCACCGACGGCGCGGCGCTGGCCGCGGCCATGGCCGC
>DATBIO010000091.1:0-30375 GCA_036556965.1 Vicinamibacteria bacterium
TCGTGCTCGGCGCCGTCCACGTGCGCCCGGTGGAGGCCACGGATGCCGCGCAGTTCCTGAGGGGCCGCGTGCTCGACGCGGAGACCATCGAGATGGCGGCCGGCATCGCCTACAAGCCGGCCAAGCCCCTCGACAACGCGGACCTCAACTACGCCTGGCGCAAGCGCATGGCGCGGGTGGAGGTGGCGCGCGCGCTGCGTGAGCTGGCGGGGCTGCCCACGGGAGACCTTCCCCCCGTCTACGCGTGAGCCTCCTCGCCCTCGTGCTGTCGGCCGCGCTGGGGACTCCGCCCAACGTCGTCCTCATCGTGGCCGACGACCTCGGCTACGGAGACCTCGGCAGCCACGGACATCCGGTGGTGAAGACGCCGGCCCTGGACCAGCTGGCCCGCGAGGGCCTGCGGCTGACCTCCTTCTACGCCGCCTCCGCGCTCTGCTCGCCGTCGCGCGCCGCCCTGCTCACCGGCCGCACGCCGTTCCGTACGGGCATCGAGAGCTGGATCCCCCCGGACACCGACGTGCAGCTGGGCCCGCGCGAGGTCACCCTGGCCACCCTGCTGAAGGGCAGGGGCTACCAGACCCTGCTCGCCGGGAAATGGCACGTCAACGGGGGCCTGGACGTGGCCCGGCACCTGCAGCCGGGCGACCACGGCTTCGACCACTGGCTGGCCCTCCACGCCTGGGCCGAGCCGCACCAGCGCGACCCCGCCAACTTCTTCCGCGACGGCAAGCCGCTGGGGAAGACCACGGGTTTCGCCGCGGAGATCGTGGTGGACGAGGCCATCCGCTGGCTGGAGGCGCGACGCCCGGACGCGCCCTTCTTCGCCTACCTGCCCTTCGCGGAGCCGCACGGCACCATCGCCAGTCCCGACTGGTTCAACGCCCTCTATGCGGGCTTCACCAGCGGGCGGCCCGAGCCCTTCCCGAACCTGGGCCGGCCGCCCGACAACCTGGCCGCGCGGGGGCCCGGCGAGTACTACGCGAACCTCACCCACCTCGACTTCCAGATCGGGCGCTTCCTGCAGCGGCTCGACCGCCTCGGCTTGCGCGACGACACCCTCGTGATCTTCACCAGCGACAACGGACCCGTGACCACGGACTGGCGCCACTGGTGGGAGGTCAACCTCTACGGCAGCACGGGCGGCCTGCGTGGCCGGAAGGCCGACCTCTACGAGGGCGGGATACGCGTCCCCGCCATCCTGCGCTGGCCCGGGCGGGTGGCGCCGGGAAGCGTCTCCGACGAGCCGGTGAGCGGCTACGACCTGTTGCCGACCCTGGCCGCCCTCGTCGGTTTCGCGGTGCCCGCCGACCGGCCCATCGACGGCGAGGACGTGTCCGCGATCCTCCGCGGCCAGCCGCGCGCGCGCGCGCGGCCGCTGTACTGGGAGTTCGACGACGACCAGGGCTTCCACTTCGCCCTGCGCGACGGGTCCTGGAAGCTGCTGGCGGACCGCTCCCTGAAGGTGGTCCGCCTCTACGACCTGGCCCGCGACCGCTTCGAGGTGGTGGACCTCGCCGCGGACAGGCCCGAGATGGTGCAGTCCCTGCTCGCCAAGCTGCGCGCGATCCAGGCCAGCGTCGAGGCCGACCCCCTCCGCCCCCGCCGCGCGGCGCGCTGAGGCCGCTCCCGCGCGCCCGCGGGAGCGGCGGGGACGCCCTCTGCTAGAGTGCGGGACCCATGCGCGACCGGTGGTGGCCGCCCCTGCGGGCATTCGCGCTCTACGCGCTGCTGACCGCCGTCCTCACCTGGCCGTACGTGACGCGCCTGCGCATCCTCGACGCCGGCGACTCCGCCTTCTTCGCCTGGGTCATGGCCTGGGAGCTGCACGCGCTCTTCACCGACCCCGCGGTCCTGCCCCACGCGAACATGTTCCACCCCCACCGCTTCGTGCTCGGGCTCGACGAGCCGGTGCTGGGCACGACCCTGCTCGCGCTCCCCCTCCGCCTCTTCACGGCGGACGCCGTCTTCGTCTTCAACCTCACCCGCCTCCTCACCTATGCCGCCTCCGGCCTCACCGCCTACCTCCTGGCCCGCGAGCTGCGCTGCGCGGAAGTGCCGGCGCTGGTGGCGGGCGCCCTCTTCGCGTTCTCCCCCATCCGCACCGACCAGATCGCCCACCTGAGCACGCTGGGATCCCAGTGGCTGCCCCTCGTGCTGCTCTTCCTCTTCCGCTTCGCGCGCGGCGGCCGCGCGCGCGACGCCCTCCTCTCCGCCGTGTTCTACGTGCTGACGGCATATGCCTGCGGTTACCACGGCGTGCTGGCGGGGGCCGTGCTCCCGTTGCCCGCCGCCTTCCTCATCGGCGCCCGCTGGAGCCGATGGCCGAAGGCGCTGGCGGCGGCCGCGCTGGCCGGCCTGGGCGTGCTGCCCCTCCTCCTCCTGCACCGGGCCGCGCTCGCCCCCCTGCAGTTCGTCCGCAACCTGGAGGAGACGCGCTACTACGCCGCCGCCCTGGAGACCCTGCTCGCCACCAGCTCCTGGAACCGCCTCTGGGGCCCGCTCACGGAGGAGTTCCGCACCACCTTCGCCAACAACCTGTTCCCGGGGCTGCTCCCCTACGTGTTGCCCGCCCTGGGACTGGTGGCGGTGGCCCGCCGCGGGCGCCGACCGGGCCGCGAGGCCCTGACCCTGGCCCTCCTCGCCCTGGTCGCGGTCGTGGTCTGCCTCGGCCCCGACATCCGCTTCTTCGGGCGCACCCTGGCGCGGGGCCCCTTCGGCTTCCTGCGCGAGGCCGTCCCGCTCTTCCAGAACATCCGGGTGACGGCGCGGGCCGGCATCTTCCTCGCCCTCGCCCTGAGCGCGCTATCGGGCCTGGCCCTCACCGCGCTGCGCCTGCGGCCAGCGGTGGCGGCCGGCCTGGGCGTGCTCGGTCTCGTGGAGACGCTGGTCATCCCCATCCCCACGCCCTCGTGGTCGGACGTGGTGGACACGCGCAAGCCGGCCCCGCCCGTCTACGCCTGGCTGGCCGCCCAGCCCGGAGAGCCGGCGGTGGTCGAGGTTCCCATGCTGGACGTGGAGGGAGTGATCAACGAGCCGGCCTTCCACGAGAGCATCTACCTCGTTCACTCCACGCGCCACTGGAAGCCCCTGGTCAACGGCTACGCGGGCCACGAGCCCCCCGACTACCTGCAGCTCCGCCAGGCCATGCGGCGGTTCCCGTCCGCGGAGTCCCTGGCCGAGCTGCGCGCGCGGGGCACGCGCTACGTGATCGTCCACCGCTGGGGCCACGGCCCCAACCGCTGGGCGCGCATCGAGCGCGACCTGCCCGGCTTCCTGGGCCGGGACCTGCGCGAGGTCGCCCGCTTCGACGGCGACACCGTCTACGAGCTGGTGACGCCCGCGGCCTCTCGCTGAGCTGCGCCGGGCGCGGCGGAGGGCCTCCTCCGCGCGCGGCGACGCCCGCAGCCCCCGTCCGGAGCGGGACGCCCTGAGACGAAAGCGGGGGCGGCCGAAGCCGCCCCCGGGCACGTCAAGCCGGCCGTCCCCTCAGAAGGGAAGGAACAGGAGGCTCCGGAACGAGAGGTCCACGGTGTCGCCCAGGTTGAACTGCTCGTAGGTGGTCCCGCGGCCGGAGAGGATGGGGAACCGCGCGGAGAAGTCGGTCTCCCCGGGGTCCGCGGCGCCGCCGCCCTCCGTCACCCCCACCAGGGCGTCGCTGCGTGAGGTCGCCCCGTAGAAGATCCCCGACAACCCCAGCACGTCGAGGTGGACCGTGAAGTAGTTGGGCGAGGTCGCGAAGAACTCCGGCACGCTGATGAAGTGGAGGTTCAGCTGGTGCGAGCTGTGCTCCGCCACCACGATGCCCTGGGTGCCGTCCAGGTCGTCCCACAGCGGAGCGATGCGTGGCGGCCCCGCCAGGAGCTCGGGCACCGACTCCGAGAAGTCGGTGTTGCCCGCGCCGAAGGTCACGTTGCCGTTCGAGTTGACGAACACGCTGTTGTAGGTGGCCCCCTGGTAGCGGAACGGGAAGTTCAGGGGCAGCTCGGTGGTGGTGTCGTCGCCGACGGGCAGGATGTCACCCCGGTAGGTGTTGGCCACCAGCACGTAGCGGCCGCCGCTCTCCCCCGCCCCGTTGAAGTCGAAGTCGGGGTACGCCGTCACCGCCACCGCCAGGTTGAGGTCGACGTTGGCCTGGAGGAGGAGGCGCGAGAGGAGCCCGTTCCCGCCGTCGTCGTCGAAGGCGAGCAGGTCGCCGGTGTCGGCGTCGAAGACGCCGATGAGGCTGTCGAAGGCCCCGCGCACCGTCTCGAGGGCCAGGATGTCCCCGGCCTTCACGCGGAACCTGAAGTAGTCCACGTCGCCGCCCACGGGGGAGACGGTGGAGAAGCTCCTCACGCTCTCGTTGCTGAAGGGCGGGCTGATGCGGCGGGCGTGCGCGATGTCGTCGTTGGGCTCGAACTCGTCGCGGAAGCCGTTCTTGAAGTTGCTGAAGGTGAGCTCGTAGCCGGCGAGGTCGTTGGTCTCACCCGCGGTGAAGATCTCGAAGGCCGCCGTGTCGTTGTTCATGTTGATGGTGCGGCGGTGGCCGTGGGTGCGCAGGTTCTCCTCGTTCTCGAAGCCGGAGGTGATGGCGCCGCCGCAGCTGAGGCCGGCGAGGCCGTCCACCACCGTCAGGTCGCCGTACTCGATCTCCGCCTGGTTGGAGCTGCGCTTCAGGGTGATGGAGAAGGTGTTGGCGCCGGTGTTCACGAACTCGGGCACGTCCTCCCACCGCACGGTGAAGGTGTTGGCCGTGCGGTCGAAGGTGACGATGCCGCCCGCGGCGGAGTTGAGGTCGTCCCACACGCCGGCGATGCGCGGCGGCCCGCCCAGGAACTCGACGATCGACTCCGAGAAGTCCGTGCTCCCCGCGCCGAAAGTCAGGCTGCCGTTGGCGTTGACGTACACGGCGTTGTACTCCTGGCCGCACATCTTGAAGGCGAAGGGCAGGGGCAGCTGGACGAAGTCGTCGTCACCCACGGGCAGGGGGTCGCCCGGGGCGAAGGTGTTGAAGATGACGTTGACGCCGGTGGCCGCACCGCCCGCCGCCGCCGAGACCGCGGTGAAGACGGAGGGGTCGTCGGTGGAGGCGTCGCTGCTCTCGGCGGCGCCGTTGTGGAACTCCTCGGGCCCCGGCAGGGCGACGGGGGTGGTGCTGAAGCCGCCGGCCAGGATCTGGTCGACGTACACCGCGTAGCTGGCGCCGGGGGTCAGGCCGTTCAGGCGGTAGGTCCCGGTGACGGGGTCCCCCTGGTCGGTGAAGTCCGTGAAGTCGCCGGAGACGGCGGAGACCGCGTCGAAGAACGGGTCCGCGGTGTTGCGCGCGATCACGTTGACGCCGGACAGGCGAGTGGCGCCGTCGGGCAGGAAGATGGTCCCCGCGATGCTGGCCGTGGTGGTGAAGAAGGTCGCCTCGGGATACAGGGTGGAGATCATGGACACGTCGTCCCGGTTCAGGTTCTGGGTCCCGGTTCCGGGCCCGAAGTAGAACGGGTACATGGTCTCGATGACCTCGAAGGCCAGCGGATTCGGCGGATTGCCGAAGGTGTTGTTCGGGGTGGGGCCGCTGGTGTCGCCCAGGCCCAGGAACTGCTGGCCGTTGACGATGGTGTGGGCCAGGTTCGAGTAGTGGCCGAACTCGTGGACCATGACGTCGGTGGCGGCGGTGAGGTCGTCGAAGGCGGGCCCGTTCAGGAAGGACAGGCCCTCCGTGATGGTGCAGGTGGTGACGTCTCCCCACTCCGGTCCCGCGAAGCCCAGGATGCCGGAGCCGGGGCCGAAGAGGAGGTCGAAGATCTCGCCCGTGTCGTCGAAGACGATGGCGGAGAGGCCGTCCGGCGCGGGCGCGTCCAGGTAGGGCTCGAAGTTGGTGATGTCCACGTCCACCGGGAGCTCCGCGCCCTGGAAGTAGGTGGCGGTGGAGGTGGGGACGAGGGCCCAGCGGTTGAAGGAGTCGGCCACCGCGGCCACGGCGGCCGCGTGGGTCAGGGGCCCCAGGTCGCCCTGGTCGGGGTTGAAGGGGATGCCGGGGCCGCTGACGTCCCAGAGGAACGGCTGGCCGCTGTCGCAGTTGGCCAGCGGACCGCCGGCGAAGGCGGGCGCCGCGGCGGCGGCGACGAGGAGGACGAGGGCGAGTCGGATGGTGCTGGTCTTCATGGCTCCTCCTACTTGCCCGTGACCGCGCGGATGGCCTGGGCCAGCTGCGCGTAGGAGACGGGGCGCCCGGAGGCCAGGCCCGTCTCGCTCATGCCGCGGAACAGCCCGGCGTTGCCGAAGGCGTTCACGGCCTGTTCCTCCGACTTGCCGCTGCCGGTGATGGTGAAGGCGCCCTGGCCGAGACCGACCGTGGTGCTGAGGCCGGCGGAGCTGGGTCGGGTGGTGAAGAGCACGTAGTCCTGCCCCACGCGCAGCTCGGGCACGTCCTGCAGGAAGGACAGCTTCCGGACGTTGCCCTCGGTCCTGGCCGCCTTGGCCGTGCCGAGCATGCGGACCTCGAGAACGCCGGCGCCCTTGCCCTCGGCCGCGTCGCCCTTGAACGACTCCTCGACCTTCAGGCGGTAAGTGACGGTGGGCAGGTCGCCCCCGCCCGCGCTCACCGTGCCCGCGCTCACGTCGAGGACGGTGACTCGCACGACCTTGTCCGCACGCTGGACGAGGTCTCTCAGGTTCATGTGCACGAGCGTGGTCGCCCGGGCGAGCGGCGCGGCGGCGATCGCCGCGGCCACCCCGAGCGCCGCGATACGCAACTTCATCTGTCCTCCTCCTTTGATCTCGACTGCTCGCTCGCCGCACCTGGACCCGAGGTCTGGAGGAGGACGATGAGCCTGGGCGCCACGCGCGAGCTTGCGCGCGGCGCCGAATCGATCCGTTAGGTTGTGATTGAGGGGACGAATCCTACGCGAAGAGTGGTCGGCCGGTCAACGCTTTTTCTCCACCTGCCCCGGATGTGCCAATTGTGCTAGCCTGCCACCCGCTCCCTCTCCTGTTTCCCGGAGGCCAGGAAGCCGCGATGACCAAGGACACCCTGACCGTCATAGATAACCGTACGGGAAGGACTTACGAGATCCCGATCGAGCGCGGGACGGTGAAGGCCCTGGATCTCCGCCAGATCAAGGTGGCGCCCGACGACTTCGGGCTTATGACATACGACCCGGCCTTCACCAACACCGCCGCCTGCCGGAGCAGCATCACCTTCATCGACGGGGACAAGGGCATCCTGAACTACCGGGGCTACCCCATCGACCAGCTGGCGGAGAAGAGCACCTACCTGGAGACCGCCTACCTCATCCTCAACGGCGAGCTGCCCGGCCGCGCCGAGCACGAGGCGTGGGTGCACAACATCACCCACCACACGATGGTCCACGAGAACATCAAGGACCTCCTCGACGCCTTCCGCTACGACGCGCACCCCATGGGCATGCTCATGTCCACGGTGGCCGCCCTCTCCACGTTCTACCCCGAGGCGCGGCACGTACACGACGCGGCCAACCGTCGCAACCAGATCTTCCGGCTCATCGCCAAGATGCCGACCCTGGCCGCCTTCTCGTACCGGCACCTGATGGGCCTGCCCTACGCCTATCCGGACAACGACCTCAGCTACACCGGCAACTTCCTGCAGATGATGTTCAAGATGGCGGGGAAGTACCCGGCGGACCCGGTGCTGGAGCGCGCCCTGGAGGTGCTCTTCATCCTTCACGCCGACCACGAGCAGAACTGCTCCACCAGCGCCATGCGCGGCGTGGGCTCCAGCGAGGTGGACCCGTTCTCCGCCACCGCCGCCGCCATCGCCGCCCTCTACGGACCGCTGCACGGCGGGGCCAACGAGATGGTGCTGCGGATGCTGCGCGAGATCGGGAGCAAGGACAAGGTCCCCGCCTTCATCAAGGAGGTGAAGGGCAGCGGCGGGGAAGTGCGCCTCATGGGCTTCGGGCACCGCGTCTACAAGAACTACGACCCCCGCGCCAAGATCATCAAGATCATGGCCGACCAGGTGTTCGAGGTGACGGGCCGCAACCCGCTGCTGGACATCGCCCTCGAGCTGGAGCGGATCGCCCTCGAGGACGACTACTTCGTGAAGAGGAAGCTCTACCCGAACGTGGACTTCTACTCCGGCCTCATCTACCAGGCCATGGGCTTCCCGGTGGACATGTTCCCCGTGCTCTTCGCCATCCCCCGCACCTCGGGCTGGCTCGCGCAGTGGGAGGAGATGCTCACGGACAAGGACCAGAAGATCGCGCGCCCGCGCCAGGTCTACACCGGCGCGGATCGGCGCGACTACGTCCCCCTGGCCGCCCGCGCCTAGCGCCCCCGGGGCGTCCGGTCGCCTTCAGGCCGCGGCGGCGGCCTCGGCCCGGGCGCCCTCCGCCGACCAGTCCGTGTGCGGCGCGCGGTTGCGCACGAACCACTGCCAGGCGATCCCGCGATAGGTCTGGGGGACGAGCCCCAGCCGGGAGTAGAGCGGCCGCAGGCCCTCGTGCAGCGCGCGCAGGTTGTAGAAGGGCACGCGCGGGAAGTAATGGTGCTCGAGGTGGTAGTTGGAGTAGAGGAAGAGGAAGTCCCAGAGACGGCTGGGCTTCATCAGGGTGGACCACTTCAGGGGGTGGGAGGGGTCGATGTTGTAGTGCTGCCCCAGCCGGTTCAGGGTGAAGGCCACCGGGAAGACGAGGAAATAGGGCACGAACCAGACGCGGAGCACCGCGCCGGGACCGCCCGCGGCCCAGAGCAGGCCGGCCGCCCCGAGCTGCACGGCCACCGTGGCCAGGCGCTCGCGCCGGATGGTGGCCCGCAGCGCCTCGGGGTAGCTGCGCGCTTCGCGCGCCGCCGCCCGGAAGTACAGGGGCATCAGCGCGGGCGTGCAGTAGAGCAGCTTGTACCAGCGCGCGTTGCGCCGGGGCGAGAGCCAGTGCCGCTTGGGGTCGTCGTGCCCGTCGCCCAGGTTGTCGTGGTGGTCGAGGTGCCAGCGCGTGAACTGGCTGGCCGAGATGCCGCTGGTGACGGCGTAGGCCAGGCCCAGGACGCGCTCGGCGCGCCGGCGCGTGCCACGGAAGACGGAGTTGTGCACCACCTCGTGCAGCAGGGTGGTCATGTTGAAGAAGGTGAAGCCCTGGAGGACGGCCACGGGCACCCACAGCCACGGGCTCGTCAGCTGCCACAGGGCCACCCCGCAGCCGGCCACGATGGCGAACTGTCGGGCCGCGTAGAGGAGGTGCACGCCGGGCCGGCGCTCGTGCAGCCGGCGCAGGTCGGCGAGGGGGACCGCCTCCCGCAGCTGCTGCTTGAAGGCGGCGATCTCCTTCCAGTAGTGCCGGGACTTGGGGCCAGCGGACATCCGGAGATTCTAACCGCGGGCGCTCTTCCGCCGAACCGCGGGTGCTACAAGAGGGGAATGCGCTCCTTGCCGGCGCTGGCGGCGGCGCTCCTCGTGGGCAGCGGCTGTGCCGCGCCCCCCGCCTCCTCGCCGCCGCCGGCGGCGAGCGCCGTGCCGGGCACGGCGGCCGGGGGCCTCCCTTCGGCGCCGCCCACGCCTTCCCCGGCGCCCGAGGCCTGGACGGTCACCCCCACCGGCCTCGGGCCCGTGCGCGTCGGGATGACCGTCCCCGAAGCGCAACGGGTCCTGGGGTCGGCCCTGGTCGCCCTCGACCCCGAAGCGCCCTGCTACCACGTGCGCTGGGACGGCGGCCCGCCCCGCGTCACCTTCATGGTGATCGACGGCCGCATCGCGCGCGTGAACGTGGACGCGGCGCCCACCGCGACCTCCGCCGGCGCGCGCGTGGGGGACAGCGAGGCTCGCGTGGAGGCCCTCTACCCTGGCCAGGTGGCGGTCACGCCGCACAAGTACACGGACGGACGGTACCTGACGGTCACGCCCGCGGAGGACGGCCACCGGATCGTCTTCGAATCCGACGGGGAGCGGGTGCTCCGCTACCGCGCCGGCCGCCTGCCCGAGGTCCGCTGGGTGGAGGGCTGCTCCTGAGCGCGCGGATGTTCTAGGATCGGCCCCACCATGGCCGACATCGAGTTCCGCGTCGCCACCGCGCGCCCCGTGGCCGAGGTCAAGGCCGCGCTGGAGCGCGAGATCCGTGATCGGCTTCCCGGCGAGCGCATCCGGAAGTTCTGGGAGGGCGACGTCTTCCGTCTCGTGGGCATGGGCGCCGACGGGCGCATCGAGGTGGCGGAGGGGGAGATCCGCGCTCGTGCCTCTTTGAAGCCGCCGCTTTCCCTCATGAAGGGACGCGTGGAGCAGGGCTTGCGGGATACGGTGACGGCCGCGGCCGCGGGGCCCCGGGCACCCTCCACCTCGTCTCCGGCCGCGGCCCCGGCGGGGTACGGGGGGGCGGGTGCGCTCCCCATGGACGCGCTGCGCGCGGCCGTGCAGGGCGTGGTGCTGGACGGGGCCCAGGCCCACGACGAGTTCCTCACCAACTTCGGCCACGTCCACTTCTGGCGCCCGAAGGTGGTGGTCAAGCCGACCTGCGTGGACGACGTGCGCGAGGCCCTGCTCTTCGCGCGGCGCCACGGGCTCACCGTCTCCACGCGGGGGGCGGCGCACTCCCAGTCGGAGCTGGCCATCAGCCGGGACGGGATCCTGCTCGACATGAAGGCGATGCACCGGGTGCTGGCCCTGGACGAGGAGGCCCGCACCATCACCGTGGAGGCAGGGGCCATCTGGCGCGACGTGGTCGCGCGCGCCTACGCGCGGAGTCTCATCCCGCCGGTGCTCACCAACAACCTCTCGGTCACGGTGGGGGGCACGCTCTCCATCGCCGGCATCGGGGTGGCCTCGTTCCGGCACGGCGCCCAGGCCGACAACGTGGAGTCCCTGGAGGTGGCCACCGTGGACGGGGAGGTCCACCGCTGCTCGCGGACGGTGGAGCCCGAGCTGTTCTGGGGCGTTCTCTCCGGGCTGGGCCAGGTCGGCATCATCCTCACCGCCACCCTGCGCCTGCGCCGCGTCAAGCCCATGACGCGGACCTACTACCTCCTCTACGACCGCCTCGACCGCTTCATGGCCGACGCGAAGCACGCCATGGACGGCGGCGTCTGGGACTACATCGAGTCCTGGTGCGCGCCCTGCCCGCAGGGCCTCAAGTGGGTGGGCGGCGTCCGCCAGCCCTTCGCGCGCTGGTTCTTCCCCGCCCACCTCACGGTGGAGTTCGACCCCACCTCGCCTCCCGACGACGCCCGCCTCCTGGAGGGGCTCACGCCGTACGACAACCTGCTCACGGACGACCTGCCCACCCACGACTTCGCCAACCGGCTGGTCCCGGTGTTCGACGTGTGGCGCAAGCTCGGGACCTGGGAGCACCTGCATCCCTGGATGGAGGTGGTGCTGCCCTGGTCCACCGCCGCCGAGTTCATGGACCTGCTGCTCCCGGACCTGTCACCCGGCGTCCAGGTCGGCGGCCACGTCCTCCTCTGGCCGGCCCGCGCCTCGGTGAGCGAGGTGCCGTTGTTCATGCATCCGGACGAGGAGTACCTGATCGGCTTCGGCATCCTGCCCGCGATCCCGCCGAAGCTGTGGGAGCAGGCGCGGCCGCGCCTGCAGGCGGCGAGCGAGCTGTCCATCGCCATGGGAGGCAAGCGCTACCTCTCGGGCTTCGTCGAGTTCACGCCCGACCAGTGGCGCGAGCACTTCGGCCCGCGCTGGGAGGGCTTCGCCGCGCTCAAGAAGCGGCACGACCCCGAGGGGCGGCTCAACCCCGGGTTCGTCGCTTTCGGCTAGAGGCTACTCGCGGACGCCGAACTCGTCCCTCGGAAAGAGGTCGCGGTTCGGGGTGAGGCCGGCCACCGCCGGCGCATACGCTTGCCAGCCGTCGAGCGCGGAAATGGTCTGGGCCGAGTGGTGCGGGCCCAGGTACGCGCCCACGGAGGTGGCCAGGATGCGCTGCTTCCAGGCGGCGAGGTCGATGCGGAAGGGCTGGCTGCTGCCGAGGAGAACGAGGTTCTCCTCGAAGGTGAGCACATAGGGAAACACGCGCCGGAAAGTGGCGGCGACGCGTGGAGTAGCCGCCCAGGCGGACATGATGCCGCCCCGCTCGAGCCGGGACGCGGCCAGGCGGTAGAACTCCTCCGAATAGAGGTTCCCGCTGTACGCACTCTCCGGATGGAGGGCGTCCATCTCGATGATGTCGTAGCGCGCGCCGGACCGGGCAAGCGCGTTGCGGCCATCGGCGACCAGCAACGCGACACGAGGGTCGGAGAGAAAGGCGCGGAGGTTCACGTCGACGCGATGCTGGGCGCGGTAGGTCCGGAGCAGCCTGTGCAGGGGCGCGCAGATCTCGAACACCGTCACCCTTTCCGTCTCCGACCGGCAGCCCGCCGCCCACGGCGTGTCGCCCGATCCGAGCCCCACGATGGCCACGGTTCGCGGCGCGGGATGGATGACCGCCGGCAAGGCGCCGAGCAAGGTGTGTATTCCGCCGAACGGGAAGAGGCTGTGCCGCCGCCCGTTGATCCACAGCTCCGCCTTCCGCTCGACCGAGGGCCGGATGGAAACGACGCTGGTGGCGTCCTCCTCGACCAGCGAGCCGGCCTCGTACAGGCCGTGCAGCCGTGTCCACAGGGCCTCCTGCGTCGGACCCGCGGCGGCGAGCAACGCCAGGACGGCCGCTAGCGCACCGAACGACCAGCGCCGGCGGTAGCAGACGAGGCCGGTGACGGCGAAGATCACTCCGGCGGCGGTGAGCACCCGCATGGTGCCGGTGGTTCCGAACGCGGTCAGCGAGAAGAGGCCTACCGCGAGGCTGCCCGCCACGCTGCCCGTGATGTTGGCCGCCTGCAGCATCCCCACCTTGCGTCCGCTGGTGCGTACGTCGTCGTGGACGGCCCGTTGCAGCGCGGTGAAGGAGAGCCCCATCAGGAAGGTCGGGAGTCCGAACAAGAACGCCGGCCACACCAGGTAGAGCCGGAGGATCTCGGCGAGGCCGCTGTCCACGCCGAGGACGAACGTGCGATGACGCGCCCAGTAGGCGGCGTAGTCTCGGTAGAGGGGCGTGTCCGGGCTCAGCGTGGAGACGAGGAGCAGCACGGATGCCGCGTAGGCGAACAGGAGGCACTGGCAGATCAGGAAGACCCGCAGCGGACGACGCGCACGCGCGATCACGCGCACGCCGGTGAGGGTCCCGCTGCCCAGCCCGGCCAGGTAGACCGCAAGCACGGTGCCGAAGGTGTAGGCGGTTGCTTTGACGCCCACGTCGATGACGCGGAACCAGACGATCTCCAGGGCAAGCGCGCAACACCCGCTGAGCGCGTACAGGGCGAGCCAGAGGCCGAACGGCCGGCCCGCCGGCGCGTCCAGATCGGGCGCGGAGGGGGGCGTCACCGCCTCCGCGGCCACGGCCACCGCCGGCGAGGCGCGAGTCCGGCGGGCGAGGACCACGGCCCCGGCGGCGGCGATCAGGTTCGTCGCGGCCGCGACCGCGACCGCGCCGCGGATTCCGGCCGCCGGGATCAGGACCCACGGAGTGACGAGCGCTCCAAGGCTCGCACCGAACACGTTGAGCGCATAGAGCAGGCCGATCGTGCGATACGCCGTGCTCGCCTCGCGGACCATGCCGTGGACGAGGAAAGGCAGCGACATCCCCATGAGCGTCGTGGGCAGGGCGAGGGCCGCCACGTGATGCAGGGCCATCCGCCACGGCGCCCCGGCGGTCCAGGACGCCCTCAGGTAGAGCCAGTCGTAGTAGAGCGTGCAGCTCAGCGCGCCGAACAGGCCGATGGCCAGCTCGAGCAGGGCGAACACGCGCAGCGTGGCGCGAGGAGACAGCCGGCCGCTCAGCACGCCGCCCAGGTGGCTGCCGAAGCCCAGGCCGGCCATGAAGGCGGCCACGATGACCGCGACCGATTGGGTGCCGACGCCCGTGTGCAGCGCGAGGATGCGCTGCCACGACACCTGGTAGACGAGGGCCGAGGCGCCGCTCAGGAGGAAGACGGCGCCGGCCAGCCATGGCTCGGGGGCGCGCCTGGCGAGGAGCGCCGAGGCTGGCGAGTCTGATCGCGGAGACAATGGGGAGCACGGGGATTATCCGCGAAAGCGGGCAGAATCCGCCAACCCGCCCGAGGGGTGGCGCATCGGAATGCTCTACCGTCAAGCGCTAAGGGCGATCGGGAGGGGCGGTGGCGGCGGCGGAGAAGTCGCTCGCCGGCGCCGCGTCCGCCGCGCCGCCGTTGCGTGAGGAGTACCGGCGACTGAACACCGCTCTCCTCGAGAGGCTCCGGCAGCCATGACGAGGGGCTGACCGCGGGGAGGCTCGTGAGCGCCGTCCGTCGCGCCGGGGTGGTCGGTCGCGCGCCGGCTTCAGGAGGCGGGGACGGGCGGCCGCGTCACCAAGGAGCGGCCGCCCGCCGGGACTGCCCTCAGAAGCCGTGCCGCTGGCTGCACCAGCCGTTGTTGCTGCCGTGGTGCCGATGGCGCCCGTCGCGCTGCCAGTCATAGGTGCCGGCGCCGTACCGGTACCGGCCCAGCCACGGGTCCCACACGCGGTCGTCACGACCGTCGCGCCCGTAGCGTCCCTGGTCGCGGCCGTAGCCGTAGTACGCCGAGTAGCCGTCGCGGTAGCCCTGCTCGAAGCCGCGCCGGTAGCCCTGCACGTAGTCGGCGCGCCGCCCGTACCGCGAGTTGTAGCCGTGGTCGCCCTCGCGGTAGCGGCCGTGGCGCGAGAAGTTGTAGGGACGCCGGTCGTCGCCGTCGTCGCGCCCTTCCTTGAGGCCCTGCTCGTAGCCGCGCTCGAAGGCGACGCCTTGGGCGCCGCCGTAGTAGCCGTATCCGCGCTGCTGGGCGCGGCCCTGCCACCGGCCTCCACGCCAATCGTCGTCGTCGTCGTCCGCCCACGCGATCGAGCCCGACGAGAGGGCCAGCACCGCGCCGACGGCCAGCAATCGCAACCTCGTCATGTCTTCCGTCCTCCACTCATGGACCGACGCCGCTACCGCCACGAGCAACCCACGTGCCGCCGCAAGTCGTTCAGCCTCCTGGGCTCCGCCATGCCGGCTGTACCGCCCAGAGGACGCAATGGCGCAAGGCGAGGGCAGATATACTGGGCGCCCCCATGGCCAGCGGGCTGTACCTCGGCAAGGAAGTCGATCCCGCCACGGGGGGCCTGGGCGAGCGCGTCGAGCTCGACCCGGCCGACCTCCTGACCCACGGCCTGATCGTGGGCATGACGGGCTCGGGCAAGACGGGCCTGGCCGTGGCCCTCATCGAGGAGGTCCTGCGCCAGGGCGTGCCCGTGCTGGCCATCGACCCCAAGGGGGACCTCGGCAACCTGCTCCTCGCCTTCGAGAACCTCGACGCCCCTTCCTTCGCGCCCTGGGTCGGCCCGCGGGAGTCGGCGGAGGCGACGGCGGGGGCCTGGAGGAAGGGCCTGGAGGAGTGGGGGCTCGGTCCCGCGGACGTGGCCGCCCTCGTGCGCGGGCGCGACGCCGTCATCTACACGCCGGGCTCGAGCGCAGGCGTGCCCCTCAACGTCCTCCAGTCCCTCGACGCGCCCGCCGTGCCCTTCGCGGAGGCGGAGGAGGAGCTTCGGGACGAGATCGCGGGCATCGTGGCCGGCCTGCTCGGTCTCGTGCAGATCGACGCGGACCCCCTGCGCTCCCGGGAGGCCATCCTCCTCAGCACGCTGATCGAGGGCGCGTGGCGGGAGGGCAAGGGCCTCTCCCTGGAGTCCCTGGTGGCCAGCGTCGGCAACCCGCCCTTCGCCAAGCTGGGGGCGCTGCCCGTGGACAGCGTGTTCCCCGCGCGCGAGCGCGAGCAGCTCATGATGGCCCTCAACAACCTGCTGGCCTCGCCCCAGTTCGAGGAGTGGCGGGAAGGCGAGCCCATGGAGGTGGAGCGCCTCCTGCGCGCGCCCGACGGCCGGCCGCGGCTCTCCGTGGTGTACACCGCGCACCTCTCCGACGAGCAACGGCTCTTCGTGACCGCGGTGCTGCTGGACAAGGTCAAGACGTGGATGCGCCGCCAGGGGGGCACGGGCTCCCTGCGCGCGCTCGTGTACATGGACGAGATCTACGGCTACTTCCCGCCCCACCCCGCCAACCCCCCGCCCAAGCGGCCGCTCCTCACCCTGCTCAAGCAGGCGCGGGCCCAGGGCGTGGGCGTGCTCCTCGCCACGCAGAACCCGGTGGACCTCGACTACAAGGGCCTCGGCAACATGGGCGTCTGGCTGGTGGGCAAGCTGCAGACCGCCCAGGATCGCCAGCGCCTGCGCGAGGGGCTGCTCGGGATCGGCATGGAGCCGGAGACGCTGGACCGCCTGCTCGACGCCACGCGCAAGCGCGTCTTCCTGCTGCACGACGTCCACCGGCCGCGGCCGCTGCTCCTCCACTCCCGCTGGGCCCTCTCCTATCTGCGCGGTCCCCTCACCCGCCAGGAGATCGCGCGCCTCACCGCGGAGCGCCGGAAGGCGGCGCCCGCTCCCGCGCGCGCCCGCGTCGCCCCCGCGGCGGCGGGGCCGCCGCCGGTGCCCCCGCCCCTCGACCACCACTTCCAGGCCCGGCACGGGGGCGAGCTGGCCGATCCCTACCTGCTCGTCAAGTACTCGGTGCGCTACAAGGGCGCCGGCGAGGAGGTGGCGGTGCGCGGCTGGCCGCTGGCCGGCGACGACCCCGGCGAGCTCCTGGAAGGGGAGGCGCTGACGCTGGAGGAGTCCGACCTCGCCACCACCCCGCCCGCGGGCCTCCGCTACGGAGACCTCCCCCCCTACGTGAGCGCGGCCGGCCTCAAGGCCGTCGAGCGGCTCCTGCGCGAGCGGCTGCCGGACAAGCTCGAGATCACGGTGTGGTACGACCCCCTGACCGAGGAGCAGTCGCAGCCGGGGGAGGACGTGACGGCCTTCTCGGGGCGGCTCCTCGGCGACGGCGGGAAGGTGGCGGCGAAGCTGCGCGAGCAGCTCGAGAAGAAGAGGCGCGAGCTGGCGCGCGCGGAGTCGCAGCTCACCGGGCGCAAGCAGGAGAAGTGGGCGGCCCTGGGCACGGCCATCCTGGGGAACCTCGGGCTGTTCAGCGGACGGCGCCGCCGCGTGTCCGTCAGCGGCGCCACCACCGTGCTGACCCGCAACCGCATGGAGAACGACGCGGAGGCACGGGTGGAGGAGCTGCGCGCGGAAGTGGCGGAGATGGACGCGCGCCTGGCCGAGATGGTGATGGTGGACCCCGCCCGCTTCGAGGAGCGTTCCGTCCGTCCCCCCAAGAGCGACGTCAAGGTGCTGCGCTACGATCTGGTCTGGATCTACTGAAGGCGGTTGAACCAAATGGCCCAAGCAAGTGGAGACCTCAAGAAGGCCCTCGGCTACGTCGACGCCCACCAGGCCGACTTCAAGCAGACCCTCATCGCGCTGAGCCGGATCCCCAGCGTGTCGGCGGAGGGCTTCCCGCCCGAGGAGGTCCGCCGCTCGGCGGAGGCCACCGCGGACGCGCTGCGCAGCGCCGGCCTGGAGAACGTGCGCGTGCTCGACGTCGAGGGCGTCCACCCGTACGTCTACGCCGATTGGCTCCACGCGCCCGGGGCGCCCACGCTGATCCTGTACGGCCACCACGACGTGCAGCCTCCCGGCCGGCCTGAGAAGTGGAAGAGCCCGGCCTTCGAGCCCACCGAGCGCAAGGGGCGGCTGTACGGCCGCGGCACCGCCGACGACAAGGGCGGGATCATGGTGCACGTGGCCGCGGTGGAGGCCTGGCTCAAGGGCGCGGGGTCCCTCCCCTGCAACGTCAAGTTCGTGGTGGAGGGCGAGGAGGAGATCGGCTCCGGCCACCTGGGACAGTTCCTCGAGAAGTACAAGGACCTGCTGGCCGCGGACGTCATCGTGCTCAGCGACACCGCCAACTTCGACACCGGCGTGCCCGCCCTCACCTACCAGCTCCGCGGCATCGTGCAGGTGGACGTGGAGGTGCAGTGCCTCGACCACCCCCTGCACAGCGGCCAGTGGGGAGGGCCGATCCCCGACCCCGTGCAGGTGCTCAGCCGCCTCATCGCCTCCCTGCGCCGGAAGGACGGGTCGCTGGACGTTCCCGGCCTCTACGACGACGTGGCCCGGCCGGGCAAGAAGCAGCGCAAGCGCATCCGCAAGCTGCCCTTCAGCGAGAAGAAGTTCCGCCAGGAGGGCGGCCTGGTGAAAGGGCTGAAGCTGGCGGGGGAGAAGGGCTACTCCGTCTACGAGCAGCTCTGGACACGGCCGTCCCTCACCGTCATCGCCATGGAGTCGCACCCCCTCCACGGCTCCTCCAACCAGATCGTGGACTCCGCGCGCGCCCGCCTCTCCCTGCGCATCGTGCCCCGGATCGACCCGCAGAAGGCCGGGCGCCAGCTCGTGAGGCGGCTCACCGCCAAGCCTCCGCACGGCGCGAAGGTCAAGGCCAAGGTGAACGGCCACACGCCGTGGTGGACCACCGACCCCGAGGGTCCCGCCTTCGAGGCGGCACGGCGCGCGCTCAAGCTGGGCTTCAAGAGGGAGGCGGCCATGATCGGGGCGGGCGGGTCGATCGGCTTCGTGCAGCCCTTCGCCGACCTCCTGGGGGGAGCGCCCTGCCTGCTCATGGGCGTCGAGGACCCCCCGTGCAACGCCCACTCCGAGAACGAGAGCCTGAACCTCGAGGACTGGGCGAAGTGCATGCGCGCCGCCGTTCACCTCTACGACGAGCTGGCGCGCGCCGAGCTGCGCCCGCGCTGAGGCGCGTCCTCCCCATCGTCCTGGCCCTGGCCGGGGGCCAAGCGTGGGCGCAGTCCGCGGAGTCGCGCGGCCCCCTCGAGATGCGCGACGGCTACCTGCTCGCGCAGGACCGCCTCTCGCTGCCCGCCGCCTCCCCGCGCGCGTCCGGGCCGGGGGCGACCCGCTTCCGCCTCGACTTCGACTGGGGCAACGACTTCGGCATCGCCCCCTCCCCGGGCGGGCAGGTGGTCGTGGACGGCGAGCACCGCACGCTCGGCCTCGAGGTCACCCGCGGGCTCACCCCGGCCCTCGCCCTGTCCGCGCGCCTGCCTCTCCACTGGCGCGGGGGCGGACTTCTGGACGGCGTCATCGACTGGTGGCATCGCCTCACCGGGCTCCCGGACGGGGGCCGCGGCAGCGTGCCCGCCGACGGGTTCCGCGTCCTCGGTCCCGACGCCTCGTGGTCGGCGCCGCCGGGCGCCGGCCTGGGCCGCCTGGAGGTGGCGGGGCACTGGACGCCCGCCGCCGGAGGCGCCTGGACGCCGGCGCTCGTGCTGCGCGCGGGCCTGCCCACGGGCGCCGGCGCGTACGCCTCCGCTTCCGGGGTGGACCTCGGACTGCAGGCGCTGGTGGCGCGCCCCCTCGGCGCCCGCTGGGACCTCTTCACGGGCGTGGGCGGAGTGGCGGTGACGGACCGGACGCTGGACGGGCTGCGCTACGCGCCGGCGCGCGCCCATGCCTTCCTCGCCCTCGAGTGGCGGCCCGCTCGCGTGCTCAGCGTGCTGGGCGAGGCCTCGGTGGCCTCGCGCCTGGCGGAGACGCCCGCCGGGCTGCCGGGCGCGCCCGCCTACCTGCGGCTCGGGGCCAAGCTCGACGCGGGCGCATGGACGCTCGAAGGCGGCTTCGTGGAGGGCATCCACGGCCTCGCGGGCACCACGGACTTCGGCATCATGCTCGCCCTCGTCCGCCGCCTGCCCGGTCCCCGGCCCGCGCCCTGACCGCGGCACCGGACGGCGCGCGGGCGTCGAGGGCACCCAGGGCGAGCCAGCCCGTGAGCGGCGCGAGGACCGCGAAGGCGATCGTGGCCGCCGGGCCCAGCAGCGCCGCGGCCCCCAGCGCGACCAACGACCACCACCCGGGGAAGGCGAGAAGGCCGGCGAGCACCTTGTAGGTGGCGGGCTCGTCCCCCCGCCGCGCCCGGCGGGAGGCGATCCAGCCCGGCACGCGATAGGGCAGCCAGTTGAAGGGTGCGGCCAGGGCGAGGCGCAGGCTCCGTCCGCGGGCGCGTGGCGGGGGCGCGGGCCATGGCTCGCCGGCGGGCGCGGGGTTGGCGGCCTCGGCCAGGGCGCGCGCGAACCGGGCGGTGAGGGCGGCCACGGGCTCCGGGACCCCGGCGCCGGAGGCGGGGGACAGGGCGGCGCCTACCCGCAGCACCACGCGCGAGCGGAAGCGTCCCTTGTCCTCGTACACGATCCCCACCGGCGCCACCAGGAGCCCGCGCGCGCCTTCGGCCTGCGCCCGCGTCACGATGCGCGCCGCCCCGCTCTTCAGGGGGAGGCAGCGCGGCTCGTCGTGGCTGCGCCCCTCGGGGAAGAGGGCCACGGCCCCGCCGCGGGCCAGCAGGCGCGCGCAGCGCGCGAAGGTGCGCTCGTTGCGCGCGGGCCGGGCGCCCGCGTCTCCCCGCCGGTGGACGGGCAGGACCCGCGCCAGCGTCACCAGCGGCCCCACCAGCGGGTGCCGCCACAGCGTGTGCTTGCCCAGGAAGCGCGCGGGCCGGCCCAGGAACCCGAAGACGAGCAGCGAGTCCACGAACGAGTTGCCGTGGTTGGCGATCACCACCAGGGGCGACGCGCGCGGGAGCGCGCCGCGCACTTCCACCGACCGGTAGAAGACGCGCATCATCAGGCGCGCCACCGCGGCCAGCGCGGCGTCCCAGGCCCGGCCGACGGCGTCCACGGCGCTCAGCCCGCGGCCAGGTGCGCCTCCGCCTCGCGCGCCGCCCGCCGGCCCTCCTCCACGTCCACGCGCAGGAGGATGGCGCCGCCCGCGATGAAGAAGACGGCGGTGGCCAGGATGGCGGTGCGGCTGGAGCCGGTGGTGGCGATCATGAAGGCGAAGAGGGCGGGGCCGAAGATGCTGGCGAACTTCTCGAAGACGCCGAAGAAGGCGAAGAACTCCGCCGACTTGTGGCGGGGGATCATGGTGGCGAAGAGCGAGCGGCTGAGGGCCTGCGTGCCCCCCTGCACCATGCCCACCAGGATGGCCAGGATCATGAAGTGGGTCATGGTCTTCATGGAGTAGGCGGTGACGGTGATCACGAGGTAGAGGGCGAGGCCGAGCAGGATGGAGCGCTTGGCCCCCAGCCAGCGCGCCATCTGTCCGAAGAGGATGGCGAAGGGGATGCCCACGAACTGGACGAGGAGGAGGGCTCCGATGAGGGCGGTGGGGGGCAGGCCCAGCTCCGTGCCGTAGGGCGCGGCCATGCGGATGATGGTGTTGATGCCGTCGTTGTAGACGAGGAAGGCGAGGAGGAGCAGGGCGGCCTGCTTGTAGCCGCGCAGCTCGCGGAAGGTCTCGCGCAGGCGCGTGAAGCCCACGCGCACGACGTTCTGGCCGGGGCCCTCGTCGGCCTCCAGCCGGCGCGGCGGCTCGGGCACCCGGCGGAAGAGGGGGATGGAGAAGACCAGCCACCACACGGCCACGCTGACGAAGGCCAGGCGCGTGGCCACCCCCGCGTCGGGCAGGCCGAACCACCCGGGCTTCTGGATGGCCAGCAGGTTGGCGGCCATGAGGAGGCCGGACCCCAGGTAGCCGAGGGCGTAGCCGGAGGTGGAGACGCGGTCCACCTCGTCCTCGCGCGCGATGTGCGGGAGCAGCGACTCGTAGAAGACGATGCTGCCCGCCACCCCGATGTTGCCCAGCATGTAGAGGACGAGGGCCAGCTTCCAGTCACCGCGCTGGATGGCGAACATGGCCGCGGTGGCGGCCACGCCCAGGACCAGGAAGGCGGCCAGCATCTTCTTCTTGATCCCCGCGTAGTCGGCGATGGCCCCCAGCACGGGAGAGAGCACCGCGATCACCACCATGGCCGCGGTGGTGGCGGTGGCGTAGTGGGCGTTGGCCGTGGCCGGGCGGACGTCGGCGTGGGCCACGGAGATGAAGTACACGGGGAAGATCTGGATGACGGTGGCCCAGAAGGCGGAGTTGGCCCAGTCGTAGAGGGCCCACGCCCGCAGCTCGGGCCGGTGCAGCCCCACGCGCTCCAGGAAGCCGGCGTTCGCCATGCGCGCGAAGACTATCGCAGGTCGCGCGCGCCCACGTCCGCGGGGCCCGGCCGCTTCGCGGAGTGTCACAATCGACGGCCGGAGGTGGTCATGGGCCTGCTCGCCGCCGTGCTGCTCCCGTTCCTGGCCGCGCCGGTGGACCTCGCGCGCGTGCGCGTGGTGGACCTCACGCACGCCTTCGAGGCGCGCACGCTGTACTGGCCGACGTCGCCCTCGCGCTTCGAGCGCACCTCGCTCCACCACGGTCCCAGCGGCGCCGGTTACTTCTATTCCGCGGGCGCCTTCTGCGCGCCGGAGCACGGCGGCACCCACCTGGACGCGCCCGTGCACTTCGCGGAGGGGGCGGCGGCGGCGGAGGCGGTGCCCCTGGAGCGGCTGGTGGCCCCCGCCGTGGTCATCGACGTGACCGCGCAGGCCGCCCGCGATCCCGACTACCGCCTCACCCCGGCGGACCTGGCCGCGTGGGAGAAGGCCAACGGGACCGTCCCGCGCGGCGCCATCGTCCTGCTGCGCACGGGCTGGTCCGCGCGCTGGCCGGACGCGAAGCGCTACCTGGGCGACGACCGGGCGGGGGACGCCTCCGGGCTGCACTTTCCCTCGTACGGGGCGGAGGCGGTGGGGACGCTGGTCCTGGAGCGCGGCGTGGCGGCGCTGGGCGTGGACACCGCCAGCATCGACCACGGCCCCTCGCGCGACTTCGCCGTCCACCGCGTGGCGGCGGGGGCGGGGGTGCCCGCCTTCGAGAACCTCGCCTCCCTGGACGCGCTCCCCGCCACCGGCGCCGTGGTGGTGGCGCTACCGATGAAGATCGCCGGTGGCTCGGGGGGACCCCTGCGCGCCATCGCCCTCGTGCCGCGCTGAGGCCTCGAGCCACTCCCGCGCCACCGCCGAGGGCGATCGCCGCGCGCCGTCCACCGCGTGGTTGAGCCGGCGCATGGTGGGTTCGTCCAGGCGTCCGGCCAGGGCGTCCAGGGCGGAGGCCAGCTCCGGCTGGTCGGCCAGGCGGGCGGCGTTCGCCACCACCACCGCGTCGTAGGGTGGGAAGTAGTGCCGGTCGTCCTCCAGCACGCGCAGGCCGCGCGCAGCGATGAGCCCGTCGGTGGCGCTGCCCACCACCAGGTCCACCTGCTCCGCCTCCAACGCCGGGTAGAGGAGGCCAAGGTCCATCTCGCGGGGCGGCGGCCCGAAGCGGAGCCCGTAGGCGCGGGCCAGACCGGGAAGCCCGTCCTCGCGCTCGAGGAACTCGCCGAAGAGCCCGAGGCGCAGGCGGGGCGCGTGCGGCGCCAGGTCGGAGAGCCTCCCCACGCCGAGGGCGTCGGCGTGCGCGGGGCGCATGACCAGGGCGAAGGTGTTGTTGAATCCGAGGGGCGCGCCGACGCGCAGGCCGAGAGGCGCGTAGCCGGCGCGCACGAGCCGGTGCACGAGGGCGGGGTCGCTGCGCGCGGGCTGCTTCAGGATGTCGGTGAGGGCGGTGCCCGTGTACTCCACGTAGGCGTCGAGCTGCCCGGCGCGGACGGCCTCGTGGCACACCGTGGTGCCGCCGAGGTTGAGCCGGCGGTCCACGGCGAAGCCGCGGCGCTCGAGCCAGCCCGCCAGAATCTCGCCCAGCACCACCTGTTCCGTGAAGTTCTTGGAGCCCACGACCACGGGCCGCCGGCCGCCCTCCCGCGCCCCCAGCGCGAGGAGGCCCGCCGCCACCACGGTGCCCACGCCCAGGAGGGCCGCCGCGCGCGCGGGTCGCGGGCTGTGCTCGACGCGCCCGAGGAGCGCGTCCGCGAGGAGGGCCAGCAGCGCGGAGGGAACGGCGCCGGCCAGGATGAGGCGGTGGTCCACGGTGGCGATGCCGCGGAACACGTAGGTTCCGAGCCCGCCCGCGCCGATGGCGGCGGCGATGGTGGCGGTGCCCACCGCGATGACGGCGGCCACGCGCACCCCGCCCAGGATCACGGGCAGGGCCAGGGGCAGCTCCACCAGGCGGAGCCGCTGGCCCGCCGTCATGCCCATGCCCGTGGCCGCGTCCAGCACCGCCGCGTCCACCTGGCGCAGGCCGGTGTACGTGTTGCGCAGGATGGGGAGCAGCGCGTAGAGGGCCAGCGCGACCACCGCGCTGCGCGCGCCGATGCCGCCGATCAGGGGGACGGGGATCAGGAAGCCGAAGAGGGCGAGGCTGGGGATGGTCTGCGCGACGTTGGCCACGGCGAGGAGGGGGCGGGCCAGGCGCGGCCGCCGGGTCATGGCCACCCCCACGGGTATGCCCACGGCCACGGCGATGGCGACGGCCGCGGCCACCAGGGCCACGTGCTGGGCGGCGAGCTGGAGCAGCTCGGCGCGGCGCTCGGCCAGGAAGAGCAGCATCAGGGGAAGGCGGCGGCCAGGAAGTCGCGCACGAAGCCTTCCTGGGGATGGGCGCGCAGCTCGGCGGGCGGGACCTGCTGAAGCACGCGGCCCTGGTGCATCACCGCCACCACGTCCGCCAGGCGCAGGGCCTCGGGCACGTCGTGCGTCACCAGCACCACCGTCGTGCGCAGCGTCCGCTGCAGGCCGCGGAAGTCGTCCTGCAGCCGCCGGCGCGTGAGGGGGTCGAGGGCGCCGAACGGCTCGTCCATGAGGAGGAGCGGGGGCTCCGCGGCCAGGGCGCGCGCGAGGCCCACGCGCTGTCGCTCACCCCCCGAGAGCTGCGACGGATGCAGGGGTCCATGCCGCTCGGGGGCGAGCCCCACCAGGGCCAGCAGCGCGCGCGTCCGCTCCGCCCGCCGCTCCTCGGACCAGCCGAGGAGGCGCGGCACCAGGGAGACGTTGTCGGCCACCGTCCAGTGGGGCAGGAGGCCGCCCTCCTGGATGACGTACCCGGTGCGGCGGCGCAATTCGGTCAGGTCCCAGTCGCCCAGGGCGCGCCCGAGGACCCGCACCTCGCCCGCGTCCGGGCGCACCAGGCCGTTCATCGTGCGCAGGGCGGTGGTCTTGCCGCTGCCGCTGGTGCCCAGGAGGACGAGGACGGCGCCCTCTTCCACGTCCAGGGCGGCGCCGTCCAGGGCCACCGCCCCCGTGGGCCAGCGCTTGCGCACGCCGCGGAGCTCGACGGCCGGCATCAGGCCGGGATGTTAGCGCGCGTGATATTCTCTCCGGCCCGCCGATGGACCTCCCCGAGCAGATCGCGGCCGTGCTCTCGCCCCACCTGGGCGCCCACACCGCGGACGCGGTGGCCCGCCACCTGCTCGCCAAGCACGGCCTGCTGGGGGCGGCGGAGATCGGCCCCGACCAGGCCAAGACGCTGCACGACACCCTGCGGCGCGGCCTGGTGGCCTTCGTGGGCGCGGAGCAGGCGGAGGAGCTCGCCACGCGCTGCCTCTCCGCGCTCCCGCGGTGAAGCGATGGTCGGGCGCCGGGATGGTAGAGTGACGGACGAGGAGGACACGGTGCCGGAGACCACGGACCTTCCCGGGCGCAACGAGCCCTGCCACTGCGGCTCCGGGAAGAAGTACAAGAACTGCCACCTGGCCGAGGACGAGGCGGCCGCGCGCGCTCTCCGCGCCAAGGAGGCGGCGGAGGCTCCCGCGGCCACCGAGGCGGCGCCGGCGCCCGAGCGCCACCACGAGACGCCGCGGCGCCCGCAGACGCAGCAGCCCTGGAAGAAGTCCCAGAACACGCGCGGCATGCCGCGCTTCAACGCGCCGCGAAAGGTGGGCGGCAGCTAGCCCGCTAGCCCTGCGGGTGGGCGAAGAAGGTCTTGCCCACGATCTTCCAGCCGTCGGGGAACCGGTACAACGACAGGTAGTCCGTGAACACGTGGCGGCCGGCGCGGAAGATCTCCACCCGCGTGACGGCCGCGTCGCCCGTCACGTCGACCAGGGTGAACTCGGCCTTGATGGCCGGCCGGGGCTTGCCCTGGCTCGCGGAGCCGGCCTTCTCCAGGCGCGCGATCCAGTCCGCGATGGGGACGGCCGACATCTGCCCGTCCTTGAGGACGAGCATGTTGAACCCGGAGTGGAAGCCGCGACGCATGGCTTCCGGGTCGCCCACGGCGTGCACGCCGTCGACGTAGGCGGCCTTCACCACCGCCTTCACGGCTTCCTTGTCGGTGGCCTCGTCCGCCCCCGCCGGGAGAGCGCTGCCCGAGACCAGCACGGCGACCAGCACCAGGACCCGCATCCGCGCCTCCCCGCGGCGCCGCGCCTGCGGGCACGCCGCCGCTTCGTTTGCCAAGCCCCCACCCCACCCTCCCCACGAGGGGGAGGGAGCCGCTGCTCCGCGGTCCGCACTGCGACGGGCGTCAGCCGTGGTCGCAGGCGCGGAGGATATCGCTGTTCTGTCCGTGAAAAAGCGAAGGGGCGGCGCCGGGCGCCGCCCCCTGTTCGAGAAGCCGGCGATGAGGCCTAGAAGCCCGCCAGCAGGTTGAAGGTCCAGTACGGGCTCTTGCCCGCGCGGTCGAGCGGCTTCACCCAGTCCACCTGCAGGACGGCGAAGCCGAACATGTTGACGCGGGCGGTGGCGCCCGTGCTCTTCACGATCTCCCGCTCGCCCCCGAACAGCCGCGGGCGGCTGGCCGAGTCCCAGGCCACGCCGGCGTCGAAGAAGGCGGCGATCTCCACCGGGATGGGCCCGTAGAGGTTGCGGGCGCCGAAGAGGCCGAGGAGGGGCGCGCGCAGCTCCACGTTGCCCACGAGCAGGCGGCTGCCCAGGAGCTGGTCGTAGACGGGGCAGCTCGTGTCGTTCTGCGGGCCGCACTCCGAGGCGCTGAAGGATCCCGTGTCGTAGCCGCGCACGAGGTTCGGGTACCCCAGGAAGAGCGAGCTGAGCCGGGGGTCCTCCCCCCCCGAGCCGTAGCGGCCGTAGTGGAGGACGCGGCCGGCCAGCGTCACCGGCCGCACGGGCATGACGTACTGCCGGAAGTCCGCCAGCGCGCCCGTGTAGTTGACCGTGCCCATCACGGGGGTCACGTCCAGGCGGAAGCGCTGGCCCAGGATGGGGCTGGTGGCACCGAACACGGAGGAGTCCCGCACGAGGGCCAGCGAGCCCTCGAAGAGGTGGACCGGGTCCGGGGAGGGCAGGTCCACGCTCTCCTCGAGGATCTGCTGGCCCGTCCGCAGCGAGAAGCCGAGCGTTTCCAGCCGGCTGTCGTATCCGATGTTCCGGTACCCCGCCGAGGCCTCCAGGCGCAGGGCGGCGTCGAAGGGGCGGAAGGCCATGACCATGAGGCCGCGCTGCGTCTCCCGCTCGATCAGCGTCTCCTCCACGTACATCTGCTGCCCGTTCACGGTGGTGACGCCGTTGGCGAAGCGGCCGGTGATGTAGGGGATCTGGTAGCCCTGGACGCCCCAGTTCAGGCGGTGCTCGCGGTTCACGTAGCTCACCAGCGCGCCGATGTCGGTGAAGCCGGAGACGTTGTCGGCCTGGATGGCCGTGCTCAGCGTGTGGTTGCCGAGCATGTCGCTGAAGATCATGGACACGCCGCCACCGAAGAACGCCCCGTAGCGGCCGACCCCCGCCGTGAGGTAGGGCTGGCCGATGTAGTCGAGGCTGAGCTTGGCCTTGTAGGGCTTCTCCTGGAAGGCCTCGGGGTCGGTCAGGCCGGTGGTGGCGTCGGCGCGGGCCTGGACCACGGCGCCCTGCGGCTTGGCGGCGGGGATCACGCCGGCGTAGAGCGACGGCTCGCGCGCCGCCTGCCAGCCCGCCATCTTCTCCGCCCCCTCGATGGTGAAGATCTCGTGACGCCCGTCCCCGTACACGCTGTAGGCGAGGCGGTCGGCGCGGGTGGCCACGGAGAGGGCCGGGCTGAGCGCGGTGATGCCGCTGGCCCCCGTCACCAGGTCGGTGAGCTGATAGAGGGTGCCCGAGGCCAGCTCCAGCCGGTGAACGTTGGTCACCCCGTCGCGGTTGGCCAGGAAGTAGATGCTGGAGCCGTCCCGGGACCACTGCGGGTTGATGTTCTTGCCCTTGTCGAAGCCGGGAAGGGCGCGCACCTCTCCCGAGGCCACGTCGAGCGCGGCCAGCCGGTAGTTGCCGGGATCGAGGGTGTCGAGGCGGGTGGAGAAGCGGTCGGTCACGAAGGCGACCTGGCGTCCGTCGGGAGACCACGCCGGCTGCAGGTCGGCGAAGGTGTCCGTGGTCAGGCGGCGCAGCGTGCCCGCCTCCAGGTCGTAGGCGTAGAGGTCCGTGAACCCTCCGGCCAGGGCGGAGAAGACCACCTTGCGGCCGTCCGGGGAGAAGCTGGGGGTGTACAGCTCGCCCAGGCCCGGGAAGGGGACCTCGCGCTCCTTGCCGCCGTTCCGCGTGTCCATGATGACGAGGGCGGCCCGGCCCTTGGCCACCGCGCCCAGGGCGAAGCGCTGTCCCGCGGGGTCCCAGGCGCCGGCGGAGTTGATGAACTGCAGGCTGTCGAGGTGGGGGTCCACGGCGGCGTGGCTCAGCCGCCGCTCGACGTCGCCGGTGCGCGCGTCGGCCACGAACACCTCGACCGCGAACAGCTCGCGCTCGGAGAGGAAGGCCACGCGGGTGCCGTCCGGGCTGAGGGCGGGGCCGACGTTCAGGCGGCCGCCCTGCTTCTCCTCGGTGACGAGGGCGGTGCCGTAGTGGTCGGGGTCCTTCCGCCCGGTCATGACGGGGGCCACCGCCTCGCGGACGGCGGCATGCCATTCCTTGGTGAGCGTCTTCTCGTCCTTCTCGGTGATGGCCTTCAGGATGGCCTCGGCGTCGTTGTCGCGCGGGCCGAGGGCGCGCAGGGCGCGGCCCATCACCTCGTCGCCGTACTGGCCGGCCAGCCAGGCCCAGAAGGCCTGCCCGTACCGGTAGGGAAAGTACTTGGCGCTGCCGAGCTGGCGGATGGTGGGGAGACCCTTCTCCTGCCGGGCGGCGTCGCGGATCCACATGGCCGTGTGGGGGTCGAGCGGGCCCACCGACAGATACTCGGCCATGCCCTCGATGAACCACAGCGGCATGCGCAGCGCGGAGGGGAAGTTGGTGGCCGAGACCTTGCCCTGCCCGGTCATGGCGAACTGGAAGGCGTGCACGAGCTCATGGCCGACCACGTGGTCGGTCTCCGCCAGGGAGGCGCCCACGGGCAGGACGATGCGCCGCTTGAAGGCCTCGGTGACGCCCCCCGTGCCCTCGCCGGGGGGGCCGCCCACGGTGTTGGTCTGCTGGAAGTGCGGGTGGCTGGCGTAGAGGATCAGGGGCTGCCGGTCCTTCATCCGGAAGTCGAGGATGGCGCTCAGCCGGGCGTACCAGCGCTCGGCCATCCGGCCCACCTGCTCCGCCGCCTCCTTCTCCTGGGGGTAGTAGTGGATGTCGAAGTGGGGGGTGGCCAGGACCTCGAACTTGAGGTCTTCCCACTGCACCGCGTTGCGCCCGAAATACTGGGCCCGGGCGGGCTCCGCCACGACGAGAATGAGGGCGGCGAGCATCGCCGCGCCGGTTGCCCGTCTCGATGTCATTGCTTCCTCCGAGCCGCGAGTGCGCGAGTCGCGCTATGTTCTTCCTGGCGCCCGCGTGGGCGGGCGGGACGGCGGTGGCCCCCGAGGTCGCGCGTCCCGCTGTGCCTGGGCGCTTGGCTGCAATCCATGTGCCGAGTTGGCCTCTCTGACGCCGGGAGGGTTGGACATGCGTCCCGCCGCGGCGTGTCCTCGGCAGCGCACAGCACCGTCCGGCGGGGGCGACAGGCAGGCCCCCATTGCCCCTTTCCTGCGGGCACGAATCCTGCTCCACGGTGCGCGTCACGCCAGGCCGCCGAAGGTCGGAGCCGCCTGTGAGGGTTGTCATGCGGAACAGCCGCCGGTCGGGATGGGTCGTGGTCGCCATGCTCCTCGTGGTCGTGGCCCCGGACCTCCGGAGCGACGACCCGGTCACCATCGCCGACCTCGTGCGGTTCCTCCGGGCCGGCATCAGCGAGCGCATCGTGCTGGCGGAGGTGCGCGACCGCGGCGTGGCCGAGCCGCTGGGCGCGGAGGGCGAGGCCTCGCTGCGTGAGGCCGGGGCCAGCGAGACGCTGGTGGTCGCCGTGCGGAGGGCCGCCCCCGAGGCGGCCGCGGTCGCCGTCACCCCCGCACCGCCGCCGCCTGCCCGCCCGGCCGTGCCCGTCGAGGGCCCGGCGGGGCTGACCTTCGGCACCAGCGCGCGCTCGGTGCGGGTGCCCGTCTCCGTGCTGGACAAGCACGGCGAGCCGGTGCTGGGCCTGCGGGGGGAGGACTTCCACGTCTCCGAGGACGGGCGCGCCCAGCCCGTCACCTTCTTCAGCGGTCAGCGGCGGCCCCTCCGCATCGCCCTCGCCCTCGACGTCAGCGCGAGCATGCGCGGCAAGATGGACGACGTGGCGGACGCGCTCCGCCACTTCATCGACCTCCTCGAGCCCGCCGACGAGATCCTGGTCATCACCTTCAAC
The DNA here is from genome assembly GCA_036556965.1 of Vicinamibacteria bacterium. Lineage (GTDB taxonomy): Bacteria > Acidobacteriota > Vicinamibacteria > Fen-336 > Fen-336 > DATBIO01. Next base: position 30,279 of record DATBIO010000091.1, read on the forward strand.
GACCGCGTCGAGATGGTGCAGGACTTCACGTCCGACCGGGAGCAGCTTTCGCGCGTGCTCGACGTGCTGGAGCCCGGAGGCGGGACGGCGCTCTACG
>DATBIO010000092.1:0-14708 GCA_036556965.1 Vicinamibacteria bacterium
TCGAGCTCATCCTCGAGGGCGAGACCACGAGGGTGGACAAGGCCATCATCGACGAGATCGGGGAGCCCCTCGTCCACCTGATCCGCAACAGCGTGGACCACGGCATCGAGGCGCCGGACGTCCGCGTGGCCAGCGGGAAGACGCGCACGGGCACGGTGCTGCTCTCCGCGGCCCAGGAGTCGGACCAGGTGGTGATCACCATCATGGACGACGGCGCCGGCATCGACGCCGACCGCGTCTACCGCAAGGCGGTGGAGCGCGGCATCCTCAAGGGCGACGAGTCGCTGAGCGAGCGGGAGGCGGTGCAGCTCATCTTCGCCCAGGGCTTCTCCACCCGCGAGGCGGTCACCGACCTCTCGGGCCGCGGCGTGGGCCTGGACGTGGTGCTGAAGTCCATCGAGCGCCTCAACGGCCTGATCGAGGTGGAGACGGTGCCCGGGGTGGGCACCAAGTTCATCATCCAGCTCCCGCTGACCCTGGCCATCATCTCCACCCTCCTCCTGGAGGCCTCGGGGCGCACCTACGCCGTGCCCCTGGGGTCGGTGGTGGAGAGCATCAAGTTCGACCCCGCCGAGGCGCACCGCGTGGGCGGACAGGACACCCTGCGCGTGCGCGAGCGCCTGGTGCCCCTCCTCCGCCTCAGCGAGCACTTCGCCCTGCCCCCGGCGCCCGCCACCCCGCGGCAGTACGCGGTCATCCTGGGGCGCGGCGAGCGCCGCCTGGGTCTGGTGGTGGACCGCCTGAAGGGCCAGCAGGAAGTGGTCATCAAGGCCCTCGATCCCGCGGCGGGCGCGTCCACCACGGTGGCAGGGGCCACCATCATGGGCGACGGGCGCGTGGTGCTCATCCTGGACGTGGCCGCGCTCTTCGAGAGCCGGCGCCATGCGCTGGGCCCGCGTGCGGTCGGCGCCCTGCCCGGCGCCTGAGCCATGGCCGACGGACGCAAGCGCGCGCGGGGGAGGGACAGGCCGGGGGCCGGCGGCTCCGACGACCCCAGGGTGTTCCCGCCCGACGCCCACGGCACGAGGGCGGACACCCCCATCTCCCTCCCCGCCTCCGGCCTGGCCGAGGACATCCTGGCCCTCGCCGACCAGGGGGGGCTGACGGCGCGCGGCGCCTCCGCCCGGGCGGAGCCCGCCTCGGCGGAGCCCGCGCCGGCCGCCGCCGCCGCCCTGGGGCACAACATCTCGTTCTTCGCTCCCGCGCGCGACGAGAAGCAGGCCGCGGAGGCCACCGAGCATCTCGCCACCTTCTTCCTGGCCGGCGAGGAGTACGGCGTGGACGTGCGCTCCGTACAGGAGATCATCCGCGTGGGGGAGGTCACCCAGGTTCCGCGCGCCCCCGTCTCCATCAAGGGCGTCATCAACCTGCGCGGCCGCATCATCCCGGTGGTGGACCTGCGCACCAAGCTGGGGCTGGGAGAGGTGGCTCCCTCGCGCCTGGCGCGGGTGGTCGTGGTGAAGCTGCGGGACCGGCTGATCGGGCTGCTGGTGGACGCCGCCTCCCAGGTGCTGAAGGTCCCCGTGAGCACGATCGAGGCGGCGCCGGAAGAGGTGGTGGAGATCGACGCCCAGACCATCCGCGGCGTGGCCAAGCTGGAGGACCGTCTGATCATCCTGCTCGACCTGGCCAAGGTGCTGGCCCAGGAGCTGCGGGAGGGTGGAGCGTGAAGGAGGGGCAGCGATGAGTGGGAAGCCGGTACGGGTGGCGGCGGCCTCGGTCGCCCTCGCGCTGGGCGGACAGGCGGCGGGCGCCGCCGAGGTCGCGCTGGTCAAGAGCGTGGAGACGGCGGCCTGGGCCCCGGCCATCGCGGCCCTCCGCCGGACGACCGCCGGCCACGCCGTGACCGAGTACGACCTGCGGAACGACCGCGCCCAGGGCGCGGCCGTGCTCGGCCCCCTCAAGGGCCGGCCGCTGGTGGTGGTGGCCATGGGCCCCGTGGCCGCCCAGGCGGCGCGTGAAGTGCTGCCGGATGCCCCCCTCGTCTTCTGCATGGTGCTCGACCCGCCGCGCGCGGGGCTGAGCATCGGGCCCGGCGTCACGGGGGTGTCCTTCCGCATCCCCGTCAAGAACCAGCTCGCCGCCTACCGCATGGTCTACCCGCGGGGGACCCGCCTCGGCGTCCTCTACAACGAGGCCAACGTGAAGGCCCAGGTCGAGGAGGCGGAGAAGGCGGCGGGGCTGCTGCGTCTCATCGTCGTGTCGCGGGAGGTCTCCTCCGAGCGCGACGTGCCCGCCGCCCTGCGCGCCCTGCTCACCGGCGCCGACGCGGTGGACGCCCTCTGGCTTCCCGCCGACCCCATGCTCCTGGGCGACGCCACCCGCCGCTTCCTGCTGAGCGAGTCGCTGAAGGCGGGCAGGCCGGTGTTCAGCTTCTCCGCCGCCCTGGTGGCGGAGGGCGCCCTGGCCAGCAACGGGCCCGACTACTCCTCGATCGGGGAGCAGGCCGGCGAGCTGGTCAACCGCGTGGCCGCGGGCGAGAAGCGCATCGAGATGCTCGTCCCCCGCGCCGAGCTCGTCGTCAACACCAGGATCGCGGCCAAGCTCCGCATTGACATTCCGGCCGACGCCCTCCGCGCGGCGCGGAAATTCTGAAGCAAGCATGATCAAAACCGCCTCCATACGCACGAAGCTCCTGAGCCTGGTGGCCTTCGTGGCCCTCCTGGTGGGTGGAGCCTCCGCCCTCTACTCCTCCATCGCGGGCGGGCGGCTGCTCCGCGAGCAGGTCGAGCGCCGCGGCCACTACATCGCGGTCAACCTGGCCTACAACAGCAAGTACGGCGTGCTGACCGAGGACAAGACCCTCCTCACCCAGCTGCTGGAGGGCGCGCTCTCCGCGGGCGCGGGGGAGGGGTCCGACGTGGTGGCCGCCTCCATCCGCGACACCCAGGGCGCCGTCCTGGCCCAGAAGGGCGCGCCCATCCGCAACGCGCCCCCCGTCAAGAGCGAGGGCACCCAGTTCGACGCCCTCACGGAGGGAGGGGAGCCGGTGCTGCTCTTCCGCGCGCCCATCACCACCACCGCGGCGGGGGGCGACCTCTCCGCGGAGCTGGGGCTGCCGGGCGCGCCCTCCGGCCGCGCCGCCGAGGAGCTCAAGGGCGTGGCGGAGGTGGCCATCAGCCGCCGCGTGATGGACGAGCGCCAGCGCGCGAACCTCCTGACCACCATGCTGGTGGCCCTGCTCCTCTTCACCGTGGGCTCCGCCGCCGGCTGGTTCGCGGTGGGACGCTGGTTCAACCCCGTGCAGCGCATGGTGAAGGTGGCGGGGGCGGTGGCCAAGGGCGACCTCACCGAGCGCATGGCGGCCACGGAGTCCCTGGACGAGATGGGCGTCCTCGCCGGCAGCCTCGACGAGATGGTGGGCAACCTCAAGCGGATCGTGGACAACATCCAGGAGGCGTCGGTGCAGGTGGCTTCCAGCGCCGGCCAGATCTCCGCCAACGCCAAGCTCATCATCGGCGGGGCGCAGAGCCAGGCCCAGGCCGCGGAGGAGACCTCCACCTCCATGGAGGAGATGGCCGCCTCCATCCAGACCGTGGCCGGCAACGCGCAGGGCCTGGCCACCTACGTGGACGAGACCTCCACCTCCATCACGGAGATGGGGGCCTCCATCGAGCAGGTGGCGAAGTCCTCCGCCACCCTGGCCTCGGTGGTGGCGGACGCCGCCTCCACCATCGAGCAGGTCACCGTCTCCATCGACCGCATGGCGCGCGACCTCGACTCGCTGGCGGGCACCGTGACCGACACCTCGGCCACCGTGGAGGAGATGACCACCTTCATCGCCTCCGTGGCCCGCAACGCGGACACCCTGAGCGCGGCCGCCCAGCGCACCTCCCTCACCGTGTCCGAGCTGGCGGCGGCGGTGACGGACGTGGCCAAGATCGCGGAGGAGGCGGACCGCATCAGCGGCAAGGCGTCCGAGGACGCGCGCACGGGGGACGAGGCGGTGGGCCGCACCATCGACGGCATGAAGCGCATCTCGGAGACCATGGAGAACACCGCGCGCGTGATCACCGGCCTCGGCCGCCGCAGCCTGGAGATCGGCAAGATCCTGGAGGTCATCGAGGAGATCGCCGACCAGACGAACCTGCTCGCCCTCAACGCCGCCATCGAGGCGGCGCGCGCGGGAGAGGCCGGGCGCGGCTTCGCGGTGGTGGCGGACGAGGTCCGCAAGCTCGCCGAGCGCTCGGTGGGGGCCACCAAGGAGATCGGCGACGTGATCCGCCAGGTCCAGCAGGAGACCACGGAGGCGGTGGACACGGCCAAGGCGGGGGCGGGGGAGGCCAAGGAGGGCATCGGCCTGGCCGACCAGGCGGGGCTGGCCCTGCGCCGCATCATGGAGTCCGTCACCCGCTCCAGCCAGCTCATGGGCCAGATCGCCTCCGCCACCGGGAAGCAGAGCAGGGCCAGCGCCGACGTGCTGCAGACGGTCTCCAACATGACGGTGGCCTCCAACCAGGTCACCACCGCCGTGCGCGAGCAGGCGGAGGGCAGCAAGCAGATCCGGCAGGCCATGGAGAACATCAACCGCGTGATGCTGCAGGCCGCGCAGAGCACCAAGGAGCAGGCGGCGGGGGGCAAGCAGGTGCGGCAGGCGGTGGAGAACATGAACCGCATCGCCAGCCAGGTGAACATCGCCACCAAGGAGCAGGCCGAGGGCAGCCGGCAGATCGTGGTCTCCGTCGAGAACATGAACCGCATGACCCAGCAGGTCAGCTACGCCACCGCCGAGCAGAAGCGTGGAGGGGAGCTGGTGGTGAAGGCCATGGAGAACATCTCGGAGATCGCCCGCGACAACCTGGCCACGGTGGAGGAGATGTCGCGCGCGGCCGCGGGCCTCGCCCAGCAGGCGGAGAACCTGGCCAAGCTGGTGGCGGTCTTCCGCCTGCAGTAGCGCCGCGCGCCAGGGCCGCAGGAGACACGGGGACGAGGGAGATGACGGGAGGGGGGAGAGGGGCGCGCCGGCCCCCGGATCCGCGCGCGCCCCGGGGCGCCCGCGCCGGCTCCCCGGACCGGCCATGACCCTCGACGTCCAGGCCGCGCTGGAAGCCCTGCGCCGCGGGGACGAGCCCGTGCGGCGGCGGGCCGTGGAAGACCTGGGGCGCGCGCGCGCGGCGGAGGCCGTCCCCGCCCTCCTCCTGGCCGTGGCCGACGAGAGCTGGCCCGTGCGGCAGGCGGCGGTGGACGTCCTCGGCGGCTTCGACGACGCCGTGCTCCTGCCCGCCCTCGAGACCGCCCTCCGCGACGACGAGAACGCGGGCATGCGCAACGCGGCCATGGAGATCTACGTGGCCATGGGCCCCAGCGCGGGGGCCGCCCTCCTGAGGCTCCTGGGCGACGCCGACGAGGAAGTGCGCAACTTCGCCTCGGTGATGCTGGGCGCGCGGCGCGATCCCCTGGCCGTGGAGCCGCTCATCGCCACCCTGCGCGCCGACCCCGACGTCAACGTGCGCCACGCCGCCGCCAGCAGCCTGGGCCAGATCGGCGACCCGCGCGCGGTGGGCCCGCTGGTGGATGCGCTGCGTGGTGAGATCTGGCTGCAGTACCCGGCCATCGGCGCCCTCGCCGAGATCGGCGACCCCCGCGCCTCCGGGGCCCTGCTGGAGCTGATGGACGACGAGATGCTCCGGGGGCCGGCCATGGAGGCGCTGGGCCGGCTGGCCGGCCGCGAGGCCCTCCCCGCCCTGCTGCCCCGCCTCTTCGACGCCGACCCCTCGGTGCGCGCCGTGGCCATACAGGCGGTGGTGGCCATCGAGCAACGCGCCACCTCGCTGGGCGAGAGCCTCGACCCGCAGGTGCAGGCGGCGCTGCGCCGCGACGACCTCGTGGACCACCTCCTGGCCAGCCTGCGGGGAGACGAGCTGGCGAACCGGCGCACCGCCGCCATCACCCTGGGCTGGCTCAAGGAGCCGCGCGCGGTGGGCGCGCTCGTGGAGAGCCTGGGCGAGCCTGCCCTCGTGGAGTACGCGACCCACGCCCTCGTCTCCATCGGCTTCCAGGACGAGGCGGCCTTCGCCTCGGGCCTCGCCCACCCCGAGGACGCCGTGCGCCAGGGCACCGTGCGCTGCCTGGCCTGGATCGCGCCCCCGCAGGCGGTGGCCCTGGTGGCCCCCCTCCTCCACGACCCTTCCGAGGAGGTGCGCGCGGAGGCAGCGGCCGCGGTGGGGCGCCTGGGGGACGAGGACGCCGCCTGGCTCCTCATCGAGCTCCTGGCCGACGAGAGCGACCTCATCCAGGAGACGGCGGCGGACGCCCTCCTGCGCATGGAGCGTGAGCGCGTGGTGCCCCTGCTCCTGCAGGCGGCCCGCCGCGCGGAGGCCCACGTGCGCATCCGCGCCGCGCAGACGCTGGGCCTCCTGCGGGAGCCGGGCGCCCTGCCCGCCCTGCGCGCCCTGGCCGCGGACGGCCGCGAGGACGTGCGCCGCGCCGCGGTGCGCGCGCTGGGCGAGATCGACGCCGCGGAGGCGTCGGAGGTCGCGCGCGCCGCCCTGGGCGACCAGAGCGGCGTCGTGCGCCAGGAGGCGGCCCTGGCCCTGGGCCGGCTGCAGGACGCGGAGGCCCTGCCCTCGCTCCTGCCCCTCCTGGGGGACGACGACCCCGCCATGCGCTGGGTGGGCCTGCGCGCGCTCGGCTACCTGCGACGGCCGGAGGTGGTGCCGCACCTCGTGCCTTTCCTCTCCGACCCCCGGCAGGAGCTGCGCTTCGCCGCGGTGGAGGCGCTCGGCTCCCTGCGCGCGGCCAGCGCCGTGCGGCCCCTCACGGAGACGCTGCTCGACCCCGACCGGGGGCTGCGCCGGGCGGCGGCTTCGGCGCTGGGGGAGATCCGCGACCGCCAGGCCCTGCCCGCCCTCCTCCTCGCCCTCGAGGACGAGCACTGGAGCGTGCGCTGCGCGGCCGCCGCCGCCCTGGGCGCGCTCGGAAGCGCCAAGGCCACGCCGGCCCTGGTGGCGCGCCTGCGGGACGACGACGCCACCGTGCGCCGGGCCGCCGCCGCCGCCCTGGGGGAGGTCGGCGACGCCCAGTCCGCGGGCGCCCTCACGGAGGCCCTGCGGGACCCGGGCCTGCACGGGCCGGCCCTGGAGGCGCTGCGCCGGCTGGGCTCGGCCGCCCTCCCCGAGATCGAGCGGGCCTTCGCGGCGGCGGGGGTGGAGGCGCGCCGGCTGCTGGTGGACCTGGCCGGTCGCTTCGAGGACAGGCGCGCCCGCCGCCTCCTGCTCTCCGCCCTCGCCGACGACAGCGCGCCCGTGCGCGTGGAGGCGGCCCTCGCCCTCGGCGACGCCGGCATCCTGGACGCCGTGCGCCCGCTGATGGACGTGAAGGCCCACGACCCCTCGCCGGACGTGCGCCACGCCGCGGCGCAGGCCCTGCGCAAGCTGGCCCCGCGCTGAGGCGGTGTTCCATCCCAGCGACCACGACGCGCCGCTGAGCGAGGAGGAGTTCCGCCTCCTGCGCGACTTCGTGCACGAGCGGTACGGCCTCTACTTCGAGGACGGGCAGCGCGCCTCGCTGCGGGCCCGGCTGGCCGGTCGCCTGGCCAGCCTCGCCCTGGGCAGCTACGAGGACTACCACCGCTACCTGCGCTTCTCGCCGAACCGCGCCGACGAGCTCCGGCGCATGGTCAGCCACCTCACCAACAACGAGACCTACTTCTTCCGCGAGCAGCCGCAGCTCCACGTCTTCGCCGAGCACGTCCTGCGCGCGCTCAAGGAGCGCAAGGCGGAGGGGCACCGCCGGCTGCGCGTCCTCTCCGCCGGCTGCTCGAGCGGGGAGGAGCCCTACACCCTGGCCATGATCCTCTACGACAGCGGGCAGTTCTTCTGGAACTGGGACGCGCGCGTCATCGGCATGGACGTGGACGAGGCCGTGCTGGACAAGGCCCGGCGCGGGGTCTTCCACCCCAACTCGTTCCGCGGCGTCTCCCCCGCCCTCATCGACCGCCACTTCCTGCGCCAGGGCGGGGTGGCGCGGGTGAAGGACGCCCTGAGCCGCCTGGTGGACCTGCGGCATGGCAACATCGTGGATCCGTCCGTCTTCGCCGCGCTGGAGCCTGTCGACGTCATCTTCTGCCGCAACGTGCTGATCTATTTCTCCGATGCCATGACCCGCCGCGCCGTCAACCACTTCTACGACGCCCTCGTCCCCGGCGGCTACCTCTTCCTCGGCCATGCGGAGTCGCTCTCCCGGGTGACCGACCGCTTCGCGCCCATCCGTTTCCAGGGGGCGATGGTCTACCAGAAGCCGGAGAGCCCCGGGGCGGCGGAGGAGAGCGCGTGATCCGCGTGCTGATCGTGGACGACTCGCCCTTCGTGCGCCAGGCCCTCGCGCGCATGCTGGAGTCCGCGCCGGGCATCGAGGTGGTGGGCACGGCGGTGGACGGCCAGGACGGCGTGCAGAAGGTGGCGGCGCTGCGCCCGGACGTGGTCACCCTGGACGTCCGCATGCCGCGCATGGACGGGCTGGAGGCCCTGCAGCGGATCATGGAGGCGCACCCCACGCGCGTGCTCCTGCTCTCGTCGCTGACGCAGGAGGGGGGCGACGTGACCTTGCGCGGCCTCGAGCTGGGGGCCATGGACTTCGTGGACAAGTCCGCGGCGCAGGGGCACATGAACCTGTCCAGCCTGACCGAGGAGCTGGTCGGCAAGATCCGCGCTCTGGCCGCCGAGCCGCGCCTGCGCCCGCCCGCGCCCCCCGCCGCGGGGCGGGTCCGGCGCACGCGCGCGCAGCCCCGGGGTCCGCGCGCCGAGGTGGTGGTGATCGGCGCCTCCACCGGCGGTCCGCCGGCGCTGCAGGCCATCATCCCGCGCCTGCCCGGCGACCTGGCCGCCCCCGTCCTCGTGGTCCAGCACATGCCGGTCGGCTTCACCCGCTCGCTGGCGGAGAGGCTGGCCGTGCGCAGCGCCCTCGCCGTGCGCGAGGCCGAGGAGGGCGAGGCCCTGGCCGGAGGGGTGGTCCTCATCGCTCCCGCGGGTCAGCACATGAAGCTGCGCAAGCGCCCGCAGGGGGCGCGGGTGTGGCTCGACGACGAGCCGCGCCAGGCCCTGCACCGCCCCTCGGTGGACGTCCTCATGGCCTCCGCGGCCCGGCACTACGGACCGCGCGCCCTGGGCATCGTGCTCACCGGAATGGGCACGGACGGGGTGGAGGGTCTCCAGGCCATCCGCGCCGCCGGCGGCCGAACCCTGGCCGAGAGCGAGGAGAGCTGCGTGATCTACGGCATGCCCAAGGCGGCCGCGGAAGCGGGGGTGGTGGACCGGATGGTGCCCCTGGGCCAGATGGCGCAGGAGATCCTGGACGCCGTGGAATGACGCCGCCCGCGATAGGGGATCCCCGGCGGCGGGGCTAGAATCCGCCCTGCCTCTCTCTCCATTCCCAGGATGGCGGATGCCGATTCCGCAGGTGGCCGCTTGAGCCTGACCGGCAATCTCGAGGATCTCCCTCTCCTCGACATCCTGCAGATCGTCTCCTTCAGCAAGAAGACGGGCTGGCTCTCCATCCGCACGCAAGCCGGCGAGGGCGCCATCGTCTTCGACGACGGATTCGTGGTGGCCGCCTTCACCTGGGAGGCACCGCCCCTCGACCCGCGCGCCGCCGCCCTCCCCGTCGAGCGGCGCCAGGAGCTGGTGCGCGGGCGGATCGAGATGGCGCTCGAGCGGCTGGTGCGCCTGCGCGAAGGGGAGTTCAGCTTCAGCCTGACCGAGTCGCGTCCGACGCTGGTGGCCGGCCGCGACGTGGCCGCGGAGGCCCTGGCCGGGGGCATCAACCCCCAGGAGCTGCTGCTCGACCTCGCGCGTGGCATGGACGAGGACCGCCGCGACTCCGCCGCGGCCGTGGAGATGTCGTTCACGGAGCCCCCGGACGTGCCGGCCCCGGCCGCCGACGGCCAGGCCGAGTTCGACGAGGAGTTCGCCGGGGGCGAGCCCATCGCCGTCACCACCCCCCCGGCCGTCGCCGCGGCGACCGAGCCCGAGCCCGCCTCCACTTCCGAGCCCGTCGCCACCTCCCCCGAAGCCGCCGCCCCCCCCGCGCCCGCGGCCACGCCCGCCCCCGCTCCGGCGGCGGCCCCGCCGGCGGCGCCGGGGCCAGCGGCCTCGGAGAACCCGGCCATCCTCCTCGTGGACGACGAGGCCGAGGTGCGCGGCGTCCTCGCCCAGCACCTCACGGAAGGCGGGCACCAGGTGCTGGAGGCGGAGGACCCGGAGTCGGCGGTGAGGAAGGGCCACCGGCTGGGCAAGGCCGGGATCCGCTTCGTGGTGCTGTGCGACCTCGGCATGCCGGCGTCCGGCGGTTCGTCCTTCCAGGGCGGGTTCGAGGTGGTGAAGAGGCTGGGGAAGATGCACCTGAGCCCCCCCGTCATCCTCATGAGCGAGCGCTTCACGCCGGCGCTGCAGGCGCGCGCCCGCCAGATGGGCATCGCCCGCGTGGTCTTCAAGCCCGGCCTCAGCAAGCTCGATCCCCAGCAGTTCCGGGCCGACCTGCGCGCCTTCGCGGGCAAGCTGGCGGGGGAGCTGATCCCGGCCGTGGTGGCGGCGGCGGCGGCCCCCCCGCGCGAGAAGCCCACCGTGCGTGCGGCGAGCGCGGAGCCTCCCCCGCGCCCGTCGGCGCCCGACGACGTGGCCCGCGAGCTGGCCGTCCTGCGCGAGCGGCTGGCCGCGCTGCGCGAGCCGGGCGACGCGTCGCGCATCGCGGCCATGGTCCTCCAGGTGTCGCGCGAGTTCTTCGAGCGCGGCGTCCTCTTCGTGGTCAAGAACGAGGAGGCGCGGGGGGTGGCCGCCTTCGGCCGCGGCCCCGGGGAGGAGAACCTGCACCTGCTGGCGCGCGAGATCGTCTTCCCGCTCAGCGAGCCCTCCACCCTGCGCCAGGTGGTGGAGACCGGACGCTCCTTCCTGGGGCCGCTCCCGGACGGCCGGTGGGCGCAATCGCTCCTGGGGCGCATCGGCCGCTACAAGTCGAACGGCGCGGCCCTGCTCCCGCTGGTGACGAACCGCGAGACGGTGGCCGTGCTCTACGGGGACAACCCGGAGTCGGGCCGCGGCGCCGAGCGCCTGGAGTCGCTGGAGGTGTTCGTGACCCAGGCCGGGATCGCCCTCGAGAACGCCTTCTTGCAGCGCAAGGTGAAGGCCCTACAGAGCCGCGAAGTGCGGTAGATTAACGGCGCCATGTCGAGCCCCGACGACCCCGGCCGCAAGGGCCAGGAGTTCTTCCAGATGTTCTCCAAGGCCAAGGACTTCACGGAGGAGCTCCTCAAGGAGAACGAGCGCCTGCGCTTCAAGGTGGCCTCCCTGGAAGCGGGCGGTCCGGGCGCCCCCGACGACCACGTGCGCGAGCTCACGGGCAAGGTCCGCGACCTCGAGGAGCGCCTGCGCGACCTCGAGGCGCGCTATCGGAAGGTGGAGGAGGAGAACAAGGAGTTCGCCGACCGGTACATCGAGATCGAGGAGCAGAACAACAACCTCGCCAACCTGTACGTGGCTTCCTACCAGCTCCATTCCACGCTCGACTACAAGGAGGTCATCCGCATCGTCCAGGAGATCGTCATCAACCTGATCGGGGCGGAGGCCTTCCACATCCTGATGGTCAGCGAGAAGACGGGGCTCCTCGAGGTGGAGGCCTCCGAGGGACAGCAGCCCCCGGTGCCCTCGGTGGCGGTGGGGGAGGGGCTCATCGGCAACGCGGCCAAGACGGGGGAGAACTACTTCGCCTCCACGGTGGCCCACACGGACCCCACGCCCTTCGACCAGCCGATCGCCGTGATCCCCCTCAAGATCAAGGACAGCGTCATCGGCGTGATCGCCCTCAACAAGCTGCTCGTCCAGAAGACGGCCTTCACCACCATGGACTACGAGCTCTTCACCCTGCTCGCCGGGCACGCCGCCACCGCCATCTTCTCGGCCAAGCTGTACTCGACCTCCGAGCGCAAGCTCACCACGCTCCAGGGCTTCCTGGACATGCTCAAGGCCCAGCACCGGTAGGCCGCCGCCTCCGGCGGCCCGCCCGCTCCGGCCACGTCCCCCTCGGCGGCAGCGCCGCCGCTCCGCATGGGGGGATAATGCGAGGACCGAGGAGGCGCATGGCGCAGGCACGGACGTTGGGCGAGCTCAGGTCGCAAATGCCGGTCCGGCCCCGGCCCGGGGTGAAGGAGGAGATGCGCCGGAACCTCCTCTGCAAGCTGGAGAAGGGGGAGAGGCTCTTCCCCGGCGTGCTCGGCTACGAAGAGACGGTGGTCCCGCGCCTGGTCAACGCCCTCCTCTCGCGCCACAACATGGTGCTGCTCGGGCTCCGCGGCCAGGCCAAGAGCCGGCTTCTGCGCAGCCTGGTCACGCTGCTCGACCCCTGGATGCCCGCCGTCGCCGGGTGCGAGATCCACGACGACCCCCTGGCGCCCCTCTGCCGCCGCTGCCGCGACCTGGTGGGGGAGCGCGGGGACGACACGGAGCTGGCCTGGGTGGGCCCCGAGGATCGGTACTTCGAGAAGCTGGCCACCCCCGACGTGACCATCGCCGACATCATCGGCGACGTGGACCCCATCCGCGCCGCGCGCGGGGGGCACGACCTGGCCAGCGAGCTGACCATCCACTACGGCCTGCTGCCGCGCGCGCACCGCGGCATCTTTGCCCTCAACGAGCTGCCCGACCTCGCCGGCCGCATCCAGGTCGGGCTCTTCAACATCCTCCAGGAGGGGGACGTCCAGATCAAGGGCTACCCGATCCGCATGCCCCTCGACGTCTGCATGGTCTTCACCGCGAACCCCGAGGACTACACCGCGCGCGGCAAGATCATCACCCCCCTGAAGGACCGCATCGGCAGCGAGATCCGCACGCACTACCCGGCCACCCTGGAGCAGGGGGTGGCCATCACCCAGCAGGAGGCCTGGACGCAGCGCGGGGACGGGCTGCGCATCCCGCGCTTCCTGCGCGAGGTGGTGGAGGGCGTCGCCTTCGCCGCGCGCCGCGACAAGAAGGTGGACCGCCGGAGCGGGGTGAGCCAGCGCGTCCCCATCAGCGCCCTGGAGAACGCGGTGTCGAACGCCGAGCGCCGCGCGGTCGTGCGCCGGGACTGGCCGGCGGTGCCGCGCATCGCGGACGTGTACGCCGCCCTCCCCGCCCTCACCGGCAAGTTTGAGCTCGAATACGAGGGCGAGCTGATGGGCGCGGAGAACGTGGCCCGCGAGCTCATCCGCCAGGCGGTGGCGGAGGCCTTCTCCGTCTACCTCGGCTCCGCCGACCTGCGCCAGGCGGTGGCCTTCTTCGAGGCCGGGGGCAGCCTCAAGCTGCGCGAGGAGGCCTCGGGGGACGAGGTGCTGGCGGAGCTGCGGCGGGTGCCGGGCCTGCTCGACCAGGTGGGCGCCCTCGGCGTCGACCAGGGCGACCCGTCGCCGGTGGTGGCGGCGGCCGGGGAGTTCATCCTGGAGGGCCTCTACGCCCACAAGAAGATCGGGCGGTCCGACGAGCGCGGGTTCATGGCCGCCGAGCGCCCACCGGAGATGGAGGTGGACGTCGAGAGGCTGCGGCGGATCAAGAAGCAGGTCAACTAGCCGAGGCCGAGGGCATGTCGAGCGTCCGCTACCACCAGTACATCGGCGACCTCTGGAACGACCTCAGCCTGGAGGAGCTGGTCAGCGAGCTGTCCGATTTCCTGCTCCAGAGCGGGTTCGAGTACGAGCAGGGGGACTGGACGGACGACGACCTGCAGGCGCTCTACGACGCCATCCTGGACGCGGTGGCGCGCAAGGGCCTGCTGGGCGAGGAGGACCTGAAGCGGCTCCTCTCCGACCAGGACGCGCTCCAGCGGTTCCTGCAGAAGACGGTCGAGCGCCTGGTGCGCGAGGGATTCCTGCAGCTCACGGAGGGGCGGCCGTTCCACGATCCCACCGGGGCCGGGGGGGTGGGCCCGCCCGGGCCCCCCGTGCGCTTCGAGCTGACGCGCAAGGGCGCCGACTTCCTCGGCTACCGCAGCCTGCGCGACCTCCTGGGAACGCTGGGGAAGTCGTCCCTGGGCGCCCACGACACGCGGGACCTCGCCACGGGCGTGGAGGCCTCGGGCCCCTCCCGTCCCTACCAGTTCGGCGACACGCTGAACCTCGACGTGAGCGGCACCCTGCTCGCCGCCATCGCCCGCGGGGGCCTGAAGGTGCCGCTGGACGTGGAGTACGAGGACCTGCTGGTGCGCCAGGCGGAGTACCAGTCCTCCTGCGCCACCGTCCTCATGCTCGACTGCTCGCACAGCATGATCCTCTACGGGGAGGACCGCTTCACGCCCGCCAAGAAGGTGGCCCTGGCCCTCAGCCACCTGGTGCGCACGCAGTACCCGGGGGACAGCCTGCACCTCGTCGTCTTCCACGACTCCGCGGAGGAGGTGCCCCTGGGCCAGCTGGGCCAGGTGCGCGTCGGGCCCTACTACACCAACACGCGCGAGGGCCTGCGCCTGGCCCAGCGCATCCTCGCCCGGCAGCGCAAGGACATGAAGCAGATCGTGATGGTCACCGACGGCAAGCCCTCCGCGCTGACGGAGAACGACGGGCGGATCTACCGCAATCCCTTCGGCCTGGACGCCCGCGTGGTGGCCCTCACCCTGAAGGAGGTGGCCAACTGCCGGCGCCAGGGCATCATGGTCAACACCTTCATGCTGGCGCGGGACTGGGACCTGGTGGCCTTCGTCAAGAAGGTCACCGAGATGTGCCGCGGCAAGGCCTACTTCACCAACCCGCGCTC
>DATBIO010000093.1:0-5304 GCA_036556965.1 Vicinamibacteria bacterium
GGCATCGCGGTGGAGCCCCGGCCCACGCTGACCGCTGACCAGGCAGTGGGGGTGGTGGAGAGGCTCTCCGGCCGAGACCTGGGCCCGCTGGTCGAGCCACGGCTGCTGGTGCTGCCACGCGACGGGGGATACCGCCTCTGCTTCGTCTTGCGCGCCCTCACGGGGGCGGACCTGGTCCTGTACTTCATCGACGCCCACACGGGGGCGCTCGCGCACAGCCGCAGCGATCTCCAGACGCAGTCCGGGGCGGTGGGGACGGGCACGGGCGTCCTGGGTGACGAGAAGAAAATGAGCACCCAGCCCAGCGGAGCCTCGTTCCTGGCCGAGGACGAGCTGCGCCCGCCGCCGCTGCGCACGTACGACATGAGGGGCAACCTGGATCGGGTCATCCAGTTCCTCAACGGCCAGATCAGCCTGGTGCCGGCGGTGGACCTCGCACGCGACGCCGACAACACCTGGTCGGACGGGGCGGTGGTGGACGCCCACGCCTACGCGGGCTGGACCTACGACTACTTCTTCAAGCGCATGAACCGCCGCGGCCTGGACGCGAACGACGGGCGCATCATCAGCCTCGTGCACCCCGTGAACCGCGCGGACATCTTCGCCTACGACGACGACATCATCGGCCTCTTCTACCTCAACGCCGCCTACTTCGGCAGCGGCGTCATGGTCTACGGGGAGGGCATCCCCTCCAACCTGCGGCTCACCACCGGCCAGTACGTGGACTTCTGGTCGGCCTCGCTGGACACGGTGGCCCACGAGCTGACCCACGGCGTGACCGACTTCAGCTCGGGCCTGATCTACGAGAACGAGTCCGGCGCCCTCAACGAGGCGTTCTCCGACATCATGGCCGCGGGCGTGGAGTTCCTCTACCAGCCGCCGGGCGCCGGGCTGCGCCAGGCGGACTACCTGGTGGGCGAGGACGTGGTGCGCCCCGGCGGCTTCCGCTCCATGGCCGACCCCCAGGCCTACGGCGACCCCGACCACTACTCCATCCGCTTCACGGGCAGCGCGGACAACGGCGGCGTCCACATCAACTCCGGCATCGCCAACAATGCCTTCTACCTGGCCGTCGAGGGCGGGGTGAACCGGACCTCCGGACTGGCCGTGCAGGGGGTGGGCGCGGCCAACCGCGAGCAGATCGAGCGCGTCTTCTACCGCGCCTTCACCTTCATGCTGCCCCCCAGCGCCGACTTCTCCACCGCGCGCGCCGCCACCATCCAGTCCGCGCGCGACCTGTTCAACCCCGGCAGCGCCCCCGAGCGCGCCGTGACCCAGGCCTGGGCCGCGGTGGGTGTCCAGTGAGCCCCCGCCTCCCCGTCGCCCTGATCGCCTTCCTCGCCGCCGGGGGCACCGCCTCCGCCGCGGTGGTGAAGGTGGTGACCATCCCGCCGGGAGCGGACGTGTACTACGAGACCCTCAAGCTCGGCACCACCACCGAGGCCGGGCTCATCGTGCGGGTGGCCGACGACGTCGTGCTCACCATCGAGAAGCCGGGTTACGCCACCGTGCGCCGCAGCGCCGGCGCGGGGACGAGCCAGCGCGTGCTCGAGGTCCGGCTGACGCCCCTGCAGTCCCAGGCCGGCACCACCGGCAACGTGCCGCCCCCGGCGGGCGAGGGGCCGGCGGTGCGTTCGGCGCCGCGGGCAGCGGGGACCGCGGCGCCGGGAGCGGCCGCCACGGCCGGCGGTCGCGGGTGGAGCCGCTGGACCGTGCTGCTCTCCGGGGCCTACACCACCGGCCGCGACGGCTTCGAGACGAGCCGCACGTTCTCGGAGTTCGCGGAGGAGGGACACCTCTCCACCGACTACGCCGCCAGCGGCGGCTTCGCCTTCGAGGGGGGGCTCCAGTTCCTCTTCACCGAGCGCTTCGGGGCCGCGGTGTCGCTGGGCGTGGCGCGCCCGGAGTCCGAGGCCACGTTCACCGCCGCCTTCCCCCACCCGTTCTTCTTCGACCGCGACCGGCTGGCCGAGGGCGCCGCCACCGGCCTCGATCGCAAGGAGACGGCGTTCTTCCTCGACCTCGTGGTGGCCGGCACTTCCGGCCGGCTGGGCTGGCGCCTCTTCGCCGGTCCGAGCTGGCAGAAGGTGGACGCCGGCATCGTGGACTCCTTGCCCTACACCCACGCCTACCCGTACGACGAGGTGACGCCGGGCAGCCCCGTCCGCCGCGCACTGTCCGAGAGCGCGTTCGGCTTCGGGGCCGGCGCGGGCGCCGATTTCTTGCTGGCGCAACACTTCGCCCTCGGCCTGCAGCTCCGCTTCAGCCATGCCACGGTGTCCCTGGAGCCGGAGGGCATGCCCGCCGTCGATCTCGACGTCGGCGGGTTGCAGGTGGGCCTCACGGCGCGCATCCCGTTCTGAAGGCGGCGGCGGTCGCTCAGCGTGCGGCGGCGCGCGCGATCTGCCGCCGGAGCACGGCGTGGACGAGCCCCGGCGCGTACCGCTGGGCGTAGAAGGTGAGGCGCGTGCCCAGGCCGGGCAATATGCGGTGCTGCCCGCGCGCGAGGCCGCGCAGGTAGGCCCGCGCCACCTCCTCGGCGGTGGCCACCTTGAGGCCGCCCGCCACCGCCGCCGTCTCCCGCGGCCGCAGGGGGATCTCCTCGCGCAGCTGCGGCGTGTCGGTGTCGGGCGGGTAGAGGACGGACACGCCGATGCCCTGGGGGCCCACCTCCTGGCGCAGGCACTCCGCGAAGCCGCCCAGCGCGAACTTGCTGGCGGCGTACGCCGTGTAGCCGAAGACGCCCAGGAAGCCGGCCACGGAGGAGACGAAGGAGACGTGGCCGCCGCGACGGGCGCGCAGGTGCGGGAGCAGGGCGCGCGTCACGTGCACGGCCCCGAAGTAGTTCGTCTCCATGGTCGCGCGGAAGTCGTCCTCGGACAGCTCCTGCACGTAGCCGGGACGCGTGATGCCGGCGGCGTTGATGACCAGGTCCACGTGGCCCATCCGCGCCACCGCCTCCGCGCCGGCCGCTTCCACGGCGCGCCCGTCGGCCACGTCCACCGACACCCAGGACACGTGCACGTCGGCGGCGGCCGCCCCCCGCACGTCCTCCGCCGCCTCGCGCAGCCGCTCCGCGCCACGCGCGGCGAGCACCACGTGCGCGCCCGCGGCGGCCAGGGCGCGCGCGGTGGCGCGCCCGATGCCGCTGGACCCGCCGGTGACCAGGGCGCGCCGCCCGCGGAAGGCGGTCACGGGGAGACGGTGGTGGGCGGACCGGCCAAGAGGTAGCGGCTGGGCAGGGCCCGCCCCAGGCGCCGGCCCACCGCGCGCGAGGCCTCGGCCACGCGCGCGATGTCCACGCCCGTCTCGATGCCCATGCCGTGGAGCATGTAGAGGAGGTCCTCGGTGGCCAGGTTCCCGCTGGCGCCGGGAGCGTAGGGGCATCCTCCCAGGCCGCCCGCCGAGCTGTCCACCACGGTCACGCCCTCCTGCAGCGCGGCGAGCACGTTGGCCAGCGCGGTGCCACGCGTGTCGTGGAAGTGCACCGCCACCGCGGAGAGGGGCAGCGCCGCCCCGAGCCGGCGCATCACGTCCACCACCTGGCTGGGCACGGCCACCCCGATGGTGTCGCCGATGGAGACCTCGTGGCAGCCGAGCTCGAGGAGGCGGCGCGCGACGTCCACCACCCGCGCCGGGTCCACGGGTCCCTCGTAGGGGCACCCGAAGCAGGTGGACACGTAGCCGCGCACCCACAGGCCGCCCGCGCGGGCCTCGGGCACGAACTCCGCGAAGCGCACGAACGACTCGTCGATCCCCGCGTTCGTGTTCCGCCGGTTGAAGGTCTCGCTGGCGGCGGTGAACACGGCGACGGCCTCCGCGCCCGCCGCCCGCGCCCGCTCGTAGCCCTGGCGGTTGGGCACCAGCACGGGGAGGCGCACGCCCTCCGGGCGCGCCAGGCCGCGCAGCACCTCGTCCGAGCCCGCCATCTGCGGGACCCACTTCGGGGAGACGAAGGCGCCGACCTCGACCACGCGGAAGCCGGCCGCGATCAGCGCGGCGCAGAAGGCGCGGCGGTCCTCGACGGCCAGGGGGGCCGCCTCGTTCTGCAGGCCGTCGCGCGGGCCGACCTCGACCACCGTCACCCGGCCCGGCGTGCGCATCAGGCCAGCTCCACCAGCACGCGCCCCGGCGCCACCATCTCGCCGGGGACCACCGCCACCGTCTTCACGCGGCCGTCGCGCGGGGCGCGCAGGGCGTTCTCCATCTTCATGGACTCCACCACCACCAGCTCGTCGCCCCGGCGCACCTCCTGGCCCGGCACGGCCTTGACCGCGATGACGCGCCCGGGCATGGGCGACGCGAGCGAGGCCTCCTTGCCGCGGGTGCCCGCGCGGCGTCCCCCGTCCTCCTCCTCCAGGCGGTAGACCACGCCCTCCCACCAGAGGTGGATCACGCCCGCCTCGCGCACGCAGTGGAACTGCGTGCGGCGCGCGCCCTCGGTGAGGAGGAAGGACGCGGGGCCGACCGGCTCCACCTGCGGCGCGTGCGCCTCGCCGTCCACCACCACGCGCAGCGATGCGCCTTCGCCGCGCACCTCCACCTCCCGCAGGTCGCCTCCGCAGCGGAGCCGCGTCACGACGGGCGCCCCCACGGGCCGAGGACGGCGAAGGGGTCCGGGGCCGCCCGGACACGGGCCCCCGCCGGCTCCTCCGCCGCGGCCAGGGCGGCCAGGGCGGCGGCCACCGCGCGCGGCGGGGGGCAGGCGGGCGCGGCCGCCCCGCCCAGGTGCTCCTCCAGGAAGTGCGTGTGCAGGTCCCCCGCCACGAAGGCCGGATGCGCCACCACCGCGCGCAGGCGCGCGAGGTTGGTGACGGGTCCGAGCACCGCCGTCTCCGCCAGGGCCGCCCTCATGCGCCCGGTGGCCTCGGCGCGGTCCTCGCCCCAGGTCACGATCTTGGCCAGCAAGGGGTCGTAGTGCACGGTGACCTCGCTCCCCGCCACGATGCCCGCGTCCACGCGCACGCCGGGCCCTTCCGGGAGGGAGAGGTGCAGGATGCGGCCGGGCGAGGGCAGGTCATCCTGGTCGGGATCCTCGGCGTAGAGTCGGCACTCCAGGGCGTGGCCGCGCGCGCGCACGTCCTCCTGGGCCAGGCGCAGGGGCCGGCCTGCCGCCACCTCGATCTGCAGGCGCACGAGGTCGAGGCCGACCACCGCCTCCGTGACCGCGTGCTCCACCTGCAGGCGCGTGTTCACCTCGAGGAAGTAGTAGTGCCCGCTCGCATCGAGCACGAGCTCGACGGTGCCCGCGCTCGAGTAGCCGATCGACTCGCACAGGCGCACCGCGTCGGCGCCCATGCGCGC
>DATBIO010000094.1:0-26868 GCA_036556965.1 Vicinamibacteria bacterium
CGGCCCCCACGGCCGCCGCCGCCTCCGCGCCCGCCACGGCGGGCCCGGCCCCGTCCGCCCTCTACGCCAAGGACTACGAGTTCACCGAGGACTGGTTCAGCGCGCACACGGCGCTGTGGAGCCGCGTGCTCGCGCCGTTCCGCGGCAAGCCCGGCGTGCACTACCTCGAGGTGGGGCTGTTCGAGGGGCGCTCCGCGCTGTGGGTGCTCGAGCAGGTCCTCACCGACCCCAGCGCGCGGCTCACCGGCGTGGACCTCTTCCCCGACCCCGTGGTCAAGGAACGCTGGCTGGCCAATCTCCGCAAGTCGGGCCACGCCGACCGCGCCACCACCATCACCGGCTACTCGCAGGTCGAGCTGCGCAAGCTGCCCCTCGACACCTACGACATCATCTACATCGACGGCTCGCACCGGGCCGCGGACGTGATGGCGGACGCCGTCCTGGCCTGGGGGCTGCTCAAGGAAGGCGGCGTGATGATCTTCGACGACTACGCCGCGCGCGGGCCCATGAGCTGGACGGAGGCGCCGTGGCCGCCCGAGCACACGCCGCGGCTGGCCGTGGACGCCTTCCTCACCGCGCACAGCGGCTCGCTGGAGCTGCTGCACAAGCAGTACCAGGCCATCGTGCGCCGGACGGCGGACGCCTGCGGCCCCGGCGGCGACGCCTGCACGCCCCTCGGGCCCTACCGGTACTGGTGGCAGCGCCACGCCCTCACGCGCGCGGACGGCGCGGACGTCCCCCTCTCGCCCGAGGAGCGCGCGCTCGTCGAGCGCGTGGCGGGCACCAAGGCGGCGGGAGAGGTGACGGTGAAGGTCCCCGCCGACCTCCAGTCCGACCCCGCCCTGGCCGCCCTCATGCGGCGGCTGGACCTGCGGCTGTGAGAGCCGGGGGACGCCGATGATGCCCCAGATCGTCGACCACGCCCTGCTCCTCAGCGTCGCCCTCTTCGTGGTGGGCGTGGTGGGGGTCTTCCTGCGCCGCAACGTCATCACCGTGTTCATGTGCGTTGAGCTGATGCTGAACGCGGTGAACCTGTCGTTCATCGCCTTCAGCCGCAGCCTGGGCACCCTGGACGCCCAGGTGCTGGTGTTCTTCGTGTTGACGGTGGCGGCGGCGGAGGCGGCGGTGGGGCTGGCCATCATCATCGCCCTCAACCGCCACAAGGACACCCTGGACCTCGACGCCTTCCGGCTGCTGAAGTGGTGACGGCATGATCGAGGACCGCACCCTGTCCATCCTGCCCTTCCTCATCCTCCTCCTGCCCCTGGCGGGGTTCACCGTCCTCGCCCTCTTCGGGGACTGGATCCGGCGGGACGAGGAGGAGCGCGCGGCCACCTACCTGGCCTGCGGCTTCGTGGTCGCGGCCTTCCTGCTGGCCGGCTGGTGCTTCGTCCACTTCCGCGACCTCCAGGGCGCGCACGCCGCCACCGTGGAGCAGCACCGCGCGCGCCTCAGCGGCCTCGGGGTGGCGGCGGAGCACCAGCAGGAGGTGCTGGCGGAGGTGGGACGTCCGCTCTTCCTGCAGCCCTACATCAAGGTCGGGGAGCACGGCGCCCCCGTGAGCTGGATCAGCGTGGGCTCGTTCGACGTGCCCTTCGCCCTGCTCGTGGACCCGCTCTCGCTGCTGATGACCCTGGTGGTGACGGGGGTGGGCTCCCTCATCCACGTCTACTCGCTCGGCTACATGGCCCACGACGCGGAGAGGGTCCGCTACTTCTCGTACCTGAACCTCTTCACCTTCTTCATGCTCCTGCTCGTCCTGGGCGGGAGCCTGCCCCTCCTCTTCGTGGGCTGGGAAGGGGTGGGGCTGTGCTCGTACCTGCTCATCGGCTTCTGGTACCGCAAGCAGAGCGCCTCCCGCGCGGGCATGAAGGCCTTCGTGGTCAACCGGATCGGGGACGCGGGCCTGATCCTGGGCATGGTCCTGGCCTTCCACGCCCTGGGCACGGTGGACCTCGTGGAGCTGGCCGAGAACGCCGCCGCCCTGCCCCGCGAGGGCCTGGGGGAGTGGGGAGTGGTCACCGCGCTCTGCCTCCTCCTCTTCGTGGGCGCCTGCGGGAAGAGCGCGCAGGTCCCCCTGCACGTCTGGCTGCCGGACGCCATGGAGGGCCCCACCCCGGTCTCCGCCCTCATCCACGCCGCCACCATGGTCACGGCCGGCGTGTACATGGTGAGCCGGCTGGCCGCCGTCTTCAGCCGGTCGGAGACGGCCATGCTGGCGGTGGCGGTGGTGGGCACGGTGACCGCGCTCATGGCCGCCACCATCGCCATCGTGCAGACCGACATCAAGAAGGTCCTGGCCTACTCCACGGTGAGCCAGCTGGGGTTCATGTTCCTGGCCTGCGGGGTGGGGGCCTTCGCCGCCGGCATCTTCCACCTGTTCACCCACGCCTTCTTCAAGGCCCTGCTCTTCCTGGGCGCGGGCTCCGTCATCCACGCCCTTTCCGGCGAGCAGGACCTGCGCCAGATGGGCGGGCTGCGCACGCGCATCCCGTGGACCTTCCGCACATTCGCCGTGGGCACGGCGGCCATCGCCGGCATCCCCTTCCTGGCCGGCTTCTTCAGCAAGGACCTGATCCTGGCCGGCGCCCTGGGAGCGCACAAGACGGTGCTCTTCGCGGTGGCCTTCTTCACCGCGCTGCTGACTTCCTTCTACATGGCGCGCCTGCTGGCCCTGGCCTTCCTGGGCGCGTACCGCGGGCCGCTGGCCTCCGGCCCCGCGCCCGCCGCCGTGCCCGACGCCCACGCCGCCACCGTTGCGCACGACGCGCACGACGCGCACGACGACGCGCACGGCGGCCACGGCCAGGGCGGCATCCACGAGTCGCCGTGGGTCATGCTGGCGCCGCTGGTGATCCTGGCCGTGGGCTCGGCGGTGACGGGCTACCTGAAGATCCCCGAGTTCGTGGGGCCCGCCCTCATGGTGGAAGGGGAGCACGCCGGGCACGCCGCGTGGCTGCCGTGGCTGGCGGGGGCGGGGGCCATCCTGGCCAGCGCCGCCGGCATCTACCTCTATACGAGCTACGCCGACCTGCGCGCGCGGCTGGCCGCGGCGCTGCGGCCCCTGGCCCGCGTGTTCGAGAGCGGCTACTGGCTCGACCAGGGCTTCCACTGGTTCGCGCGGCGCACCGTGGTGGACGGCAGCGAGCGGGTGCTCTGGAAGGGCCTCGACGTCGCCGTCATCGACGGCGCCGTCAACGGCAGCGCGGCGGTGGTGGCGGCCACGGCGCGCGGCGCGCGCGCCGTGCAGAGCGGCCTCGTGCGCGGCTACGCGCTGCTCATGCTGGGAGGGGCGGTGGCCGTGCTCGCCTACCTGCTGTGGCAGTGATGGACCCGCTCACCCTGCTCGTGCTCCTGCCCGTGGCGGGGGCGGTGGCGGTGGCCCTCATGCCGCGGGGCGCGGAGCGCGCGCACAAGCTCTGCGCCCTCGGCGTGAGCGGCCTCGTCTTCCTGGTCTCCCTGGCCCTGCTGCGCGGCTTCCGCCCCGTGGCGGCCATGCAGTTCGAGGTGGAGCGGCCCTGGATCCCCGCCTACGGCATCGCCTACCACGTGGGGCTGGACGGCATCAGCCTGTGGCTGGTGATCCTCACCACCTTCCTCACCCCCATCGCCCTGCTGGGCTCGTGGAGCTCCATCCACTCCCGGGTGCGCGAGTTCAACGTCTTCATGCTCCTGCTCGAGGCGGGGATGCTGGGGGTGTTCGTCTCCCTCGACCTCTTCCTCTTCTACATCTTCTGGGAGGCCATGCTGATCCCGATGTACTTCCTCATCGGGATCTGGGGCCACGAGCGGCGCATCTACGCCGCGGTGAAGTTCTTCCTCTACACCATGGCCGGCAGCGTGCTGATGCTGGTGGCCTTCCTGGTGCTGTACCGCCAGTCCGGCCTGCGCACCTTCGACCTGACCCGGCTGGCCGGCTCGCCCGTGGACCCCGCGCTGCAGATGTGGCTCTTCGCCGCCTTCGCCCTGGCCTTCGCCATCAAGGTGCCGATGTTCCCCTTCCACACCTGGCTGCCCGACGCCCACGTGGAGGCCCCCACCGCGGGCTCGGTGATCCTGGCCGGCGTCCTGCTCAAGATGGGCGGCTACGGCTTCCTGCGCCTGGCCATCCCCCTCTTCCCGGACGCCGCCGCCCGCTTCGCCCCCTGGATCGGCCTGCTCGCCGTCATCGGCATCGTCTACGGGGCGCTGGTCTCGCTGGTGCAGCCCGACCTCAAGAAGCTGGTGGCCTACTCGTCGGTGAGCCACCTCGGCTTCGTGATGCTCGGCATCGCCGGCTTCACCACCACCGCGGTGGTGGGCGCCGTCTACCAGATGCTGAACCACGGCATCTCCACGGGGGCGCTGTTCCTCATGGTCGGGATGCTCTACGACCGGCGCCATACGCGGGAGATCGCGCAGTTCGGCGGCCTCAAGTCCGTGATGCCGTGGTTCTCCGCCGTCTTCCTCATGATCTGCCTCTCGTCCATCGCGGTGCCCGGCTTCAACGGGTTCGTGGGCGAGTTCCTGATCCTCCTGGGCGCCTGGCCCTTCAGCAAGGCGCTGGTGGCGGCGGCGGTGCTGGGCGTGATCCTGGCCGCGGCCTACATCCTGTGGATGGTCCAGCGCGTGCTGTACGGCGAGGTGACGCACGAGGCCAACCGGGCGCTGCCCGACCTGAGCCTGCGCGAGGCCGCCGTGCTCGTGCCCCTGGTGGTGCTGGCCCTCTTCATGGGCGTGGCCAGCCCCCTCTTCACGCGCACCATCGAGCCCGCGGCCAGCGCCCTCGTCACGGGCGCCACCCCGCGCGGGGAAGCGGTCCGGGTGGCGCGGTGACGCAGAGCCTCGACCTCCGCCCCCTGATCCCCGCCGTCATGGTGACGGTGACGGGCCTGCTCGTGCTGCTGGCCCAGGCCTTCACCCCGAAGGGACGGAGCTCTCCCTCCGTGGCCCTGAGCCTGTTCGGGCTGGTGGGCGCCCTGGCCAGCGTCCTGCTGCTGGCGGAGGGGCGGGGCCGGGGGACGGCCACGGGCGGGACCTACGCCGCCGACGACTTCTCGCTCTTCCTGCACGGCCTGATCCTCCTCATCGGCGTGGTGGCCGTCCTCATCTCCCCCTCCTACCTGCGCGCGACGGGGGCCGACCGCGGCGAGTACTACGCGCTGCTCCTGTTCGCGCTGGTGGGGATGCTGGGCCTGGTCTCGTGCCTGGAGCTGGTCTCGCTGTTCGTGGCCCTGGAGATCATGTCCGTGGCCAGCTACGCCCTGGCCGGCATGCACCGCCACCGCGAGGAGAGCGCGGAGGCGGCCATGAAGTACTTCATCACGGGCGCCTTCTCCTCCGCCTTCTTCCTGTACGGGGTGGCCCTGCTCTACGGCGTCAGCGGCAGCACCTCCCTCCGCGGCATCGCCGCGGCGGTGGCGGGAGCGGACGCCCCGCGCGCGTCCCTGGCCGTGCTGGGCGCCGGCCTGCTCCTGGTGGGGTTCGGCTTCAAGGTGGCCAGCGTGCCCTTCCACATGTGGGCCCCCGACGTCTACGAGGGCGCGCCCACCACCGTCACCGCCCTCATGGCGGCGGGGGTGAAGGCGGCCGCCTTCGGCGCCCTCATGCGCGTGTTCGTGCAGGCCCTGCCCGGCCTGGCCGACCAGTGGCAGCCGGCGGTGGCCGTGCTGGCCCTGGTGACCATGGTGGTGGGGAACCTCGGCGCCCTGGCCCAGACCAGCGTCAAGAGGATGCTGGCCTATTCCTCGGTGGCCCACGCCGGCTACCTGATGGCGGCGCTGGTGGCCGCCCCGCGCGTGGCGGTGGAGGCGGTGCTCTTCTACCTCGTGGCCTACGCGGCGGTGAACCTCGGCGGCTTCGGCGTGCTGGCGTCCCTGGCCAAGGGCGACCGCGAGCCCCTGGCCCTCACCGACCTGAGCGGGCTCGGCGACCGCCGTCCGCTGCTGGCGGCCACGGTGACGCTGTTCATGATCTCGCTCACGGGCGTGCCCGTGTCCGCCGGCTTCGTGGGCAAGTTCTACCTCTTCAGCGCGGCGGTGGAGGGCGGCTACGTGGCCCTGGCCGTGGCCGGGGTGCTGATGAGCGTGGTCTCCGCGTACTACTATCTGCGCGTCGTGGTGTACATGTACATGCGCGAGCCGGTCGGCGAGGACGGCTGGGCGCGCATCGGACCGGCGCCGGCGGCGGCGCTGGCTCTCGCGGCGGCGGTGGTGCTGGGCCTCGGGGTCTACCCCGGTCCCGTGCTGGCCTGGGCCCGCCTGGCCGCTCAATCGCTGCGTTAGACGGGCAAGGGCAAGAGATGAGCCAGGACAAGCGACAGGCGCCGCGGGTCTCCTACGCGTGCGAGGTCGAGTGCACGGGCGTGGGCATGGGGGGCAGTCCCCTGAACCCCCGCATCAGCGACCTGAGCGAGACGGGCGCCTTCATCGACTCCATGACGCACATCCCGGTGGGCTCCAAGGTCAAGCTCAAGTTCGCGGTGGCCGGGCGCGAGGTCAACGCCACCGCCGAGGTGGCCCACGCCATGCCCCAGTTCGGCATGGGCGTGCACTTCACGGAGATGAGCGAGGCCGACCGCGCGGCCATCGCGGAGTTCCTGAAGACGCGCTAGACGCGCCGCGGCCGTCCCGGTCCGCCCTGCCGTCACGCGTCGCCGCGTGCGCGGGCCCCCGCGACTAGCCGAGTCCTTCCAGCGCGCGCGGGTCCACGGCCACCCCGTGCACGTACACCGCCCAGTGCACGTGGGGTGAGGCGGCCAGGCCCGACTGCCCCGACAGCGCCAGCGTCGTGCCCGCCGCCACCGGCTCCCCGGAGACGACGTCCAGCCGATCCAGGTGGAAGAACACGCTGACCACGCCCTGGCCGTGGTCGATGACCAGCGTGCGGCCGGTCACCGCGAAGTCGCCCGCCATGAGGACGGTGCCCGCCGCGGGGGCGCGCACGGCGGTGCCGGGCGGCACCGCGTAGTCGATGCCGCGGTGGTACTCGCCGTGCACGGCGTCCGTGGTGGCCTCCACGGGGAAGGCGCCGACGTAGCTGGTGGGCCGGCCGTAGCTGGACACGGGCTCCGCCGCCACCGGGGGGCGGAAGGGCGCGCTCCAGAGCTGGCGCGGCGTCTCCGTGCGCAGCAGGAGCTGGACCTTGCGGCCCTCGCGCACGGCCTCCGGGTGGATGGCGAGGCTGCGCTTGTCGTCGGGGAGCACGACCGTCCGCTGCGGGTACTGGCGCTCGCGGATGTCGAGCTTGAGCGGGATGCGCTGCCGTCCCCTCCGCGTGCGCAGCTCGATGCCCATCGTGTACGCGCCGGGGCGGAGGGTGGCGGGGACCGGCACCAGCGCGCGCCGCCCGCCCGCGGCGGAGAAGAACGGGCAGCGCCGGCCGTCCAGGACCGCGTACTGAACGCCGCTGAACCCGCGCGCCGTGCGCATGCTCGCCACGAGGAGGCCGCCGGGGTAGGCGCCCTCCATCTCCACGGTCACGCGGATGCGGCCCACGTTCCAGGTGCGCGGCTCGGCGGCGGCGGGGGCGGCGGCTAGGAGAAGGAGGACGGCGGCGGCGCGCATGGGCTCGGGCAGGCGGATGATGCCACGGCTTCAGTCCTCCTGCACGGCCGCGCACAGGGCGGCCAGGAGCGCCTCCTCGTCCGCGGGCTCCACCGTGCGCAGGTCGAGCAGCAGCCGGCCGTCGGCCACGCGCGCCACCACCGGCGGCTCGTGCGCGCGCAGGGCCGCGGCCAGGGCGTCGGGCGGGTGGCGCGGGTGGGCCACGGCCAGGAGGCGGGTGGGGACCTCGTGCAGGGGGGCGGCGCCGCCTCCCACGGCCGAGGTGCCGTCGCGGAGCGACACCTCGACCTCCGCCCGCTCGCGCAGGCGGCGCGCCATCGCCTCCGCGCGCGCGGCCACCGCCTCCACCGGGAGGTGCAGCATCCGCAGCACGGGCAGGGCCTGGGCGGCGGCGCCCGACTCGTGGAGGGCCAGCACCGCCTCCAGCGCCGCCAGCGTCATCTTGTCCACGCGCAGGGCGCGGTACAGGGGGTTGCGGCGCATGGCCTCCGTGACGCGCGCCTGGCCCGCGGCCAGGCCGGCCTGCGGCCCCCCCAGCAGCTTGTCGCCGCTGAAGGTCACGAGGTCCACGCCCTCGGCCAGGCTGGCCGCCGCGCCCTCCTCCGCCCCCAGCACCTCCGGGCACGGGGTGAGGAGGCCGCTGCCCTGGTCCTCCACCAGCGGGAGGCCCGCCTCCGCGGCCAGCGCCGCCAGCTCGCGGCGGGTGGGGGCCTCCGTGAAGCCGACGATGCGGAAGTTGCTGGGGTGGATCTTCAGCAGGAGCGCGGTGTCGGGGGAGAGGGCGGCGCGGTAGTCGCCGAGGCGCGTGCGGTTGGTGGTGCCCACCTCGCGCAGGCGGGCGCCCGCCTTGCGGATGACGTCGGGGATGCGGAACGACCCGCCGATCTCCACCAGCTCGCCGCGGCTGACCAGCACCTCGCGGCCCTCGGCCAGGGTGTTGACGGCGAGGAGCACGGCGGCGGCGTTGTTGTTCACCACCACGGAGCCCGCCGCCCCCAGCAGCGCGCGCAGGCGGGACTCCGCGTGCACCTCGCGGTCGCCGCGGTCTCCGCGCAGCAGGTCGTACTCCAGGTTGGAGTAGCCGGCGGCCACCTCCGCCACGCGGGCCGCGACCTCCCCGGGCAGGGGCGCGCGCCCCAGGTTCGTGTGCACGATCACCCCGGTGGCGTTGAGCACGCGGCGCAGCGACGGGACGGCGGCGCGGGCCAGGACCTCGGCCGCGCGCCGGGGCAGCCCTTCCAGCTCCCGCTCCAGGGCGGCGGCGTCGCCGCGGGCGGCGCAGGCGCGCGCCTCGTCGAGCAGGCCGCGCAGCACGTGGCGCAGGGCGGGGCGCCCGTGGGCCGCCTGCAGCGGCGCCAGGCGGGCGTCGCGCAGCAGCTCGTCCACCGGGGGCAGCCGCCGCCGCAGGTCCACGGCCACGGCCGCAGTGTACGCGAACGTCTCGACTCCGAACTCGCGAGTCGGGTATCCTCGCCGCCGTGGCCCGCCCCCGCGCCGAGACCTTCGCCGAGCGCCTGGAGCCGGTGGTGCCCAAGGAGGAGGCGGACATCAGCGCCCTCTCCGACGACATGGCGGACGTGCTCTACCCGGGGCGGAGGCCGCGGCCCTTCCGCATGGGCGTGTCCTTCGACCGCTGGGCGGGCGAGGGCTACGAGCGGGCGGTGGCCCTGGCCCGGCGCTCCGAGGCCTACCGCGAGACGAGCGAGCTCGGGAACACCGTGCACCATGCCGAGTTCACGGTGGAGGAGGCGGCGGCGCTGCGCGACCTGTTCGCGCTGGTGGGCGCCCGGCCGGGGACCGAGGTGACGTTCGACCGGAAGAGGGTGCCCTACGCGCGCGAGCTGTGGCTGCCCCTCTTCTGGGTGTTCGTCAAGGAGCCGGAGTAGCGCTCCATGCCCGTGAACGACGACCTGGACCTGCTCGAGGGGTGGATCCGGCAGCTCCAGATCGAGTGGGACAAGTTCTTCGGCGGCACGGAGCGCAAGCCGCCGCACGACCTGCGCGGCCGCGTCGAGCAGCTCATCCGGCGCTACGCCTACGCGGAGATCCGCAACAACACGGACCGCTTCCGCTACCAGACCCTGGTCGCCCGCTACAACACGTTCAACGAGCTGTGGAACAAGCGCGTGCGGGCCATGGAGGAGGGGCGGCCCCTGGGCCTGCACGGCCGCGCCGTCGCTCCCCCCCCGCCCGCGCCCGCTCCCGCCGCCCCCGCCCCGCGCGCGGCCGCGGCGGCCTCCTCCTCCGTCGTCCCCGAGTACCGCGTGAAGAGCGCGGACGGCGCGAACGTGCGCGACCTCTACGACCGCTTCCTGCAGATGCGGCAGGCGGCGGGCGAGCAGCCCGTGAAGTTCGAGTCCTTCCAGAAGCTGATCCGCGACCAGTCCGCCCGCATCATGGCCGACCGCGGGGCGCAGGCGGTGGACTTCCGCCTCGAGGTCAAGGACGGCAAGGTCAGCCTCAAGGCGAAGCCGGTCAAGGGATAGGGGAGGGCGGATGAGACACCTGTTGGCCGCCGTGCTCGTGGTCACGGCGGGAGCGACCCCCGCCCTCTGCTGGCCCGCCGCCGTCATGCGGAGCCTCGCGCGCGACGCTCGCCGGCTCCTGCCCGGGTCCCTGGCCGTCCTCATGGCCAAGCACGAGCGCGAGATCCTGGAAGAGGCCGCGCGCTTCCCCCCCGAGGTCAGCCAGGCCCTGCAGGGCGACCTCAGCGCGGGGCGGATCCAGCCCGCGACGCTGGCGGCGCTGGAGGGCCGCACGGCCGAGCCCCTGGGCCTGCTGCGGGAGCAGAAGGTGAGCGCGGCCGCGGTCAAGCTCGGCGCCCTCTACCGCGTGCCCGCCGACCTCAGCGACCCCGTCCTCTCCGTGGGCGCGGCCGGCTACCCGGTGGGAGTCACGCGCGAGTACTACGCGTTCGTGGAGGCCAACCTCTCCAAGATCCCGGTGGTGATGCTGGACCGCGACGCCCTCCGCCTCTGGCCCAAGGACCTGCCCGGCTACTGGCAGGCCGTGCTCGACCGCAGCCGCAGCGATTCGCCCGTCATCGGCGTCGAGCTCTTCGTCCGCGGGCGCCTGGTGGACCACCGCACCCTCGACTACCGCTCGCCCGTGTACGGCGTGGCTTCCCTGGCCTACTCGCGCGCGGTGAACGCGATCGCCGCCACCTGGCTGGCCCTCTGGCGGGCGGCCAACGGGGACCTCACGCGGCCGCCCGTCCCCTCGGTGGTGGTGCCCTCCGAGCGCGGGCCCGCCGCCGCCGCCGGCCCCGGGGGCCGCTCGTGAGCCGCCCGCGCGCCGTCCTCTCCGTATACAAGAAGGATGGGGTGGTGGAGCTGGCGCAGGGCCTGGTGGCCCGGGGCTTCGAGGTGGTGTCCACCGGCGGCACCGCCGACGAGCTGCGGCGGCACGGGGTCCCCGTCGTCCCCATCGGCGACGTCACCGGCTTCCCGGAGATCCTGGACGGCCGCGTGAAGACCCTGCACCCGCTCCTGCACGGCGGCATCCTGGCCCGCCGCGACCTGCCCGCGCACGCCGAGGCCCTGTCCCGGCACGGCATCGCGCCCGTGGAGGTGGTGGTGGTGAACCTCTACCCCTTCGAGGACAAGGTGGCCAAGGGCGCCCCCTTCGCGGAGGCGGTGGAGAACGTGGACATCGGCGGCCCGACCATGGTGCGGGCGGCGGCCAAGAACTTCCAGCACGTGGCGGTGGTGGTGGACCCCGCCGACTACCGCGTGCTCCTCGAGCAGCTCGACCGGCCGGGGGGCATCGACCGGCCCACGCGCCTCTACCTGGCGCAGAAGGCCTTCCGCCACACCGCCAGCTACGAGGCGGCCATCGCCGCCTACTTCGCCCAGGTGGAGGACAGGGACGACCGCTACGCGGTGGCGGAGAGCGAGAGCATCTTCCCCTACCGCTTCTCCCCGTCCTTCGAGAAGGTGCAGGACCTGCGCTACGGCGAGAACCCGCACCAGCGCGCCGCCTTCTACAGCGACCTCGGCTCCACCCTGTACTCCGTGGCCGCGGCGCGCCAGCTCCAGGGCAAGGAGCTCTCGTACAACAACATCCTCGACCTGGACTCCGCCTGGCGCCTGGTCACGGAGCTGGACGAGCCGGCCTGCGTGATCGTGAAGCACAACAACCCCTGCGGCACGGCCCTGGGCAAGGGTCCGGAGGAGGCCTACGGGCGGGCCTGGGCCTGCGACCCCGTCTCCGCCTTCGGGGGCATCGTGGCCTTCAACCGCAGGCTCGACGCCGCCACCGCGCGCCGGCTGGCCGAGGTGTTCGTGGAGGCGGTGATCGCGCCCGGCTACGAGGCGGAGGCCAAGCAGGCCTTCGGGGCCAAGAAGAACCTGCGCGTGATGGACATGGACACCACCTCCATCCACAAGGTCGCCGGCTTCGACCTGCGCCGGGTGATGGGCGGCCTGCTCGTCCAGGAGTTCGACCTGGCCCGCTTCGACCGCGCGCGCTGCGAGACGGTCACCAAGCGCAAGCCCTCCGAGGAGGAGTGGAAGGCGCTGGGCCTGGCCTGGACGGTGGCCAAGCACGTCAAGTCCAACGCCATCGTCTTCGCCAACGCCACGCAGACGGTGGGAGTGGGGGCGGGGCAGATGAGCCGGGTGGACTCCGCGCGCATCGCGTCCCTGAAGGCGCAGCTCCCCCTCGAGGGCACGGCCGCCGCCTCCGACGCCTTCTTCCCGTTCCGCGACGGCCTGGACGAGATCGCCAAGGCGGGGGCCACCTCGGTCATCCAGCCCGGCGGCTCCGTGCGCGACGAGGAGGTGATCGCGGCCGCCGACGAGCACGGGCTGGCCATGGTCTTCACCGGCGTGCGGCACTTCCGCCATTGAGCGCCGCCGCCCTGCTGGTGGTGGCCCTGGCCGCGGCGGAGCCGCCCGACGTGGCGGCCGCCCGCGCCGTGTTCGAGCGCAACCTCGAGGCCATCCGCCGCCGCGACCGCGCCACGTACCTGGCGCAGTACGCGCAGGCGCCCACGCTGGCCCGCACCGGCCCCGAGGGGCCGGCCCTGGGCTACGAGGGGCTGGCCGCGGGTGCCGGCGACGGCTGGCCCGACACCTTCGAGGCGCGCGACCTCCAGCTCGTGCCCGTGCGGCCGGGCGTGGTCTACGGCACCTACCGCTACCGCGTGCGCTACGGCGCCGACGAGCGCGCCGGCCTCTCCGAGCGGCTCTTCCTGGAGACGGACGCGGGGTGGAAGATCGCCGTCACCACCGCCTTCGACGCGCCCCCGGGCACCCCGCCCGCGCCCCTGGCCCTGGTGGGAGCCACGCTGGTGGACGGCACCGGCGGCGCGCCGATCCCCGAGGCCACGGTGATCGTGCGCGGCGGGCGCGTGGACTGCGCCGGCCCGCGCGCGAGCTGCCCGGTGCCCGCGGGCGTGGGCGTGGTGGACGTGGCGGGGAAGTGGGTCACGCCGGGCCTGGTGGACGCGCACGTGCACTTCTCGCAGACGGGCTGGGCGGACGGCCGGCCGGACGCCATCGACGTGCGCGAGACGCACCCGTACGAGAAGACGCAGGCCGACCTGCGCGCGCACCCCGAGCGCTTCTTCCGCAGCTACCTCTGCTCGGGGGTCACCGCCGTCTTCGACGTGGGCGGCTACCCCTGGACCATCGGCCTGCGCGAAGCCACGGAGGCGGACACGCGCGCCCCCCGCGTCTCGGCGGCGGGGCCGCTGCTCTCCACGCGCGACCACTGGCTGAACCTGCCCGCGGAGAGGCAGTTCATCCACCTCAAGGACGAGGAGTCGGGACGCGGCGGCGTGCGCTACCTGGCCGCGCACGGTGCCGACGCGGTGAAGGTCTGGTTCATCGTGGGCGCGGACGAGAAGGCCGCGGACTTCGCGCCCTTCGTGGCCGCCGCGGGCGAGGAGGCGCGCAAGGCGGGGCTGCCCCTCATCGTGCACGCCACCGGCCTGGAGGAAGCCAAGGCCGCCGTGCGCGCCGGGGCGTCCCTGCTCGTGCACAGCGTGTGGGACCGCCCGGTGGACGACGAGTTCGTGGAGCTGCTGCGGCGGGGCAAGACCGTCTACACCCCGACGCTGGTGGTGGCCGGCGGCTACGTGCGGCTCAACGAGTCCGGGGCCACCGGCGCGCCCCCCGCGGTGGACGACCCCAACGGCTGTCTCGACCCCGCCACCCGCGCCCGCCTGGCCGCCGCCTCCGCCCTGGCCAAGGGCGCGGCCAGGCCCGACGACGTGCGCGCGCGCGCCGCGCGCACCGCCGAGCGCGAGAGGACATCGGCGGAGAACCTGAAGCGCGTGCAGGCGGCGGGCGTGGTGGTGGCCATGGGCACCGACGCGGGGAACCCGCTGACCCTGCACGGGCCGTCCGTGTACGCCGAGATGGAGGCCATGCAGAAGGCCGGGCTCACGCCCATGCAGGTCCTGGTGGCCTCGACGCAGGGCGGGGCGCAGGCCATGTCCCGCGCGGCCGACCTGGGCACGGTGGCGAAGGGGAAGCTCGCCGACCTGCTCGTCCTCGACGCCGACCCCACGCGGGACGTGGCCGCCTTCCGCAAGCTGCGCCAGGTGATGCGGGGAGGCGTGCTGCGAGGGGTCGAGGAGCTGCACGCGGTGGCCACCGCGCCCGACCCCCGTCCCGCGCCCTGACCCGCGTTCCCCGGCGGGGACGGCGCGTCAGGCGAGCGCGGCCAGGAGGTGCGCGTGCAGCCGGCCGTTGCTGGCCACCGCCTCGCCGCGCTCGATGTCGTCGCCGCCCTGGAGGTCCGTGAAGCGGCCGCCCGCCTCCTCCACCATGACCTTGAGCGCGGCCAGGTCCCAGGCCTGCACGCCCGCCTCCAGCCAGGCCTCGGCGCGCCCGCTCACGAGGTCGGCCACCCCGGCGAGGTCGCCGGGGCAGCGCGTCTGGCGGGCGCCGCGGATGAGGGAGAGCATGCCGGCCTCGCGGCGTCCGAGCAGGGGACGCAGCGAGCCCACCAGCAGGATGGCGCCGGACCACGCCGCCACCTCCGACACCGCGCACCGCTCGCCGTCGCGCCAGCAGCCGTGGCCGCGCGCGGCCCAGTAGCTCTCGCCCATGGCGGGCAGGGCCATGGCCCCCGCCAGGACCCGCCCCTCGTGCTCGAGGGCCACCAGCGGTCCCCAGTGGCGCCCGCCGCGCGAGAACCCGAGGGTGCCGTCCAGCGGGTCCACGATCCAGCGCGAGGGGGACGGCCCGCCCGAGGCACCGCTCTCCTCGCTGAGGACGGCGTGGTCCGGGAAGGCGCCGCGCAGGACCTCGAGGATGGCCGCCTCCGCCGCGCGGTCCGCGGCCGTGACCGGCGTGCCGTCGGCCTTGGTCTCCACGGAGGCCAGGTTCCGCCAGTGCGGGAGCGCGGCCGCCCCCCCCGCCTGCGCCGCCCGGCGCGCGGCTTCCAGGGCGCGGGCCACGAACGCGGGCTCAGGCGGCACGGAGCACGCTGGCGGCCAGGTCCACCACGAAGCGCGGGCCCGCGCGCAGGAGGCGGCGCTTCAGCCCGCGGTACCCCTGCCGGCCCAGCACCAGCTCCGCCATCACCTCGCGGATGGCGCGGCTGCGCGCGCCGAAGGCCACCATGCGCGGCGCGAACCCGGGCCGGTAGAACGCGCCCCGGATGGCCGCCGCCCGCAGCAGCTCCGCCCCGCAGTCCTCGACCAGCTCCGCCGCGTAGGCGCGCGGGGAGCGGCCGGCGGCCACCGCCTGCGCGAGGAGGGCGGCCGAGCGCAGCGCGTAGTAGATGCCCTCGCCCGTGATGGGGTCGGCCAGCGCCGCGGCGTCGCCCACCAGGGCCCAGCCCTCGCCGGCCACCTCCAGGAGCGACCGCGCGTCGGCGGAGGGCGAGGGGATGGTGTGCGCGTAGCGCCCGGAGTCGGGCGGGGCCAGGGCGGGGAAGTGGCGCGCCACCTCGCGCTCGAGCCGGTCGAGCATGACGCGCGTGGGCACCGCGCGCAGGGGGGCGCAGATGCCGACGCCCACGTGGTCGCGCCGCGGGAAGAGCCAGAGATACCCGCCGATGTCCTCCGCGAAGCGGACGAGCAGCGGCGAGGTCCCTCCCACGAACCAGCCCGCGGCCATCATGCGGCGCTCGGTGGGGATGGGCGCCAGGAAGCGGCGCCGCACGATGCTGCCGGCGCCGTCCGCCCCCACCACGAGGTCGAAGGGCACGGCGCGCCCGCCCGCCGTGCGCAGGGCCCCCTTCTCCAGCGCGACCACGCGCTCCGCCACGTGGCGGGCGCCGGCGCGCACGGCCTGGCGGAGCAGCCATTCGTCCAGCTCCCGCCGCGAGGCCACCGCGATGGGCGCGGGCAGGTCCACCTGGGCGGCGGCGGCGCCGGCCTCGAACGCGCACTCCGATACCACGCGGGCGGGGAGGGGGTCCTCGGCGGGAGCAGGGGGCAGGAGGGCGAGGGCCTTGCCGGTGAGGCCGCCCCCGCACGGCTTCTCGCGCGGATGCGAGGGGTCGAAGACGGTCACGCGCGCGCCCGCGCGCGCCAGGTGCCAGGCGAGCAGGGAGCCGGCCGGGCCCGCGCCGACGACGGCGATGCTCATGCCGGGCGGGGAGAGGCCAGGCCGGCCAGGATCTCCGCGGCGGTGGCGGTGGCCGTGCCCACCTTGCCCACCACCACGCCCGCGGCGAGGTTCGCCACGCGGGCCGCCTCCGTGGGAGACGCCCCGGCGGCCAGGGCCAGGGCCAGGGTGGCGATCACGGTGTCCCCGGCCCCCGTGACGTCGAAGACCTCGCGGGCGGCGGTGGGGATGTGCACGGTGCGGCCCTCCCTCGGGAACAGGCTCATGCCGTGCTCGCCGCGCGTGACCAGCACCGCCGCGCAGAGCAGCCGCCGCAGGAGGGTGCGCCCCGCCTTCTCGAGCGAGGCGGCGTCGCGCACGGCCACCCCGCTCCCCTCCTCGGCCTCGGCCAGGTTGGGAGTGACGAGGGTGGCCCCGCGGTAGAGGTCGAGGTGGCGCACCTTGGGGTCCACCAGCACGGGCACGCGGCGGCGGCGTGCCGCGGGCAGGAGGGCCTTCAGGAGGGGCGCGGTGACCACCCCCTTGCGGTAGTCGGAGACCACCACCGCGTCGCAGTGCCGCAGGTGGCGGCGCGCGGCCTCGGCCAGCGCGCGCAGAGCCTCTCCCGCGACCGCGTCCGCCACCTCGCGGTCCGTCCGCACCACCTGCTGGTGGTGCGCGATCACGCGCGTCTTCACCGTGGTGGGACGCGCGGCCACCGAGACGAGCGCGTCCTCCACGTCGGCGGCGGCGAGCGCGCCCCGCAGCCTGGCCCCGGCCTCGTCCTCTCCCACCACCCCCGCCACCACTGCCTCCCCCCCCAGGGCGCGCACGTTGCCGGCCACGTTGGCGGCGCCGCCCAGGTGGTGGCTCTGCCCGGTGACGGTCACCACGGGCACGGGGGCCTCGGGCGAGATGCGCGCGACGTGGCCCCACACGAACTCGTCGAGCATGACGTCGCCCACCACGAGCACGCGGCGGCCGGCCATGGCCCGCAGCAGCCGCGCCGCGCGTCGGTGGCCGAGGGGGCGCATGGCCGGGCGCCGCGCGGCCCGGCTCAGGCCGCGGCCTCGGCGTCTTCGCGCTGGCGCCGCAGGGCGTAGGGCGCGGCGGAGACGACGAGCAGGAGCATCAGGATCTCGGAGTCGCCGAAATTGTACTCGAACAGTCCCGCCACCATGGTCGCGCAGAGCAGCGCGAAGGCGGCCCCCGCCGCGCCCCGCGCCGCACGCGCGGCGCGGCGCCGCAGCTCGCGCAGGGCGTCGCCCATGATGGCGGACACCAGCCAGAGCCACCAGGCGAGGGCGGGCAGCCCGCTCTCCGCCGCGATCTGCAGCGCGTTGTTGTGGAGGTGGGGGGTGAGGGGGTTGGGCGCCTCCGGCCAGCGGTAGCGCGGGTACACCACCTCCACCATGCGGGGGCCCTGGCCGAACACCGGCTTGTCCCGGATCATGTCGATGCCGGCCTGCCACATGAACCAGCGGTCCTTGCTGCTGGCGTCCATGACCGTCAGGCGCTCCGCCACCAGGGACGGCCGCAGGAGGCCCAGCGCCACCACGGCGCCGGCCAGGGCCCAGAGCAGGCGCGGCGCGCGCAGGACGGCCACCGCGGCCAGCCCGGCCAGGGCGCCCAGCCAGGCGTTGCGCGTGCGCGAGACGAGGAGGGCGGCCGCGCAGAGGGGAACGGCCGTCAGGCAGAGCAGGGACGAGGTGGCCGGGGTGGGCCAGCGGCCGCGCCCCAGCACGAGGGCGGCGCCGGCCGCCACCAGGCCGGCCACGAAGACGCGCTCGCCCTCGAGGGCCAGGGCTCCGCTGGCCTTGAGCAGGGTCAGCGCGGCCAGGGCGGCCGCGAGCACGCCCGCCGCGGCC
Organism: Vicinamibacteria bacterium; assembly: GCA_036556965.1. Classification (GTDB taxonomy): domain Bacteria; phylum Acidobacteriota; class Vicinamibacteria; order Fen-336; family Fen-336; genus DATBIO01. The sequence continues at coordinate 17,920 of DATBIO010000094.1, forward strand.
AGGTCGGCGCGCGTGGGGGCGGCCGGCCGCCGGCGGAACACCAGGCGCGCGGCCGCGAGCACCAGGACGGCCATGACCAGCCCGGAAGCCGTCATGTAGTGCCCGAGGAAGGAGCGCGGCCGGTGCTGGAGCGTGTCGAAGCCCAGGAACTGGTACTGCAGGAGCGCGCCCGCGGCCAGGGCCACCCCCCCCAGCACCGCGGCGTCGAGGACGCGCTCGCGCTCCTCCGGCCGCCGCATGACGTCCACCGCCACGTAGAAGACCGCGAACAGCACCAGCTTCTTCGCGCTCTCGTGGGAGGCCAGGGGGTCGAGCGAGAACGACGCGGAGAGCAGCGTCCACACCGCGAAGGCCAGGATGGGCCCGTCCAGGGGCAGGCGGCTCAGGCGCGCCTCGCCCCGCAGGAGGCGGACGAGGTAGACGGCCACGGCCACGGCCAGCAGCGCCTGCGCGGCGAAGATGGAGACGGCGCAGGTCGCGGCCATGCCCGCGACCAGGGCGGCCTGGACCTTCTCCAGGTCGGCGGCCCGCGCCGCCGCCTCCAGCCGGTCGCCCTGGCGACGCCCCGCCTGCCGCCGCTCCACGAAGGGCGGCGCGGCGGCGGCCGCTTCAGTCTTCGACGCTCGCCTCCTCCGGGAGCATGATGGGGATGTCGTCCCGGATCGGGTAGACGCGCCGGCACTGCGTGCAGCGCAGGCCGGCCCCCTCCTTCACCAGCTCCACCGGGGTCTTGCACACGGGGCAGGCGAGGATCTCGAGCAGGTCGGGGTGGACTGCCATATGGTCCCGCGAGTCTAGCGCACGCGCGCGGGCGCGCGGTAGCGGACCTCGCCTGTCCACCCGCCCCCCTACGCTTGGCGCCCCGAGGGGGCGATCCGCCCCTTCAAGGCCGCCGGGCTCTCCCTCCGGCACCAACCAGAAGAGACGCAGAAACCTGGACTGGAGGATGGAGATGCACGTGCAGTTCGTGACCAAGGAGAACATGCCGGAGCGCCTGGTCTGCGAGGCGGAGATCGTGTTCGAGGGCGCGGGGGAGCCCCTGTCGGGCATGAAGCTGGTCGGCTTCAGCCTGTGGCGGTCGCCGGAGGGCGAGGTCTACGTGACCTTCCCCTCGCGTGCCTTCGGCGTGGGCGGCGAGCGCCGGTACTTCGACTACCTGCGCTCGGTGGACGGCGCGGCGGCGGAGTCGCGGCGCGTCAAGGACTGGATCCTCGAGGAGTACCGCGCCTTCACGCGCGCGGCCTGAGCGCGCTTCGGGGGGGCGCGGCGCGCCCCCCCGCTTTCTTTGACGGCTCGCGCGAGCGCGTGTGACAATCGTTCCGGCCCTTCGCCGCGCATGAACCTGCCCGTCTTCGCCCTCCTGTTGCTCGCGCCCCCCGCGGTAGCGGACCGTCCGGCGGCCTACTACCACTTCAGCATGGGCGTGCAGCAGCGCCTGGCCGGCCGCTACGACGAGGCGATGGAGGAGTACCGCAAGGCGCTCCGCGCCGACCCCGGCGACGCCAGCCTGCACCTCGAGGTGGCGCAGCTCCTGCGCGAAGCGGGCCGGGTGGAGGAGGCGCTGGCGGAGGCGCGCGAGGCGGTGCGCCTGGCCCCCGCGCAGGCCGAGGGCCAGCTCGTCCTCGCCCAGATCCTGCAGGCCCGCGCGGAGGCCGAGAACTCGGAGGCGCTGGCCGCGGAGGCGGCCCGCGCCTACGAGGAGGCGGTGCGCCTCGACCCCGAGGACGTCGCCGTCCTGCGCACGCTGGCCGCTCTCTACGGCGGCATCGGGCAGCCCGCGGCCTCCGCCCGCACCTGGGAGAAGTACCTGGACCGGGTGCCCGAGGACCTGGAGGCACGCCTGCAGCTCGGCAGCGCCTACCTGGGCGCGGGCGACACGGAGAAGGCGGCGGCCGCCCTCAGCGTGGCCGCCGACCAGGACCCCACCTCGGCGCGCACCTTCCAGGCCCTGGGCGAGATCTACGCGCGCGCGCAGCAGAACGAGCAGGCGGTGGCCAACTTCCGCAAGGCCCTCGAGCTCGAGCCCCGCAACGTCCGCGTCCGCCTGCTCCTGGGCGACGTGCTCTTCCGCGCGCGCCGCTACCCGGAGGCGAAGGCGGAGGCGCAGGCCGTGCTCGCCGCCGACCCCCGGAACCGGCTGGCCCTCGAGCTCAGCGGCCGTACCCTGCGCGAGCTGCGCGACTTCGCGGGGGCGGACGCGGCGGCCGACGCCATGCTCGCCGCGGAGCCGGGCGACCTGCGCGCCGCCTTCCTCAAGGTGACGGTGGCGGAGGCCCGCCGCGACTTCGCCGCCGCCGCCGCCCTGCTCGAGCGCATCCTCGACCGCGACCGGCGCGGCGAGGACCGGGGCGAGGCGGGGGCCAACGACCGGACGTTCCTCATGCACCTGGGCATGGTGCAGCAGCAGCTGGGACGCCACGCCGAGGCCGCCGACGCCTTCGGGCGCGCCCTCGGAGTAGGCGGCGACCCGGACGCGATCCTCCTCGCCCAGCACGTGGACGCCCTGGTGCTGGCCAAGGACCTGCCCGGGGCGCTGGCCGCGGTGCGCCAGGCGCGCGGGCGGTTCCCGGAGGACGCCGGCCTGGCCACTGCGGAGGCCAACGTGCTGCGCACGCAGGGGGACCTCCCCCAGGCCCGGCGCATCGTGGAAGAGCTGCGGCGCTCGCGCGCGGGCGACCTCGACGTGCTGGCGGAGGTGGCCGACTTCTACCGCCGCGCCGAGCTGCTGCCGGAGGCGCAGTCCACCCTCGAGCAGGCGCGCGCCATCGACCCGCGCAGCCTGCGCACGCTGTTCCAGCTGGGGGCGGTGCTCGAGCGGCGCAAGCAGCACGACGCGGCGGAGGTCGTCTTCCGGGAGGCCCTCGTCCTGCAGCCCGACTCGGCCCCCGTGCTCAACTACCTCGGCTACATGAACGCCGACCGTGGCGTGCGCGTCTCGGAGGCGGTCACCCTCATCGAGAAGGCGGTGGCCCTCGATCCCGAGAACGGGGCCTACCTCGACAGCCTGGGCTGGGCCCTCTACCGGCTCGACCGCCTGGAGCAGGCCGAGGGCTACCTCCGGCGCGCCGCGGGCAAGGAGACGCGCAACGCGGTCGTCCTCGACCACCTCGGCGACGTCCTCCACCGCCGCGGCAAGCTCGACGAGGCCCTGTCCTTCTGGGAGCAGGCCCTGGGCGGCGAGGACGAGGACGAGGAGCTCGACCGCGCCAACGTCGAGCGCAAGATCCGCGAGGCCAAGGCGCGGCTGGGCAGCACGCAGAACCCGCAGGAGTGACGCCCGGCCGCCGGCGCACCGGCCTCCTGCTGGCCGCGCTGCTCGCCGGCTGCGCCACCCTGCCGCCACCCACTCCCCAGGCCGTGGCCCGGGCCCGCGCCGCGCAGTCCTACAGCGGACGCGTGCGCGTCTCCCTCCGCGCCCGCGACTTCCGCGCACGCACCCCGGTGCTGATCGCGCTCGCGCGCCCGGACATGCTGCGCGTGGAGGTGCCGGGCCCCGCGGGCGCGCGCCTGGTGACGGTGGCGGGCGGCGGCCAGCTCGTGGCCGTCTTCCCCGCGGAGCGCGCCGTCTTCCGGGGCGCCGCCAGCGCCCTCGACCTGGAGGCGCTGCTGGGCGTGGCCCTCACGCCGGCCGAAGTCCTGGACCTGCTGCTCGGGCAGCCGCCGCCGCGGCTGGCCCGCTACGAGGCGCGCTGGAAGGACGGCCTGCCGATACGCGTGGAGGCCACCCTGCCCGACGGGGCGCGGCTCACCGCCACCGTGGAGGAGGCCGAGCTGGACCCCGTCCTCCCCGAGGGCGTCTTCGCGGAGCCCATGCACCAGGGCTACCGCTCCGTGGACGCGGAGGAGGCGCGGTCGCTGTGGCGGTGAAGCGGCGCGCGGGGGGAGTGGCCCTGCCCTCCTTCGCCAAGGTCAACCTGGGACTGGAGGTGCTGGGCACGCGCGCCGACGGCTACCACGAGCTGCGCACGCTGTTCCAGACCGTCGCCCTCCACGACGACGTGCTGCTGGAGCCGCACCCGCGCGAGGTCTCCGTCCGCTGCGCGCATCCCGGCGTCCCCCTCGACGGGCGCAACCTCGCCTGCCGCGCGGCGGAAGGACTCCGCCGCTGGGCGGGGATCCGCCAGGGCGTCACCATCACCCTGGTCAAGCGGATCCCCGTGGCGGGCGGCCTGGGAGGAGGGAGCAGCAACGCCGCCGCCGTGCTCATGGCCCTCGACCGGCTGTGGCGGCTGGGCCTCGGGCCTTCCGGCCTCCACCCCCACGCGCGCCGGCTGGGCGCCGACGTGCCCTACTTCCTGATGGGCGGCACCGCCCTGGGCCTGGGACGGGGTGACGAGGTGTATCCCCTGCGCCGGCAGGTGCGCGCGCAGGTCGTCCTGGCCTTTCCGGGGCCGGCCGTGTCCACGGCGGCCGTATTCGCGCGCCTCGACCGAAGTTTGACTCCCCGCGAGGACAGCCATACCATTTTTCGCTTCATCTCGAACGACTCGGAGGGCGCGTCGACGTACTCCGCCCTCACCAACGAGCTCGAGGAGGCGGCCCTCCAGGAAGCCCCGGACCTGGCGGATAGGGTGAAGGCGATCCGGGGTATCCTGATTCGGGAGGGTGCTCAGCTGGCGCTGCTCTCCGGAAGTGGATCGAGCTACTTCGGCGTCTTCGGCGACGCCGCACGGGCGCGCCGCGCGCACAGGGCGGTCCGTTCCGCCGGATTCGGCGCCGTCCGCAGCCGCACGCTCACCTTCGACCAATACCGCACGATCTGGTGGCGGTCGTTCGCGACGCTTTCACGTGCTCGAGGTTGGGTCCAGGGAAGGGAAGGACATCATGGAGATCACGGACGTCAAGGTCATCCCCGTAGATGATGAGAAGCTCAAGGCCTTCGTTTCGATCGTCTTCGATCAGTGTTTCGTGGTAACGGACATCAAGATCATCCACGGGCCCAAGGGCCTCTTCGTGTCCATGCCCAGCAAGAAGCGGAAGGACGGCACCTTCAAGGACATCGCCCATCCGCTCAACAACCAGATGCGGCAATACCTCGAGGAGAAGGTGCTCGCGGTCTACCGGCAGCAGGTGGCCCAGGGCGGCCCTGCCGCGCCGGGCGGCGCGGCGCCGGGTGGCGGGGCGCCCGGCGGGCCGGAACCCGCCCCCAGCGCGTCGAGCGGAGGGACGAGCTCGGACCAGGCCTGATCCCGCGCGCCCCGGGCGCGGGTCGACCACGACTGGGGCGTCGCCAAGCGGTAAGGCACGGGGCTTTGGACCCCGGATCGAAGGTTCGAATCCTTCCGCCCCAGCCACTCGGGCACCGCCGCCCGCCGTGCCTGGGTTAACATGCGCCCGCTCCCATGGCCCGCGAGCTGAGGATCTTCACCGGCAACGCCCACGCCAGCCTGGGCGAGGCCATCGCGCGCTTCCTGGGCGTTCCCCTCGGCCGCGCCCACCTCTCGCGCTTCTCCGACGGCGAGGTGTGGTTCCAGATCCAGGACAACGTGCGCGGGGCGGACGTGTTCGTGATGCAGCCCACCGCCCCTCCCGTGAACGAGAACCTGATGGAGCTGCTGGTGATGCTCGACGCGTTCAAGCGGTCGAGCGCCTCGCGCATCACCGCCGTGGTCCCGTACTACGGCTATGCCCGCCAGGACCGCAAGGACAAGCCGCGCGTGCCCATCTCGGCCAAGCTGGTGGCCGACCTGCTCACCGCCGCGGGCACGGACCGTGTGCTCACCATGGACCTGCACGCCTCCCAGATCCAGGGCTTCTTCAACTGCCCGGTGGACCACCTCTTCGCGGCGCCCGTCATCCTGGACTACGTCACCCGCCTGAAGCTGCCCCGGCTCACCGTGGTCTCCCCGGACGCGGGCGGGGTGGAGAGGGCCCGCGCCTACGCCAAGCGGCTGGAGGCCAGCCTGGCCATCGTGGACAAGCGGCGCGAGAGCCCCAACGTGGCCGAGGTCCACCAGGTGGTGGGCGACGTGGACGGCCGGACCGCCCTCATCGTGGACGACATCGTGGACACCGCGGGCACCCTGACCAAGGTGGCCCAGGCCATCAAGGAGGCGGGGGCGCGGGAGGTCCTGGCCAGCTCGTCGCACGCCGTGCTGTCGGGCCAGGCCCTGGCCAAGATCGAGGCGAGCCCCCTGAGCCGCGTCATCGTCACCGACTCCATCCCTCCCCGCGAGGAGGTCCGGCGCAGCGACCGGATCGTGGTGCTCTCCATCGCCGAGCTGATGGGCAAGGCCATCCGCAACATCCACGAAGAGGCTTCCGTCACCAGCCTCTTCGTGTGACCCCCCCCGGTTTGCGGGCCGCCCGGTCTCGGCGTAGAATCGGGAGTTTCCGTCGTCCGTTCACGGCTCACCGTGCGCAGGAGTAGCTGACCCATGCCCGAGATCGTCGTCGCCGCCCGCAGCCGCAACCTGATGGGCAAGAACGCCAACCGCCGCCTGCGCGCCGAGGGCTTCATCCCCGGCGTCCTCTACGGGGCCAAGCAGGAGGCGGTGGCCCTGGCCGTCTCCCCCAGGGAGATCGGCGCCATCCTGCGCAGCGCCAGCGGCGAGAACACGCTGTTCGAGCTGGACCTCGGCGGCAGCCGGCGCAAGGTCATCCTCAAGGAGTTCCAGGTCGAGCCCATCAAGGGCCGCCTGCTCCACGCCGACTTCTACGAGGTCGCCCTCGACAAGCTGCTGACGGTGAGCGTGCACGTCGAGGTCACGGGCACCCCCGTGGGGGTCAAGGTCCAGGGCGGCGTGCTGGACTACGTCACGCGTGAGCTGGAGGTGGAGTGCCTCCCCGCCGACATCCCCGAGCGCATCGTGGTGGACGTCTCCGAGCTCGAGATCGGCAAGCACGTCCGCGTCAGCGACCTGACCGCGCCCAAGGGCGTCACCATCCTCGCCGACCCCGACATCGTCGTGGTCCACGTGGTGGCCCCGCGCGCCGAGGAGGTACCCGTGGCGGCGGAGGTGGCAGCGGCACCCGAGGCCGTGGCCGAGCCCGAGGTCATCAAGAAGGGCAAGCCGGCGGAAGAGGGCGAGGACAAGGCCGAGAAGAAGAAGCCCTCCTAGCCCGTGGAGCGGCTGGGCGACGATCGGCGCGCACGCCCGCCCCTCGACCGGTATTAGTCTCGCCCCAGGATGCGGGTGGTGGTGGGCCTGGGCAACCCGGGCGAGCGCTACCGGCGCACGCGCCACAACGCCGGCTTCATGGTGGTGGACGCGCTCGCCGCCCGCGCCGGCGTGGGGCGCTTCCGCCCGGAGGCCGATTCCCTGGTGGCGGAGGTCTCGCTGGGCGGCCAGCCGGCGCTGCTGGCCAAGCCCCTCACCTTCATGAACCGGAGCGGGCTGGCCGTGGAGGCCCTCCTCGCGGGCACCGCCTCCACGCCCGCCGAGCTGATCGTGGTGGTGGACGACATCGCCCTCGAGCTGGGCGTCATCCGCGTGCGCGAGCGGGGGAGCCACGGCAGCCACAACGGCCTGCGCTCCATCATCGACGTGCTCGGCACGGAGGAGTTTCCCCGCGTGCGCCTGGGCATCGGCAAGGGAGAGCCGCCTCCCGACCTCGCCGAGTACGTGCTGGCCGACTTTCCCCAGGAGGACGTGCTGGTGGTGCAGGAGGTCGTGGGCCAGGCCGCGGAGGCCGTGGAGGTCATGGCCCGGGAGGGCACGGCCGCGGCCATGAACCGCTTCAACGCGCGGCCGCTTCCTCCCTGAGACGGGACGGGCTACAATCACCGGTCGGCCGAGAGGCCGGCATCGTCGACTTCCTTGCCCCCGCGATGGCCCGACGGGCCGGAAAGGGGCTTGTGGACGCGGCCCGCGCCGCTTCCCGATCCGGAAGGAGGATCAGAAGAATTGAAGGACCGCGTTTACGAGATCCTGTTCATCGCCGACCCCAACCTGGGGGAGCCGGAGGTGGATGCCCTCACCGCCCAGGTGCAGGGCTTCGTCGAGAAGGAAGGCGGCCAGGTCCCCAAGGTCGAGAAGTGGGGGAAGAAGCGCCTCGCCTACGAGGTGAAGCGCCAGCGCGAGGGCTGGTACGTGCTCATGGTGGCCGAAGGCGGCGCCGCCATGATGAAGGAAGTCGAGCGGCGCATCCGCGTGATGGACGGCATCATCCGCTTCATCACCGTCCGCGTGGACGAGGACATGCGCAAGGCCGAGCGGCAGAAGGCGCGCCGGGCGGTGGAAGAGGCCAAGCGGCGCCAGCACCGCGGACCGCGCGAGACGCCGGCGGAGGTGGAGCTGTGAGCAGCCAGGGAGGCGGTGGCCGTTTCGGCTCGGGAGGCGGGCGGCCCGCGGGGCGCGTGGGCGGGGGCGGGGGACGGCCCAACAAGGAAGCGGGCAAGCGCTACTTCTTCCGCCGGCGCAAGGTCTGCAAGTTCTGCGCGGACCGCATCGACTACATCGACTACAAGGACGTGAAGACGCTGGTCGGGTTCGTGCCCGAGCGGGGCAAGATCCTGCCGCGGCGCATGTTCGGGACCTGCGCGGAGCACCAGCGCAAGCTCACCGAGGCGATCAACCGGGCCCGCCACATCGCGCTCTTGCCGTACGCCGCGGACTGAAGTCCGGGGGGGCGAAAGAGGGCGCGCGATGGCGGAGCGGGGACCCGTTTCGGCCGGAACCGGAGCCGGGCTCGAGCCGCGCCTCGGCGGGCTCGTCGGGGCGGGGCTCGCCTCGGCGCTGCTCTTCGGGGTGGGCGGCTTCCTGCCGGCGCTGGCGCCGCTGTCGCTCGTCTCCGCGCTGCCGCTCACCGTCCAGCGCCTGCAGGGCGGCGCCGCGAGCGCGTGGCTCGCGGCGGCGCTCGCCGCCGCATTGATCGCGGCGGCTACCGTGCCGGCCGCCGCGACCGTCTTCCTGCTCGCGATGGCGCTGCCGGGGCTGCTGATCGCCGAGGCGCTCGCCCGCGGCCGCGGACTGCTGCGCGGCTGCGCGTTCGCGTTCTTCGCTCTCG
>DATBIO010000095.1:0-3587 GCA_036556965.1 Vicinamibacteria bacterium
GATGGAGGCGGACGTCCCCCTCCTGAAGTCGGGAGGAACCGCCGACTACCTGTATGCGAGGGAGGTCGCGTTTCATTTCCCGCCCGTGGTCGCCGACCGGGCGCTCAAGGACGGCGACACCGCGTCCCTGGGCGGGCTGACCCTGACCGCCCGCCACACACCGGGCCATACCCGGGGATGCACGACCTGGGTCACCACCGTCGAGGAGGACGGACGGCCCTACCGCGTTGTCTTCGCGGGCAGCACCTCCGTCAACCCCGGCACCCGGCTGGTGGAGGGCCCGTCCTACGCGGGCATCGCCGCCGACTACCGCCGCGCGCTGGACGTGCTCGCTTCTCTCGAACCCGACGTCTTCCTCTCCGGCCACGGCGGCTACTTCGACTTCGAGAAGAAGCGCGCGCGTGCGGCCTCGGCGGGCGCTCGCGCCTTCGTGGACCCCGAGGGCTACAAGCGCGTCATCGCGGGCCAGAGGGCCAACTTCGAGGCGGCGGTGGCAAAGGAGGGACCGTTGGCGGCGCCCACGGCCATGCCGTCCCTGGGCACCACGCGCTGGCAGCTCGTGCGCTTCCGGGGAGGCGACGACACCACCGTCGTTCCGGACGACCCCGCGCGGTACACGATCGAGTTCAACACCGACGGCACCCTGGTGGCGCGGATCGACTGCAACCGCGGGCGCGGGACGTGGACCTCTCCCGGGCCCGGTCGCCTGGAGCTGGGCCCCCTGGCCTTGACGCGTGCGATGTGCGGACCGGACTCGCTGCACGACCGCATCGTCAAGGACTGGGGTTTCGTCCGCTCCTACCTCCTGAAGGACGGGCACCTTTTCCTGTCGCTGATGGCCGATGCCGGCACCTACGAGCTCGAGCCGGCCCCCCGCTGACGCCCCACGCCCCGCCTGCGATCGCCGGTGGGCTTCCGCTCTGCCTCTCCGTTCCCGGCCAACGGGAGTTTCCGCTTGACCCGCGTGCCCCCGGCTCTGCTACCATGCGCGGCGGAGATTGATGTGAGGCTGCGGGTGTTCGCTTCCGATGGCAAGCCGGTGGTTTTCCCCGGCATGGAGGGCGCCCCCTAGGCCTGGTCCGAGCTCATAGACGTCCGAGGGCCTTCGGGAGCGCATCCCGAAGGCCCTTTTTCTTTGGCGGACGAGAGCGAATGACGAGCGTGCAGACGGTGGAAGCGACGACGACGACTGGAGGCTGGTGGGGGACGCTGCGCGAAGCCGTGCGCGGCGGCGAGCAGGACTTCACCGAGGGCGCCCTGGGGCGGGCGGTGTTCCTGCTCGCCGTGCCCATGGTCCTGGAGATGGCCATGGAGTCCGTCTTCGGGATCCTCGACGTGTACTTCGTGGGCCGCCTGGGCGCGAACGCGGTGGCCGCGGTCGGACTCACGGAGTCGCTCCTGGTCATCGTGTTCGCGGTGGCCCTGGGGCTGAGCCTGTCCACCACGGCCATGGTCGCGCGCCGCGTGGGGGAGAAGGACCACGAGGCGGCGGCGGACACCGCCGTGCAGGCCATCGTCCTCGGGCTGCTGGTGGCGCTGCCGACGGGCGTGGCGGGGCTGCTGTTCGCGGAAGACCTGCTGCGGCTGATGGGCGCGCCCCCCGCGGTGGTGGCGGAGGGCTCCGTCTACACCGCGTGGATGCTGGGCGGCAACGTGACCATCCTGCTGCTGTTCCTCATCAACGCGATCTTCCGCGGCGCCGGCGATGCCTCCCTGGCCATGCGCTCGCTGTGGCTGGCCAACGCCGTGAACCTGGTGCTGGATCCCTGCCTGATCTTCGGCCTCGGCCCCTTCCCCGAGCTGGGCATCGCGGGCGCGGCCATCGGCACCAACGTGGGCCGGGGCGTGGGCGTGCTGTACCAGCTGTGGTCTCTCGCCCGCGGCCACCGCATCGCGCTGGCGCGGCGCCACCTCCGCCTGCAGGGTGACCTCATGTGGCGCCTGCTGCGCGTGTCCGTGGGCGGCATCCTGCAGTTCGTGATCGCTACCGCGAGCTGGCTGGGCCTCGTGTTCCTGATGACGCCTTTCGGGGCCTCCGCCCTCGCGGGCTACACCATCGCCATCCGCGTCATCGTGGTGGCCATCCTCCCCTCCTGGGGGATGTGCAACGCGGCGGCCACCCTGGTCGGCCAGAACCTGGGCGCGGGCAAGCCCGCGCGCGCGGAGAAGGCGGTGTGGCTGACCGGCTTCTACAACATGGCCTTCCTGGGTCTGGTGACGGTGGCCTTCGTCCTGCAGGCGGAGCCGCTGGTGGGAGTCTTCACCTCCGACCCCGCCACGCGGGCGCTGGGCGCCTCGTGCCTGCGCATCATCAGCTACGGCTACGTGGTCTACGCCTGGGGCATGGTCATGGTGCAGGCCTTCAACGGCGCCGGCGACACGACGACGCCTACCTGGATCAACCTCGGCTGCTACTGGCTCTTCCAGATCCCGCTGGCCTTCGCCCTCGCGCGGCCCCTGGGGTTCGGGGTGCTCGGCGTGTTCTGGGCCATCCCGGTGGCCGAAGCCTTCGTGGCCCTCGCCAGCGTGGTCGTGTTCCGCCGCGGTGCGTGGAAGACACGGACGGTCTAGGAAGCGCCGGCGGCCCGGGCCAGGGAGACGCCCACCACGTGGCCGCTGGACCAGGCCCACTGGAAGTTGAAGCCCCCGATGCGGCCGTCCACGTCGCAGATCTCGCCGCACAGGAACAGGCCCGGGCAGCGGCGCGACTCCATGGTCTCGAGGCGCAGCTCCGCCAGGGGCACGCCGCCCGCCGTGACCTCCGCGTGGTCGAAGCCGCGGTCGCCGATGACGGGCAGGCGCATGTCGGTGACCGCGGCCACCAGCGCCCGCCGCTGCGCGCGCGCCAGGCGGTGGCCCGGGTGCGACCACTCGACGCCCGCCTCCGTGCACAGCGCGCGTCCCAGCCGCTCCGGCACGCGGCCCGACAGCACGCGGGCAGGCGACGAGGCGGGGTCCTGCAGCACGGTGTCCAGGGCCTCCGCGGGCAGGGCGGGCAGCCAGTTGGCGTGCAGGGCGGCGCGCGGGTCGTCGAGGCGGGCGTCGATCAGGTAGCGGCTGATGTCGAGGACGGCGGGACCGGAGAGTCCGAAGTGCGTGCAGAGGGTGGAGCCGGTGAAGGCGGCCAGCCGCTTGCCCGTCGCCGTGCGCACCTCGAGGGTGGCGTGCACGCTGAGACCGCTGAGGTCGCGGAGGACGTGCCCCTCGGGAAGGAGCAGCGGCACGAGGCCGGGAAAGACGCGCGGCGTGAGGCCGTGCCCCAGCGCGCGCGCCCGCTCGTAGCCGCCCCCGTCGGACCCGCTCTTGGGCAGGCTGCGCCCGCCGGTGGCGAGCACGACCTGGTCGGCCTCCAGCGTCTCGCCCCGCGCGCTGCGCAGCACGAAGCCGCGCGCGACGTCCTCCACGCGCCAGGGATGGCGGATCTCCACCCCGGCCGCCGCCGCCGCGCCCAGGAGCGCCTCGAGCACGGTGCGGGCGCGGTCGGTGGTGGGGAAGAGCTTGCCCGTCTCCTCCCGCTTCAGCGTCACGCCGCGCTCGGCGAAGAAGGCGGTCGTCTCCTCCACCCCGTAGCGGCGCAGGACCTTGCG
>DATBIO010000096.1:0-20668 GCA_036556965.1 Vicinamibacteria bacterium
TGGCGGGAACGAGGGCGAGGACGGCGAGCAGGACGGCGCCCCGCCCCGCCCGCCGCGGGCGCGCGCGCGACGGCGGGGGCTCGGCGTCACGCCCGGCGATGCCCTGCGGCACGTCGCCATCGTAGTGGATGTGCTCGAGCACCGTCGCCCCCGGCGGATCGAGTCGCCCGCCGTGGAAGCCAAGGGGCGGGCATCACGTCGTCCGCCGGGGTCGCCCTGGCTTCACGCGTCCTCCTTCCCCCCGGCCCCGCCCAGGTGCCAGCGCTGACGTCGCCTCGCCTCCTCGTAGGCCCGGCGCGCCGCCCGCACCTCTTCCGCGTCCGTGACGGCGGCGGGGGGCACGTCCCACCACGACTCGTAGCCGCCCACGCGTGCCTCGCGATCGGTCTCGATCACGATGACGGTGGACCGCGGCGAGCGCCGGGCCTGCGCCAGGGCCGCGCGCAGCGCGGCGATGGTGGGCGCGGACACCGCCTCCACCCCCAGGCTGCGGGCGTTGGCCACGAAGTCCACGCGCAGGCGCTCGCCCGAGAGCTGCCCGTCCGCCCCCCGGGCCCGGTAGCGCGTGCCGAAGCCGGCGGCCCCCAGAGACTCGGAGAGCCCGCCGATGGAGGCAAAGCCTCCGTTGTCCACCAGGACCACCGTCAGCTTCACCCCCTCCTGCAGGGCGGTGACGAGCTCCGAGGACATCATCAGCCACGAGCCGTCGCCCACCATGGCGAAGACCTCGCGGTCGGGGGCGGCCAGCTTCACGCCCAGGGCGCCCGCCACCTCGTAGCCCATGCAGGAGTAGCCGTACTCGAGGTGGTAGCCCTTGGCGTCGCGCGTGCGCCAGAGCTTGTGCAGGTCGCCGGGCAGGCTGCCCGCCGCGCAGACCACCACGTCGCGCGGCTCCGCGGCGTCGTTCACGGCTCCGATCACCTCGCCCTGGCTGGGCAGCGGCCCGTGGCCGCGCGCGTAGATGCGCGCGACCTCCTCGTCCCACTCCCGGCTGAAGCGGGCGGCGCGCGCGCGCCATTCCGCCGGCGCCTGCCATCCCGCGAGGAGGGGGGGCAGCGCCTCCAGGGCCGCGCGCGCGTCCGCCACCAGGGCCAGGCCTGCGTGCTTGCCGGCGTCGGCCTCGGCCACGTTCACGTTCACGAAGCGCACGCCGGGGTCCTGGAAGGCGGACTTGGAGGCGGTGGTGAAGTCCGAGTAGCGCGTGCCCGCGCCGATGACGAGGTCGGCCTCGCGCGCCATGATGTTGGCGCCCGGCGTCCCCGTCACCCCGAGGGCGCCGAGGTTGGAGGGATGGTCGTAGGGCAGGGAGCCCTTGCCCGCCTGCGTCTCGCCCACGGGAACGCCGGTGGCTTCCACGAAGGCGCGCAGCACCGCGCCGGCCTCGGAGTAGGCGACGCCTCCCCCCGCCACCACGAGCGGCCGCCGGGCGGCGCGGATCCAGCGCGCGGCCTCCGCCAGGGCCTCCGGGTCGGGGCGCGGGCGGCGGATCCGCCACACGCGGCGCGCGAACAGCTCCTCCGGGAAGTCCCCGGCCTCGCTCTGCACGTCCTCGGGCAGGGCCAGGGTGACGGCGCCGGTGTCGGCGGGGCTGGTCAGCACGCGCATGGCCTCGAGGAGGGCGGTGGGCAGCTGCTCGGGCCGGTTGATGCGGTCCCAGTAGCGGGAGACGGGGCGGAAGCAGTCGTTCACGGAGACGTCGGCGCTGGCCGGGGACTCGAGCTGCTGGAGCACGGGCGCCACCTGCCGGGTGGCAAAGATGTCTCCCGGCAGCAGCAGGACGGGCACGCGGTTGATGGTGGCGCCGGCGGCCGCCGTGATCATGTTGGTGGCGCCGGGTCCGATGGAGCTGGTGCAGGCGTAGGTGGCCAGCCGGTTGGCCATGCGCGCGTAGGCGGCGGCGGCGTGCACCATGGCCTGCTCGTTGCGCGCGGGCACGTAGCGGAGCCGGTCCCCGGCCTCCCGCAGGGCCTGGCCCAGGCCGGCCACGTTGCCGTGCCCGAAGATCCCGAACATGCCCGCGAAGAAGCGGCGCTCCGCGCCGTCGCGCTCCGAGTGCTGGGCGGCGAGGAACTCGACCAGGGCGCGGGCCGTGGTCAGGCGGCGCGTCCTCACGGCCGGCCCTCCCCCGCCGCGGGCGGCGCCTCCCGGGCCGAGGTCATCGGCACGCGGGGGTCGCGGGGCCGCGATTCCCACGTCCCGCGCACCCAGGCGTGCGCCGGGTCGTCGCAGAAGGCCATGCTGCGCTCCGCGGCCGGCCCCGCCAGCACGTTCAGGTAGTACATGTCGTGGTCGGGCGCGGCCACGCAGGGGCCGTGGTAGCCGCGGGGCACGAGGAACACGTCGCCGTCCCGCACGGCCACCGTGGCCTCGATGGCGCCGTCCGTGGTGTAGGTGCGGTGGATGCCGAAGCCGTGCGCGCCGCGGATGCGGAAGTAGTAGATCTCCTCCAGCACCGCCTCGCCCGCGCGCGCCTCGTCGTGCTTGTGGGGCGGGTAGGAGGACCAGTTGCCGGCGGGAGTCAAGACCTCCACCACCGTCAGGCGGTCGGTGGCGAAGGTCTCCGGCGTGCAGAGGTTGGTGACCTGGCGGGTGGCGTCCCCCGCCCCCCGGACCTCCACGGGCGCGCCTTCCGCCGGGCCGTAGCGCGGGTCGAGCCGGCGCCGGGCCGGGGCCGCGGGCAGCGCGAACTCGCCGCCCTCCGCGCTCGCCACCTCGAAGGTGGTGTCGCGCGGCACGTAGGCGAAGTCGCTGACCCGCGTCCACACGGAGCGCCGGCCCTCCAGGGCGAAGGCGTGGTCGCCGCAGCGGACCACGCAGGAGCCGGCGAGGGGGAGCACCAGCAGCTCGTCCTCGCCCGTGGCCAGCGCGCGGCGCTCCCCCGGCGCCAGCGCGAACACGCGCAGCGAGGCGAAGCGCCACCGCGCGCGCGCGGGCGTGACCAGGAGCGCGTCCTCCGTGGTGCCCGCGGTGCCCGCGCGCAGGAGCAGGTCCGTTCCCGTCACGCGGCCAGGCTCCGCAGGAAGTCGAGGCTGCGCTGGCCGTCGCGCCAGGGGCCTTCGCCCGGCCGGGGCTCGCCTCCGAGGACCACGTCGTGCTCGAGCACGTACCAGCCCCCGTAGCCGTTGGATTCCAGCAGCTCGACCACCTCCGCGATGCGGCTCGCGCCCTGGCCGAGGGGGCGATAGAGCCCGGCCTTCACCGCCGCGTGGTAGCCCATCTCGCCCGCGCGCACGCGGGCGGCCAGGGTGGCCTCCACGTCCTTCAGGTGCACGTGTCGCACGCGGGCGTGCGTCCGGCGCGCCGTTTCCAGCGCGTCCGCGCCCGCGACCGCGAGGTGGCCCACGTCCAGGCACAGGGCGGCGTCCGAGACCTCCAGCAGGCGCGCCACCTGCGCATCGTCCTCGATCACGGTGCCGTAGTGGGGGTGCACGGCCAGGGCCAGGTCGTGGGCGCTCGCGATGCGCTGCGCCGCGGCCACGGCGCGGGCCAGCGCGCGCCACTCGGGCTCGCTGAGCGACCGCCCGCGCTCGTAGCCGGCCTCGCCGGTGGCGGCGGCCAGCACCAGCACCTCGCCCCCGGCCGCGGACAGGGCGCGGGCCGCGCGCGTCACCGCCTCCATCTCGGGGGCCAGACGGTCGGGCCGGTGCAGGACGGCGGGCACGAAGCTGGCGACCAGGCGCAGGCGGTGGCGGGCCAGGAGCACGCGCAGGTCCCGCGGGTCGTCGGGGAGGAACCCGTCCGGCCCGCGCTCCACCGCGGCGAAGCCGAGTCCGGCCAGCTCCTCCAGGACGCGCTCGGGAGGGAGCTGGAAACCCCACCCCGGGACCTCGCACACGCCCCAGCTGATGGGCGCGCCGGCCAGGCGCTCGCCCAGCCGCTTGCGGGGCGCCGGCGATCTGATAGATTTGGAACGTTCCACAGCGCGTAAGCTAACGACCCTCCGAGCGGGCTGTCAAGTGGTTTCGAAGAGAGCGCGCGGCAAGGCCACCATCACCGACGTCGCCCTGCGCGCCGGGGTGTCCAAGTCGCTCGTCTCCCTGGTCATGCGCGGGGAGCGCCACGTGAGCGCGAAGCGCCGGGAGGCGGTGCAGGCCGCCGCCGCCGCGCTCGGCTACCGCCCCAACGCCATGGCCCGCGGCCTGGTGGAACGACGCACGCGCACGCTGGGCGTGATGGTGTCCGACCTGCACAACCCCTTCTTCGCGGACGTGGTGGAAGGCATCCAGGACCAGGCGCGCCGCTCCGGCTACCGCGTGCTCATCGACACCGCCAACAACCTGGCCTCGCAGCAGGACGAGGCCATCGAGACCCTGCTCCAGTTCCGCGTGGACGGGCTGATCCTGGCCGGGCTGCTGGCGGAGAGCCGGCTCATCGTGGAGGCGAGCCAGGAGCTGCCCGTGGTGCTGGTGGGGCGCTCCGCGCGCGCCCCCTCCCTGGACAGCGTGACCAACGACGACTGGGCGGGCGCGGTGGCGGCGGTGCGCCACTGCGCCTCCCTCGGCCACCGCCGCAT
The DNA here is from genome assembly GCA_036556965.1 of Vicinamibacteria bacterium. Taxonomy (GTDB): domain Bacteria; phylum Acidobacteriota; class Vicinamibacteria; order Fen-336; family Fen-336; genus DATBIO01. The sequence goes on from DATBIO010000096.1 coordinate 4,514, forward strand.
CTCCCACGTGGACGGGGGCCAGGGCGCGGGGGCGGACGCGCGGCGGCGCGGGTACGAGGACGCCATGCGCGTGCTCCGCCTGCGCAAGCACGCGGTGGTGGTGCCCGGCTCCTATTCCGAGGAGGGCGGCCACAGCGGGGCCCTCCTTCTCCTGGAGCGGCGCCCGCGGCCCACCGCCCTCTTCGCCGCCAACGACGTGGCCGCCATCGGGGCCCTCAACGCCATCGAGGAGCGGGGGCTGCGCGTGCCCGACGACGTCTCCCTCGTGGGCTACGACAACACCTCGCTGGCCGCGCTCCGCCACATCTCGCTCACCACCGTCCACCAGCCGCGCCTGGAGATGGGCCAGCTGGCGGTGAGCACGCTCTTCGAGCGCCTGGAGGAGGGGCGCACGCGGCCGCGCCGCGCCGTGCTCTCGCCCAGCCTGGTGGTGCGCGGCACCACCGCTCCCCCCTCCCTCGACGGAAAGGGGAACCCGTGACGAACCGGCTGCGGCATTGGATCGACGGCGCGCCCGCCGACGGCGGCATGCGCGCGGGCGACGTCTTCAACCCCGCCACCGGCGCGCCGGAGGCGGAGGTGGCCTTCGCCGACCGCGCCACCGTGGACCGCGCGGTGGCCGCCGCGCGGCGCGCCTTCCCGGAGTGGCGCGACACCTCGCTGGGGAAGCGGGCGCAGGTCCTCTTCGCCTTCCGCGAGAGGGTGGCCCGGCGCGCCGACGAGCTGGCCGCCCTCGTCACGCGCGAGCACGGGAAGGTGCTGGCCGACGCGCGGGGCGAGGTGGCGCGCGGGCTGGAGGTGGTGGAGTTCGCCTGCGGCCTGCCCGAGCTGCTCAAGGGCAGCTTCTCCGAGAACGTGTCCCACGGCGTCGACAGCTACTCGATCCGCCAGCCCCTGGGGGTGGCCGTGGGCATCACCCCCTTCAACTTCCCGGCCATGGTCCCCATGTGGATGTTCCCGGTGGCCCTGGCCTGCGGGAACGCCTTCGTCCTGAAGCCGTCCGAGCGCGATCCCTCGCCCGCCCTCTTCCTGGCCGGACTGCTGGCGGAGGCCGGCCTCCCGCCCGGCGTGTTCTCCGTGGTGCACGGGGACAAGGAGGCGGTGACCGCGCTGCTCGAGCACGAGGGCGTGGCCGCCGTCAGCTTCGTCGGCTCCACGCCCGTCGCGCGCTGGATCTACGAGACGGCGGCGCGCCACGGAAAGAGGGTACAGGCCCTGGGGGGGGCCAAGAACCACATGGTGGTCCTGCCCGACGCGGACATGGACCTCGCCGCCGACGCCGCCGTGAGCGCGGCCTACGGCTCCGCGGGCGAGCGCTGCATGGCGGTGTCCGTGCTGGTGACGGTGGGCGACGCGGCGGACCGTCTCCTGCCCAGGGTGACGGAGCGGCTCGACCGCATCAAGGTGGGGGATGGAGCCGAGCCGGGGGTGGAGATGGGGCCCCTGATCACGCGCGAGCACCGTGAGCGCGTGGCCGGCTACCTCGACGCGGGCGCCCGGGAAGGGGCCCGGCTCCTGCGCGACGGGCGGACGCTGACCGTGCCCGGACGCCCCGAGGGCTTCTTCCTCGGGCCCAGCCTGTTCGACGGCGTCCGTCCCCACATGTCCGTCTACCGCGACGAGATCTTCGGCCCGGTCCTGTGCGTGGCCCGCGCCGCCACCTACGACGAGGCGGTGCGCATGGTCAACGACAACGAGCGCGCCAACGGCGTGGCCGTGTTCACGCGGGACGGGGGGGCGGCGCGCCGGTTCCAGAACGAGGTCCAGGTGGGCATGGTCGGCATCAACGTGGCCATCCCCGTGCCCATGGCCTACTACTCGTTCGGCGGCTGGAAGGACAGCCTCTTCGGCGACGCCCACGTGCACGGTCACGACGGCGTGCGCTTCTACACGCGGGGCAAGGTGGTGACCAGCCGCTGGTCGGACCCCCGCCCGCGCGGAGCGGACCTTGGCTTCCCCACCACGCGCTGAGGAGGCGGCGCCCGCCCTGCGGATGCGGGGCATCCGCAAGGCCTTCCCCGGCGTGGTGGCCCTGGACGGCGTGGACCTGGAGGTCCGGAAGGGGGAGGTGCACGTCCTCCTCGGGGAGAACGGGGCGGGCAAGTCCACCCTCATGAAGGTGCTCAGCGGCGCCCTGGCCGCCGACGCGGGCGAGGTCTGGCTGGAGGGGCGGCGGGTGGAGGTGGCCTCGCCGCGCCAGGCCTACGCGCTGGGTGTCCGCGTCATCTACCAGGAGCTCAACCTCGTGCCCCACCTCTCGGTGGCGGAGAACATCGCGCTGGGGCGTGAGCCCGGACGCTTCGGCCTCGTCGACCGGCGCGCCATGGCCGCGGAGGCGGAGCGGCGGCTGGCCGCCCTGGGCCTTCACATCGACCCCGGGAGGGCGGTGGGGGAGCTCGGGGTGGCGTTGCAGCAGATGGTCGAGGTGGCCAAGGCGCTCTCCGAGGAGGCGCGCGTGCTGGTGATGGACGAGCCGACCTCGGCCCTCACCGAGGGGGAGATCGCCCGGCTCTTCGCCACCATCGAGCGCCTGACCGCGCGGGGAGTGGCCGTGGTCTACATCTCGCACCGCATGGAGGAGGTGACCCGCATCGGGCACCGCGTGACCGTGCTCCGCGACGGCCGACACGTGGCCACGCGGCGGATTGGCGAGGTCGCCGTGCCCGAGCTCGTGCGCCTGATGGCCGGCCGCGAGCTGACCGAGCACTTCCCCAAGCAGCGCGTGGCCCCGGGCGAGGAGCTCCTGCGCGCGGAGGGCATCACGCGCCGGGGCGTGCTGCACGGCGTGAGCCTCGCCGCGCGGCGCGGGGAGGTGCTGGGCGTGGCGGGCCTGCTCGGCGCGGGGCGCACGGAGCTGGCCCGGGTCCTGGCCGGCGCCGACCCTCCCGATTCCGGCCGCGTGGTGATGAAGGGGCGTCCCGTCGTCCTGCGCGGCCCCGCCGACGCCATCCGCCTCGGCGTCGGCCTGCTGCCGGAGGACCGCAAGACGCACGGCCTGGTGCTCGGCCTCTCCGTCCAGGCCAACCTGGCCCTGCCCAGCACGCGGGGGCTCTCGCCCCTGGGGGTGGTGGACGCGAAGCGCGAGGCCTCCCTGGCGGCGCGGCAGATCGAGGACCTGCGCATCCGCACCCCGGGACCGCGGCAGCGCGCGGGCCTGCTCAGCGGCGGCAACCAGCAGAAGGTGGTGCTCGGGAAGTGGCTGGCCGCGCAGGTGGACGTCCTCCTCATGGACGAGCCGACGCGGGGGATCGACGTGGCGGCCAAGGTGGAGATCTACCAGCTCATGAACCGGCTCACGGCGGCGGGCAAGGCCATCGTGATGATCTCCTCCGAGCTGCCCGAGCTGCTGGGCATGAGCGACCGCATCGTGGTCCTCCACCGGGGCCGCGTGGCCGCGGAGCTCACCGCCCTCGCGGCCACGCCGGAGCAGGTGCTGGCCGCCGCCCTCGGGCAGGCCTCGTGAGGGGCCTGTCCGGGCTGGGCCGCCGCGGCCGGCAGCTGGGCACCCTGGCCGGGCTGGTCGTGCTCTGCCTGCTCGTCACCGCCCTCACTCCGCACTTCCTCACCGTCTCCAACCTCCTCAACGTCCTGCAGCAGACGTCCATCAACGCCGTCATCGCCGTGGGCATGACCTTCGTGATCCTGTCCGGCGGCATCGACCTCTCGGTGGGCTCGCTCCTCGCCCTCGCCGGCGTGGCCCTGGCCACCGCCCTGCAGGCGGGGATGCCCGTCCCCGTGGCCGTGCTCGTGGGGCTGGGCGTGGGGGGGGCGTGCGGCCTCGTGAACGGGGCGCTGGTCACCCTGGGTCGCCTGCCGCCCTTCATCGCCACCCTGGGCATGATGAGCGTGGCGCGGGGCGCGGCCCTGATGTTCACGGAGGGCCGGCCCGTCTCCGGCTTCGGACCCGGCTTCCGCGCCCTGGCCACGGAGCGCGTGGCCCTGGTGCCCGTCCCCGTCCTCGTCACCCTCGCCGTCTACCTGATCGCCCACTTCGCCCTCGCGCGCACCCGCTTCGGCCGCTACGTCTACGCCATCGGCGGCAACGAAGAGGCCGCGCGCCTCTCCGGCGTGCCCGTCCGCTTCCACAAGGCCATGGTCTACGGCCTCTCCGGGCTCATGAGCGGCCTCGCCGCCGCCCTCCTCACGGCCCGCCTCAACTCCGCGCAGCCGATCGCCGGGATCATGTACGAGCTGGACGCCATCGCCGCCACCGTCATCGGCGGCACCAGCCTCCTGGGCGGCGCGGGCACCATCGGGGGTACGCTCATCGGGGCCCTGGTCATGGGCGTGCTGCGCAACGGGCTCAACCTGCTCGGCATCTCGTCCTTCCTGCAACAGGTCGTCATCGGCCTCGTCATCGTGGGCGCGGTGCTGATCGATTCGCTGCTCAAGACTCCCGACCGGAGGTAATGCCATGGCAAGAAACCGCACCACCGCTCTCGTCGCCCTCCTCGCGCTCGGCGCGGCCGCCTGCCAGCGGGGCGCCCCCGCCCCCGACGCCCGTCCCCGCGTGGCCCTCGTCCTCAAGACGCTGAACAGCCCCTTCTTCATCGACATGCAGAAGGGGGCGCAGGAGGCGGCCCAGCGCGTCGGCATCGACCTCGTGGTGCAGGCGGCGGAGCGCGAGATCGACGTGGACAAGCAGATGCAGATCATCGAGAACCTGGTGCAGACGGGGGTGAAGGCGCTGCTCGTCACCCCCAGCGGCTCGCGCGAGGTGGTGCCCGCCATCGCCAAGGCCAACGCCGCCAACATCCCGGTGGTGGTGCTCGACACGCGGGTGGACCCCGCCGCCGCCAGGGAGGCGGGCGTCCGCATCGCGACCTTCGTGGGCTCCGACAACTACGAGGGCGGGCGCATCGCGGGCGAGCACCTCGTGGCCGCCACGGGGGGGAAGGCCACCGTGGCCATCCTGGAGGGGATCCCCGGGCACGAGACGGGCGACAGCCGCATGCGCGGGTTCAAGGAGGCGGTGGCGGGCGCGCCGGGGGTCAAGGTGGTGGCCTCCCAGCCCGCGAACTGGGAGCGCGACCTCGGCTTCAACGTCTTCCAGAACATGCTGCAGGCGCACCCGGCCATCGACACCGTCTTCGCCTGCAACGACATGATGGCCCTGGGCGCGGTGGAGGCGGTGGCGGCGGCGGGGCGCACGGGGCGCATCCGCGTCTTCGGCTTCGACGCGGTGGACGACGCGCGCAAGGCCATCGACCAGGGGACGATGGTCGCCTCCGTGGCCCAGTTCCCGGCGGAGATGGGCCGGGTGGCGGTGGAGAGCGCGGCCCGCCTGCTCAAGGGCGAGAGCGTGCCCGAGGACCAGACCGTGCGCATCGAGCTCGTCACCCGCGCCGCCGCGCCGGCCGCCCCCGCCGCGCCGCCCGCCGCCGCGGGGGCGCGTTGAGCGCCGCGCGCCGCCGGCTGCGCGTGGGCCTGGTGGGCCTGGGCCGCCTGGGGCGCGTCTATGCGCGCGACCTGGCCACGCGCATCCCGGAGACGCGCCTGGTGGCGGTGGCCGATCCCGCCGCCGACCTCGCGGCCGAGGTGGCGGCGGAGTACGAGGTGCCCCGCTGGTCACGCGCGCCGGAGGCCGTGCTGGACGACGGGGACGTGGAGGCGGTGGTCATCGTGAGCCCTACCCACACCCACCACGGCCTGGTCCTGGCGGCGGCGCGGCGCGGCAAGGCGACCTTCTGCGAGAAGCCGCCCTCCCTCTCCCTGGGGGAGACCCTGGAGATGAAGCGCGCGGTGGCGGAGGCGGGCGTCTTCTTCCAGATGGGCTTCATGCGGCGGTTCGACGCGGGCTACGCGCACGCCCACCGGCAGCTCCAGGAGGGCCGCATCGGCACCGCCGTGGTCTTCAAGTCCAGCTCGCGCGACCCCCACCGCACCACCCTCGAGTACGCCGACCCGCGCAGCAGCGGCGGCATGATCATGGACATGGGCATCCACGATTTCGACCTCGCGCGCTGGTTCATGGGGGAAGTGAAGACGGTGCACGCGGTGGGAGGGACGCTGGCCTACCCGGAGCTGAAGACGGTGGGCGACATCGACAACGCCATCGTCAGCCTGACCTTCGCCGACGGGCGGCTGGGAGTGGTGGACCTCTCCCGCAACGGCATCTACGGCTACGACATCACCACCGAGCTGCTGGGCACCGAAGGCACCCTGCGCGTCGGTTACCTGCGCGAGACGCCGGTGCTGGTGATGCTGAAGAACCAGGTGGCGCACGACACGGTGCCGTACTTCATGGAGCGCTTCGCCGGCGCCTACACCGCGCAGCTGCAGGACTTCGCGGGCAACGTGCTGGAGGGGCGGCCCGCGCCCGTCACCATCGACGACGGCGTGGCCGCCATCCGCATCGCCCTGGCCGCCCAGCGCTCGCAGGAGACGGGGCAGCCGGTGGAGGTGGCCTCGGTCACGGCCTAGCCTCCGAGGTCCGCGCCACCGCCGCGAACCTCACGCGCGATTCGCCGGGCACGAGCTGGGCGAGGAGGGGCAGGTCGGCGCGCACCACGGCGGCGATCTTCGGGTAGCCGCCGGTGGTGGGGGCGTCGGGACCCATGACGATGGGCTGCCCCGAGGGTGGGACCTGCACGCACCCGGGCAGCATCCCGTCCGTCACGATCTCGCCCGCCCCGAGGTGGGCGAGGGGGGGGCCGGCGAGGCGGCAGCCGATGCGGTCGGAGGTGGCCTCCACCGCGTATTCCGCCTGCAGGAAGTCGCGCCGGGCCTGTTCGCTGAAGTGGTCGTCCTGGGGACCGAGCACGACGCGCAGCGTGACCACCGCCGCCGCGGGCGCCGCCTCCCAGGCGGCGAGGGACGGCGCCCCGCGCTCGCCGCCCACGGGCAGGCGGTCGCCGGGGCGCAGCGCGCGCCCGGCCAGCCCCCCGAACGACCCCACGAGGTCGGTGGCGCGCGATCCCAGCACGCGCGCCACGGCCACGCCGCCCTCGACGGCCAGCCAGGCGCGCAGGCCGGCGCGGCGCTCGCGCAGCCGCAGCACGTTGCCGGGGCGGGCGAGCACCGCCTGGCCGCGCGGCACCGGCCAGAGCCCCAGGTCGCTGCGCTCCAGCTCCGCGCCCAGGTCGGCTCCGGTGAGCGCGAAGTGGAGCGCGGCGTCGAAGCGCAGGGCGAGCCCGGGCCCCGTGGCCTCGATGCCCGCGGCCCCCGGCGGGTTCCCGACCAGGCGGTTCGCCGCGGCCAGGGCGAGGGGGTCGGCGGCGCCCCCGCTGCCCACGCCGTAGCGGCGGCAGCCGAAGCGGCCCTGGTCCTGGACGGTGGCGAGGAGGCCCGTCTCCACCACCTCCACGGGCCCGCGCGGGGCGGGCGCGGCCGGCGCGGGGGCGCTCGGGGCCGACCCGGTGGGCACGAAGCGCACGCGGTCCCCCGGGGCGATGAGCGCCGGCGGATCGGCGGTGGCGTCGAACAGGCGCAAGGCGGTGAGTCCGAGCAGCTGCCAGCCACCGGGCGAGGCATGGGGGTAGACGGCGGTCTGTCCGGTGGCCAGGGCCACGGAGCCGGCGGGGACGCGTGGCCGCGGCGTGTCACGGCGCGGAACGGCTTGGAGGGGCGGGGGGACGGGACCCAGGTAGGCGAAGCCCGGGGTGAAGCCGAGCATCCAGGCCGTGTACTCGTGGCCGGCATGCCGCGCCACCACCTCCGCCTCGCTCAGGCCGGTCGCCGCCGCCACCGAGCGGAGGTCGGGGCCCGCGTCGCCGCCGTAGCACGTGGGCACGACGTGCGCGCGCGGGGGGGGCTCCGCGCGGTCCGCCTCCGCCAGGCGCGCGACGTGCCGCCCGACCTCGCCGGGGGAGGTGGCGAGGGGATCGAACACCACCAGCAGCGCGCGATAGGTGGGCAGCGCTTCCAGGAAGCCGGGGGGCGGGTCGGCGCGGAGGGCGTGGTCCAGGGCGCGCACGCGCGCGGCCAGCGCGCCCTCGATGGTGGATCCGAGCTCGACGCTCACGGCGGCGTCGCCCACGGGGAGGAGGCGGGCGGTCACGCGCCTCTGCTCAGGTCACGCGCCGAGCGGCCGCACCTCGACCCCGGCCTCGGCCAGCGCCGCGCGCACCGCGCGCGCGTTGGCCAGGGCCTTCGGGTGGTCGCCGTGCAGGCACAGCGTCTCCGCGCGGACGGCCAGCGGGCGGCCGTCGGCGGCGGCCACCCGCCCGTCGCGGGCCATGGCCACGGCCTGGGCCGCCACCGCCTCCGGCTCGAGCACGAGCGCGTCCGCGCGCGCGCGCGCGCGCAGGGTGCCGTCGCCCTCGTAGCGGCGATCGGGGAAGCCCTCGCCCGCGAAGCGGAGGCCTTCCTCCCGTGCGGCCTCGGCCATGGGCGCGCTCCCGGCCAGCCCCACCAGCACCAGCTCGCGGGAGAAGCGCGCCACGCCGCGCGCCACCGCCCGCGCCAGCGTGGCGTCGGCGGCGGCCTGGTTGTACAGCGCGCCGTGCGGCTTGGCGTGGCTCAGGGCCGCGCCGTGCGCCCGCGCGAATCCCGCGAGGGCCGCCACCTGGTAGAGGACGTCCGCCTCCACCACCTCGGGGGGCAGGGCCATGGGGAAGCGGCCGAAGCCGCGCAGGTCGGCGTAGCCGGGGTGGGCGCCCACGGCCAGGCCCGCGCGCGCGGCCGCCGCCACCGTGCGGTCCATGACCCCGGGGTCCCCGGCGTGGAAGCCGCAGGCCACGTTCACCGAGGTCAGGAAGGGAAAGAGGAGGGCGTCGTCGCCCATGCTCCAGGCGCCGAAGCCCTCCCCGACGTCCGCGCTCAGGTCGATGCCGAGCCGTCCCACCCCGGAGAGAGTCTAGTCCTCCACGGCGATCTGGCCGCGGATCTCCCCGCCCGGGAACTGCGTGGTGTGCACGTTCACGTAGGCGGTGCCCGCCTGCATCTCGGCGAGCATCTGCTCGAAGGTGATGCCGCCGGGCACCATGTTGGCCGCGGTCAGCGTCCCCGAGACCATCGTCGTCTGGTCCGTGGTGGAAAAGCTGCAGGTGGCCCCCGGCGAGCAGAAGAGGAAGACGCGCACGGGTCCGTTGACCCCCGCCGCCCCCGAGTGGATGTGGGCGAAGATGACGTTGCTGATGTCGTCCACCTCGATGGAGTAGACGAGGTTGGTGCCGTCGAAGGCGAAGCCCGCGCGGCCCGAGGCGGCGGTGGAGCGCGGCGGCACCTCGTTTCCGCCGCTCAGCTCGGCCTCGAAGAAATCGAACTCGTCGTTATCGCTGCTACAGCCGCCGACGACCAGGGACAGGGCGGCCAGCACCGAGCAGGCGATCGAGGGAATGCGCATGGTGACCTCCAGAGCGATGAAGTCACCGTAGCATCACGATTGAAGCGGAGGGAAGGCCAAAAAACGAAATCTGTCTTACGGTTTTCGGTAATTCCGACGCGTTTCGTCGGTGCGCCGCCGGCCGCGCGCGATCAGGCGGTGAGGAGCCGGAAGCAGCGCACGAGCACCTTCGTCAGCTCGCGGCGCTCCACCACCATGTCGAGCATGCCGTGCTCGAGGAGGAACTCCGCGCGCTGGAAGCCCGGGGGCAGCTTCTGGCGGATGGTCTGCTCGATCACGCGGGGGCCGGCGAAGCCGATGAGGGCGCCCGGCTCCGCCACGTTGACGTCGCCGAGCATGGCGAAGGACGCGGTCACCCCCCCCGTGGTGGGGTCCGTCAACAGGCTGATGAAGGGGAGCCGGGCCTCGTGCAGGCGCGCGAGGGCGGCGGAGATCTTGGCCATCTGCATGAGGGAGAGCGTGCCCTCCATCATGCGCGCACCGCCCGAGCACGAGACCACGAGCAGGGGGAGGCGCTCGGCCAGCGCGCGCTCCACCGCGCGCGTGACCTTCTCGCCCACCACCACGCCCATGGACCCGCCGATGAAGCCGTACTCCATGGCCGCCACCACCACCCGCATGCCGCCCATGGCCCCCACGGCGGTGATCACGGCGTCACTGCAGTCGGTCTTGGCCTTTCCCTCCAGGAGCCGGGCGGCGTAGGGCTTGGTGTCCCGGAAGCCGAGCGGGTCGGCGCTGACCAGGGTGGCGTCGAACTCCTCCCACGGGCCGTCGCCCAGCAGCTCGAGCCGCTCGCGCGCCGAGATCCGGAAGTGGAAGGAGCACTTGGGGCAGACGGACTGGTTGTCCACGACCTGCTTGCGATAGACGATCTCCTTGCAGCTCTGGCACTTGACGTAGAGGCCCTCCGGGACGCGGCTCTCCTGCTCCTGCGGAGGGAGTGCGGTCTGCTCGCGACGGAACCAGGCCATTGGGAGGCGTCGCCCGGGCGGCGGCCTCAGTCCCCGCCCAGCTCTTCTTCTTCCTTCTCGAGGTCGTTCTCGATCCCGAGGATCCGGCAGGCGCCGTCGTAGATCTGCTTGGCCGCGTTCTTGGCGTTCTGCAGCTCAGCCAGGCGCTCCTTGACCTTCGCCAGCTCCTCTTCGATCTGGCCGTTGAGGTCGGTGATCTGCTTGCGGGTCATCTCCAGCGTCTGCTGGTAGAACTGCGTCTGCTCCTTGGACAGCGCCATCCTTCACTCCTCCTTCACTTGATGCCGAACTTCCTCAGCAGCTTCTGGATGGAGAGGGCGTCCTTGCCCGGCCGCGCGCCGGCCCCCGGCGCCTCGTCCGGTGCCGCCTCCTCCGCCGCCTCCGCCGCGAGCATCTCGTCCTCCGCGTCCTCCTCGAAGGAGAGCTCCATGTCCTGGTTCGGGCGCGGGGCGGGCTCCGGGGCGGGCTCTCCCTCCGGCCCCCCCTCCGCCTTGTCCTCCAGCTCGAAGACCGTGCGCATGAAGTGGGCGAGCGCGTCGGCGGGCAGCGGCTGCCGCTCGTGCAGCACGCGCTCGAGGTCGCGGTACATCTCGCCCGCATCCTGGTAGCGGTAGTCGGGCTCCCGCTGGAGCGCCTTGACCACGGTGGCGTCGAGCCGCTCGGGGATGCGGGGGTTGGCGGAGGAGGGCGGCGGGATCTGGCACTGCCGCACCGTCTCCAGGATGCTCATCTCGGACGCCCCCGTGAAGGGCCTCTGGTCGGCCACCATCTCGTAGAGCACCAGGCCCAGCGAGAAGAGGTCCGAGCGCCGGTCGATGGCCTTGCCCCAGGCCTGCTCCGGGCTCATGTAGAGGAGCTTCCCGCGCAAGGCGCCGGCGTCGGTGATGCTGGCCTTGCTGGCGGCCTTGGCGATGCCGAAGTCCGTCAGCTTCACCTCGCCCTCGAACGAGATGAGGATGTTCTGCGGGCTGACGTCGCGGTGGACGATCATCATGGGCTGCCCGGTCTCGTCGCGCTTGCGGTGGGCGAACTCGAGGGCCAGGCACACGCGGCTGGCGATGAGCACGCAGAGGTCGAGGGGAAGCCTCATGCCCCGCTCCCGCGCCCGCTTGAGGATGGAGCGCAGGTCGTGGCCGTGCACGTACTCCATGGCGATGAAGTAGCTGCGCTCGATCCGCCCCAGGTCGAAGATCTGCACGATGTTCGGGTGGGCGAGGCCGGCCACCATCTTGGCCTCGTCCACGAACATCTCCACGAACTCCTTGTTGTCCGAGAGGTGGGGCAGGATGCGCTTCACCGCCACCACCTTCTCGAAGCCCTCGACGCCGCTGCGCTTCGCGCGCCAGACCTCGGCCATCCCCCCCGTGGCCTCGCGGTGGAGGAGCCGGTAGGGTCCGAAGGTGGACCCCGGGCCCAGGACGTCCGAGGCGGCGGCGCGCGCCTGGCCCTCGTCCGCCTCCCGCATCGCCTCCTCGGCCAGGGCGCCGAGGTCGAGGCCCCCGCTGGACTGCGCCTTGGGGGGGATGACCTGGAAGCGCGTGGCGGGCCGGCTCGGCGGCGCCATGCGCGCTGCCTCCTCGCCCTGCCGGCGGAGGTCCTTGGGCAGGCGCAGCTGCATCAGGTCGTCCAGCGCCTCGCGCTCCTGGGGCCCCGTGTGGCCCCGGCGGTCGCGGCCCAGGAGGCGGCTGGCGTCCTCGAGCAGGGCGGCCATCTCGTCCAGCTCCGGGTCGTCCAGCTCCGGCTCGTCCAGCGCCGGCTCGTCCAGTGTCGGCTCGTCCAGCTCCGGCTCGTCCAGTGCCGGCTCGTCCAGTGCCGGCCCGGCGAAGGGCGCCGGCTCCGCCTCCCCCACCGGAGGCTCCTGCCCCCCCTCGGGCAGCACCTCGGAAGGGGAGGGGACCGCGTCCGCGGCGGGCGGCGTCGTGGCGGCGGCGGTCTCGGGCTCCGAGAAGGCGTCGAGCAGGCGGGCCATGTCCTCCGGCAGCAGCGTCTCGGGGGGTGGCGTGGGCGCGGGCCGGGGCTTTCCCTTGGCCAGGGACTCGCTGATCTGGACCTTTATGGGACCGCCGCGCGCAGGAGGGAGGGGGGCCGCGGGCGGAGGTGTCACCGTCACGGCAAGACCGTCCAGGATCTCGCCGAAGATGTCCTGGGAAGTCAGGAGGCCGGTCGGGGACCGCCCGCCCTCAGGGGTGGGCGGTGTCTCGGGTTTTTCCTCGTCTCTCCCGGCGCTCATCGGTCATGCGGCGAGGGCCAGCATAGTCAGTCGCCTTCCGACAGTCAACGACTTGCGGCGATTCGGAGGGACGCAGGCTGTATAATCGCCGCCGCCCGGCGCTCCCGCGGAGGACCTTCGCGGCCCCATGGACTTCATCTTCTCGCTTCTCTTCGGCAACCCGCTGGTCCCGTACGCCGTCGGCCTGATCATCCTGCTCGTCATCTACAAGAAGTTCGCCTATCGCCTGACCAGCGGGGTCAAGGGGCCGACGGTGGCCATGCCCGGGGACTTCCTGGGAAAGCTGCTGGGCCCCGGGTACAAGGAGGCCAAGACCCGCAAGGCGGTGGCCTCCTACAAGAAGCAGGGCCACTACCTGGCCGCGGGCAAGCTGTTGGAGGACGCGGGCCGGCTGGCGGAGGCGGCGGAGACCTACGTCGAGGGCCGTGAGTTCTGGGCCGCGGCGGCCAACCTCGAGAAGCTGGGCCGGGTGGACAAGGCCGCCGAGCTGTACCTGGCCGCGGGGGACCACAAGAAGGCGGCCCAGATCTTCGCGGACGCGGGCAAGCCGGCGCGGGCGGCCGCCCTCTTCCTGGAGAAGGGCAACAGCCTCGACGCCGCGCGGCTCTACGGGGTGGCGGGGGACTGGGCCAAGGCGGCCGATCTCTACGCCCGCAGCGGCTATCCCCTGCGCGCGGCGGAGGCCTACGAGAAGAGCGGCGACTACATGAAGGCGGCCGAGGGCTACGAGCGCCACTTCATGGAGAACGTCTCCTACGCCACCACGTACTCCTCCACGGCCGTCACCGGCGAGCAGAAGAGCGCCCAGCAGGCGGGCCGCCTCTACGAGCAGGCGGGGGCCCTCGACCGCGCCCTCTCCGCCTACAACAAGGGGGGATACCACCGCGACGCGGCCGACGTGTGCATGAAGGTGGGACAGTTCGCCAAGGCCGCCGAGCTCTACATGCGCGCGGGCGAGCTGACCCTGGCCGCCGACGCCTTCGAGCGGGCCGGCGACGCCGTGCAGGCGTCCAACCTGCGCGGGGAGGCCTCGCTCAAGGCCGAGCACGTCCCGGAGGCGGCGGCCTACTTCCAGAAGGGCGAGGACTATCTCCGGGCGGCGGAGCTCTTCGAGTCGGTGGGGCTGCTGCGCGAGGCGGCCTCCGCCTACGAGTCGGGGGAGAGCCACGCCGCCGCCGGCAACGTGTACGCGCGCGCGGGCATGAAGGCGCGCGCCGCCCAGAGCTACGAGCGGGCGGGGGACTACGAGACGGCGGCGCGCCTCTACGAGGAGGCGGGCGAGCGCAAGCGCGCCGTGGAGCTCTACGAGAGGGCCGGGTTCACCTTCAAGAGCGGCGAGGCGGCGGCCGCCGCGGGCGACCGCGACCGGGCCATCTCGCTCCTGCAGCGGGTGGCGCCCAGCGACGAGGAGTACCCGGCGGCCACCGCGCTGCTGGCCCGCCTCTTCGTGGAGAGCGGGAAGCCCGGACTCGCCCTGGAGCGCCTCCAGCGCATCCTGGCCGGGAAGGCCGTCGCGCTGTCCAACCTCGAGCTGCACTACTGGATGGCCATCGCGCTCGAGTCATCGGCCCGCATCCCCGAGGCCATCGAGACCTACCGCAGGGTCCTGGCCGAGGACGTCCACTTCCGCGACGTCGAAAAGCGGCTGGCCCGCCTGGAGGCCGGCGGGGCGCCCTTGCCTCCGCCCGTCGAGGCGCCGCCTGCTCCCGCACCCGCCCCGGCCGAGATGGAGCCGCTGCCGCCCCTGCCGCCGCCCCGCCCGGCCGCGCCGCCACCTCCGCCGCCCGGCGCGGCCCAAGCGCCGCGCCCCGCCGCCGCGGCCCCCGCCCCGCGCCCGTCCGCCGAGCCCCCCGCCCCCGCTGCTCCCGGCCCGGCCGCCGCCGCCGCGGGGGGCCCAGCCGTCCGCCGCGCCCCCCCGCGTTTCCAGCTCAAGGAGGAGGTGGGCCGCGGGCCGCTGGGCCAGGTGTACCGGGGGGAGGACCGGGACGGTCGCAACGTGGCCCTGCGCCTGCTGCCCCGTGAGCTGCTGCGGCACGACGGCCTCCTCCACGACCTGGCCAACGACCTCAAGGCCGCCGCGCAGCTCTCCCACCCCAACATCGCGAAGGTGATCGGCTTCACCGAGCAGGACGGCTACCGCTGCGTCGTCACGGAGTACGTGGCGGGCCGCTCCCTGGCCGACGCGATGCGCACGCACCAGAAGATGAGCATGCAGCAGGTGCACGCCCTGGGACGCGTCCTGGCCCAGGTGCTCTCCGCGCTCCATGCCAAGGGCCTCGTGCACGGTTCCCTGACCCCTTCCAACGTCATGGTGGCGAACGGGGTGGTCAAGGTGGCGGACCTCGGCCTGGCGCGCCTCGCCCGCGACGTGCCCCAGGTCATGGAGTACCAGGCACCCGAGGGAGTGCAGGACGCGCGCGGCGACCTGTACGCGCTGGCCGCCCTGATGTACCGGCTGCTGACGGGGATCCACCCCCGCTCGCAATCCCAGGGAGTGGCCCTGCCCCTGCCCAGCACCCTCAGCCCCGGCGTGCCCGAGGCCATGGACAAGCTGCTGCTGCGCTGCCTGCACCCCCGCCAGGATCTCCGGCTCTCCACCGCCGACGCCGTCCTGGCCGAGCTCAAGGGGATGGTCAGGATCGTTTGAAGGGTCGGGACCGTATGGGGGCTGATGCTGCGAGGCCGCACCAGCGTTAGCAGCTAACCTATGTCGCCCTTATCCAGTTACGCTGCACTCAATGTCGGATAACTCGATAAGAGCGACTTAGAGCGCTCGTGTTATCTAGTTAAGCTGCGTTCTACGTAGGATACTAAGTGTTCTCCGGACATCGGGAGACATCCTGACCGAATGCGTTGCGCGCTCTCGCGGTTGATCGCCGTGGTAGTCGTTCTGTTCGTGACTCCTGTTGTCCGTGCGGAGCCCGTCGTAACCCCCGTTGGTACCTTCCAGGTGCCGGACGGCTGTCGTGGCGGCAAGATCGACTGGGGCCTTGACGCCTTCATGGGCACGATCGAATGCCCAAAGCATCAGCTGAGTCTTCTGGTGTTCGGTGGAGCTGGAGGCGTGGCGGACCCGTGCAAGGAGCGAGGACCTCAGGTCCGCGACTCGGCCCAAGAACGCGTGCTGGGGGAGCCGTTGAGGTTTAGCCTCGAGGGAGGCGTGGCGGTGACAGTCTGTCGAAAGCAGCGTCTTGGCGCTGCCGATCCCAAAGGTATTCGAGAGATCGTCGCCGGCATAGGGCCGGAGGACGCGACCCTTTCCGCCACAGCTACCCGTCCCGAACACGTGTTCCTGCTGCTCCAGATACTGACGAGCTTTCGAAGGGTAGCATCAACTCCGTGAACGAGCGCTCCTGCAGATGCCGGAGAACAACGAGATGCAGCTGACGAGCCACGGCTCGACTGGAGGCTCGCAGCTGATCTCGGTGTTCTACGGGCATCGACGGGCCCAGCCGGGTCTTTTCCGAACTGCCAGCGTCGAAGCGCCGTATTAGGCTCAGGAGAGCGCCGTGGGGCAGATCATCTTCAGCCGTAACCCAACGGGGTCGGTGGCCCTTGGACTCTTCATTTTGGGGATCAGCGCCTTCCTCTTTGGCGTTCTCGATCCCCTATTCCGCCCCCTGGCATTAGGGTGTATCGCCGCGGGAACTGTAGTGGCCGCACTCCTA
>DATBIO010000097.1:0-16416 GCA_036556965.1 Vicinamibacteria bacterium
GCGTCCTCCGGCACCGCCTCGATGACGAAGTCGGCCCCGCCCACCGCCCCCTTCAGCGCGGGGTCGGTGGTGAGCCGCTCCAGCGCGGCGCGGGCGTCGTCCGCGGCCACCTTGCCCCGCGCCACGCCCTCGTCGAGGTCCCGGCGGACCTGGGCCAGCGCCCGCGCCAGGGCCTCCGCGGACACGTCGTGCAGGATGGTGCGGAAGCCGCCGACGGCGGCGGCGTAGGCGATGCCCCGTCCCATGAGACCGGAGCCGATGACCGCCACCGTCTCGATCGTCATGCGGCGGCGGATGTTAGCATCGCCGTCCCGCCTTCGGTGAGACAATGGCGTTGAGCCCAACCGGTCCGCGACGGTCCGCGGAGACGCTCCATGTCCAGCGCCATCGTCGTCGCCGCCGACGCCCCGGGCGCGCCGCTCCTGCGCGCGCTGCCGCCGGGGCCACCCGCGACCGCGCGCCCGGAAGGAGCCTGAGCGACGATGGCGCCCGGGACGAAGAAGCAGGCCCGCGGCGACGGCTACCTGGTCGTCGTCGGGTCCTCCGCCGGCGGCATCGAGGCCCTGTCCGTACTCGTCTCCACGCTGCGCAGGGACTTCCCCGCGCCGGTGGTGCTGGCCCAGCACCTGGACCCCACGCGGGCCAGCCACCTGCACAGCATCCTCGAGCGCAAGAGCGTGCTGCCGGTGGCCATCGTGACGGACGCCGGCCACCTCCAGCCGGGCCAGGTCTACGTCGTGCCCTCGAACCGCCACGTGATGATCGAGGACGGCCACCTGAGGCTCGAGGCCGACCGCGGCGAGCGCCCGCGCCCGTCCGTGGACCTCCTCCTCTCCACCGCCGCCCGGTCCTACGGCGACCGGCTGGTGGCCGTGATCCTGACCGGGTCGGGCAGCGACGGGGCGGCGGGCGCGGTGGACGTCAAGGACCGGGGCGGCGTGGTCGTCATCCAGAATCCCGGGACGGCCGCCTATCCCTCCATGCCGCTGTCCCTGCCCCCGACGGTGGTCGACCACGTGGCGGACCTGCACGAGATCGGGCCGCTCCTGCACGACCTCGTGAGCCAGGCCGCGCTGCCCGAGGCGCATGCCGAGGGCGAGAAGAGCGTGCTCGGCGAGCTGCTCGCCGGCGTCACCAAGCGGGCCGGCATCGACTTCACCTCCTACAAGGCGACCACCATCTTGCGCCGCCTCGCCCGCCGCATGGCCGTCACGCACAACCGCTCCCTCGCCGACTACCACCAGTTCCTGCAGGCGCACCCGGAGGAGGTGGGGGAGCTGGTCATGACCCTCCTGGTCAAGGTCACCGAGTTCTTCCGCGACCAGGAGGCCTTCTCCTACCTCCGCCGCGAGATCGTCCCCGAGCTGATCGCGCGCGGTCGCCAGCGCGGGCGCGCGGTCCGCGTCTGGTCCGCGGGCTGTGCCACCGGCGAGGAGGCCTACTCCGTGGCCATCCTCCTGGCCGACGCCCTGGGCGGTGAGCTGCCGGAGTGGAGCGTGCGCATCTTCGCCACCGACCTGGACGAGCCGGCCATCGCCTTCGCGCGGCGCGGCGTGTATCCGGCCAACGTCCTCCGCAACGTGCCGCGCGGCGACCTGGGGCGCTTCTTCGAGCCCGCCGACCAGGGGTACCGTGTCTCGAAGCTGCTGCGCCAGATGGTCATCTTCGGCCAGCAGGACCTCTCGCGCGGGGCTCCCTTCCCGCGCATCGACCTGGTGATCTGCCGCAACCTGCTCATCTACTTCAGGCCCCAGCTGCAGCAGGACGTCCTCGACGTCTTCGCGTACTCGCTGCACCAGACGAACGGCTATCTCTTCCTGGGCAAGGCGGAGACGGCACGGCCCTCCCGCGCCAGCTACGAGTTGGCCAACAAGAAGTGGAAGGTCTACCGGTGCCTGAAGGGGCCGCTGCCGGCGGCGCCGCGGGCGCATCCGGCGGACGTCCTCGCCAGCACGGGGAGGCGGGAGGCGGCCACCCCGGCCCCGTCCGGGGATGGACCCGAGCTGGACGTGGCACACCTCCGGCGCCTCAACGAGGTGGCGCTGCGCCACCTGGGGATCGGGCTCGTCATCCTCGACCGCGGCTACCGCATCCTCACCATCAACCCCGCCGCCCGGCGCACGCTCGGCATCCGCGCGTCCGCGGCGGAGATGGACTTCCTGCACGCCGCCCGCGGCCTGCCCTACGAGCGGGTGCGGGGGGCCATCGACGCCGTGTTCCGCGAGCGCGTGCCGGTCACCCTCGCCGACTTCGGCGTGGCGGCGTCGGCGGCGGAGGAGCCGCGCTACCTGACCCTGACCCTGGCCCCGGTGGCCCTGGAGGGGTCGGTGGAGGGCGTGCTCGTGAGCGTCCTGGACGTGACCGATCTCTCCCAGGCCCACCGGCGGCTCGAAGCCCTGCAGACCGAGCACAAACAGCTGATGGAGGAGCTGGGTGCCAGCAACCGCCGGCTGACCGACACCAACAAGGAGCTGCAGGACGCCAACGAGGAGCTGCAGGCCGCGAACGAGGAGCTGATGCTGGCGCAGGAGGAGCTGCAGGCGACCAACGAGGAGTTCGAGGCCACCAACGAGGAGCTGCAGGCCACCAACGAAGAGCTGGAGACCAACAACGAGGAGATGCAGGCCACCAACGAGGAGCTGGAGACAACCAACGAGGAGCTCCAGGCGCGCACCGCGGAGCTGCAGGAGCTGAACCGCGTGCTCACCGGGGAGCGGGTACGGCTGTCGGAGATGGTGGAGCTCGCCCCCTTCTACATCGTCGTCCTGCGGGGCCCGTCGCTGCTGGTGGACGCCATGACCCCCCCGTCCAGCGGTCTGTTCGGAGGCCGGGAGGCGCTGGGCCTGCCCTTCGAGGACGTCTGCCTCGGCCCCGCGCTCGAGCCGCTCCTGGCCGGCGTGCGCGAGGCCTTCAGGCGCGACCGGCGCTGGGCCAGCGGCCGCCTGTTGACCGCGCTGCCGGGCAGCGACGACAGGGGCCCGCGCGAGCTCGTCTACAGCGTGGCCCCCTCCCACGACGCGGACGGCAGGGTGGTCGGCGTGGTCATCTACGGCGAGGACGTCACCGAGAAGCGGCTCGTCGAGGAGAAGGAGCGCAGCCAGGCCCTCAGGCTCATGGTCGAGCACGCGCACCCGGTGGCCCTCGCCCTCTACGAGGCCGACAGCGAGACCCTGGTGCAGGCCAGCCCGCCCTACCTCTCCTTCCTGGAGAGAGCCCGCGGGGTGGCCGTGGACGGCGCGATCGGCGCCCGCTTCCGCGACATCACTGTGCTCACCGACGACCGCGCGGAGGCCGGCCGCGTCTTCCAGGCGGCGCGGAGCAGCGGCCGGCCCGCGCGCTACCCGGAGGTGCGCCGCGTCCTGGCCGACGGCACCGAGGTGGTCTGGGACTGGACGCTCATACCGGTGGCCTTCGGCGGGGGGCCCCCGCGGGACAGCGTGCACTACCTCCTGGTGTGCGCCTTCGACGTCACCGACCAGGTGCGGCTGCGCGACGAGCTCCGGAAGGTGGACCACCTCAAGGACGAGTTCCTGTCCCTGGCCAGCCACGAGCTCCGCACGCCCCTGGTGCCGCTGGCCGCCTACGCGGACGCCCTGGAGCGCCTGGCCTCGGAGGCCCAGCGTCCGGGTCCGCACTGGAGTCGGCGCGTGCAGGAGGTGGTGGGCAAGTCCCGTGGACAGGTGGTCCAGCTCTCTCGCCTGGTGGACGACCTGCTCGACGTCGCACGCCTGCGCAGCGGGAAGTTCACGCTGGAGCGCGCCCGGGTGGACCTGCGCCGGGTAGTGAAGCAGGCGCGCGAACAGGCCACGGCGCTGCCGGACGCGCCCCCCATCGAGGTGGCCGCCGACGGCGGGAAGCCGCTGGTCGTCTTCGGCGACGAGCAGCGCCTGGTGCAGGCGCTGGGGAACCTCCTCTCCAACGCCGTCCGCCACGCGGCGGGCACGCCGCGGGTCGACGTGCGGCTCTCGGCGGTGACGGGCGACGGCGGCGCGCCCCAGGTGAGGATCGAGGTGCAGGACTACGGGCCCGGCGTGCCCGACGCGGTGCGGCGGGTGCTGTTCGACCCCTTCGTGCAGGGCACGGCCCGGGAACGGCCGTCGCGCCGCGGCCTCGGCCTGGGGCTGTTCATCTGCCGCCAGATCGTCGAGCAGCACGGCGGCCGGGTGGAGGTGAGGACCGGACGGGGCACGGGGTCGACCTTCTCCCTGACCCTCCCCACCGACGCCACGCCCCGGCTCCCCGGACGACCGGGTCGGCCGCGGGGCGGGTCCCGCGCGCGGGGGGGCGCGGGCAAGCGCTCGTCCCGCTAGCCAGCCCTCAGCGGGCGCCCGCGGACGCCCGGTGCAGCATGCCGAGCAGCACGCCGGTCTCGAACGGCTTGCGCACGTACCCGACGGCGTTCAGCCGCCGCGCCGCCGCCTGAAGCAACGACTCGGGCGCGGCCGACATCACCACCACGGCGCGCGGCCGCAGGCCCAGGGCCTCGATCTCCTCCACCAGTTCCAGGCCGCTCTTGTCGGGCAGGGAGAGGTCGAGCAGCACGGCGCCGAACTCCACCGCCGGCGCGGCCAGGGCCGCGCGCGCCTCCCGCGCCGTGCCCGCGTGCGTGATCTCGAATCCCTCGAACTCCAGGAGCAGGCGGAGGGCCTCCACGGTATCGGCGTCGTCCTCCACCAGGAGGACGCGGACGCGCCGGAGCCGGCGGCGCCCCCGGGGCGCGCGACGCCCCATCACGGCTCGAACGTGCCCGGGTGGACGCCGCCCCGGTCGGCTGCGCCCCGCTCGTCGCGGACGGAAAGGCTCACGCGCACGCGTAGACCGTCATGCCGCCTCATGGCCCGCGCACACAGGCTTGGTCGGCGTGAACGCCCCGGGCAGAACCCGGCGCTCCGGACCGGGCCGGCGCTCGCCGTTGTTCTCGACACGGACAGCCTACCAGCGCGGCACCTCCGGGGGAGGCTCCCGCACGCGAATCCTCGCCGGGCCTCCCCAACGCTCCGAGGGCGGCTCCTTCCTGGCAAGACTTGCCAGACCGGCGGAGGCCGGGCCGGCCGCGCGCCCGTGGGAGGGATGGATCGCACGTCACGCCGCGGCTTGTCGGCACTTGGGGCCTTCCGCCGCCGAGCCGGGACGCGGCAAGATAGGCCATGCAACGCCAGGTGACGATCTTCGGCAAGGAGGGCTGTCCGTACACGAGCGGGGCGCGGGAGGACTTCGCCGCCCGCGGCTACGCCGTGGACTACCGCAACGTCAAGAAGTCGGCGGCCGACCTCGAGGAGATGCTGCGCCACAGCGAGGGGCGGCGCGCGGTCCCCGTGATCGTGGAAGAGGGCCGGGTCACCGTCGGCTTCGGCGGGACCTGAGGCGTCTAGGCGGCGGCCGGTCGGGCCGCGACGTCGATCGCACGCCGGCCG
Organism: Vicinamibacteria bacterium; assembly: GCA_036556965.1. GTDB lineage: Bacteria > Acidobacteriota > Vicinamibacteria > Fen-336 > Fen-336 > DATBIO01. Next base: position 5,415 of record DATBIO010000097.1, read on the forward strand.
CCCCGTGACGGGGGCCGCAGAGTGCCGGAGGGACTGCGGGGCCCGGACACGACCCCGGCTTTTCGTCCCCCCGGACCCGTCAGGCCAGTCCGAAGACCCGGGCCGCGTTCTCCGCGAGCATCTTGCGCTCGGCCTCCGCGGGCAGGCCCAGCGCGCGGAAGTCGCGCAGGTTGTCCGCCATGCTCCGCACGCCGGGGGCGGGCCAGTCGCTGCCGTAGAGGACCTTGTCCGCGATCTCGGCCAGCCGCGGGAAGTAGCGGAGGAGGGCCTTGGGCGGGATGGAGGACACGTCCATGTACACCTGCGGGAAGCGGCGCACCAGGAAGAAGGCCTGCTCCATCCAGAGCGGCCGCCCGCCGTGGGCGATGACGATGGTGAGCCGCGGGAAGTCCACGGCCACGTCGTCCACCGCCATGGGCTCCCCGGCCCGGCTGCGCGCGCCGGGGAAGATGGAGGTGCCGGTGTGGATCATCACGGGCAGGGAGAGCCGCTGCGCCTCCTCGTAGAGCGCGCGCAGCGCGTCCAGCCCGTGCAGGTAGGCGTTCGGCTCGACGGCCATGTGGGGCGGGTGCACCTTCAGGGCCCGCACCCCCAGCTCCGCCGCGCGCCGCACCTCGGCCGCCGCGTCCTCGGCGAAGCGGGGGTGCACGCCGCCCATGGGCACCAGGCGATCGGGCGCGGCGGCGCAGTACTCGGCCACGTAGTCGTTGACGCGGTGACTGAAGCCCATGAGGTCGGGGCTGGGGTAGTTGACGAGGACCGCGCGGTCGATGCCGTCGGCGTCGAGGCGGCGCAGCAGGTGGGCGGGCGACTTCATGATCCGCTGCAGCTCGTCCACGTCGTCGCGGCCGCGGACCATGACCTCGAGCACCTCCGGCCTGAGCTCCCACCACGGCTGCACGTGGATGTGGCTGTCCGTGACCTTCAGGGGCGCGCTCCGTGTGTCGGCCGTCCGTGCCGGCCGGCCGGGGGCGCAGCTTAGCACCGCGCATTTGGGGCCGCCCACGCCCGCGGACCATAATCAGGCCGGTCGGAGGTGCGTATGGGCCGCCTGTTCGTCCCTCTCGCTGCCGGCCTCGCGCTGGCCGCCTCGCCGCTGGCGGCCGACCTGGCCGAGGTCCAGGCGCGGGGCGTGCTGCGCGTGCTCGTGAACCTGGACACGCGGCGGCCGGAGTTCTTCTCCCTCAAGGCGGGCGGGCCGCCGGGCTTCGACCACGAGGTCCTGCAGGCCTTCGTCCAGCTCCACCGGCTGAAGCTGGAGGTCGTGCCCGTGAAGGGCTGGGACGCCCTCATCCCCGCCCTGCAGGCCGGCCGGGGCGACCTCATCGCCGGCCGCTTCACCGACACCGAGGCGCGGCGCAAGGCGATCGACTTCACCTCCGAGGTCTTTCCCTACCGCCTGGTCGTCCTCACCCGCAAGCCCCACCGCGTGGTGGGCACGCTGGAGGAGCTGCGCGAGGAAAAGATCGGCACCTCGAAGGGCTCGGTCATGAACGAGGTGCTGGAGAAGCTGGGCGTGCCCGCGGCCAGCCGCGACGAGACCATCCCCACGGGCGGCTACGTGGAGGCCCTGAAGGCGGGCCGCGTCACCGCCGCGGTGTGGGGAGTGGAGAGCGCCATCGCCTCGCAGCGGGAGGACCCCGCCCTCCAGCTCGGCGTGTTCGTGGGCGAGCCGGGCAGCCTGGCCTACGGCGTGCGCAAGGGCGACGCGGCCCTGCTGGGCGCGCTCAACGAGTTCATCGGCAACCTGCGCCGGAGCCCCACCTGGAGCCGGCTGGTGGTGAAGTACTTCGGCGAGGCGGCGCCGGAGATCCTGAGAAAGGCCCGCGGCGAGGGCTGAGGCCCCCTGGAGGCCCGGAGGGCATGGCGGACAACCAGCGCACCATCATGGTCGTCGAGGACGACCCCCAGATCCTCCGCGTGGTCGAGCTCTTCCTGAAGCCGGCCGGCTACCGCGTGGTCTGCGTGGGGGACCCCCTGGAGGCGGCGGAGCGCGTGCGCTCCGAGAGGCCGGACCTCGTGCTCAGCGACATCGCCATGCCGGAGCTGGACGGCTACGGCGTCCTGCGCGCCCTCCAGTCCGACCCCGAGACCGCGGGCTATCCCGTCATGTTCCTGACCGGCAACCAGGACTTCGGGGAGCGCGTGCGCGCCTTCCGCTTCGGGGTGGTCGACTACCTCACCAAGCCGTTCTCGCGCGACGTGCTCCTGCGCAAGATCGAGCGCGTGCTGGAGGGCCTGGCCGCCCGGCCCGGGCGCGTGGAGACCACCGGGGGCACCTCGACCTTCCTGGAGGAGCTGCAGCGCGAGGCGCGCAGCGGGGTCCTCACCGCCACCGGCGAGCACGGAGAGGTGGAGATGGTGGTGCGCGCGGGAGAGGTGGTGGGGGGGGACGCCGCGCGCCTCTCGCGCAGCCCGCGGGCCAGCGCCCGTTTCGAGGAGATCGACCCGCGCTACGAGGACGTGGCGGCGAGCGAGCCCGTGGGGCTTCCGGAGTCGCGGCTGCCCCTGCCCGCCTTCGACGAGATCCCGGAGCCGCTGCGGGTGGCCCTGGTGGCCGACGACAACCCGGTCTTCAGGCGCTTCCTCAACGAGGTGCTGGGGGCCCGCGGGTTCGTGGTGGTGGAGGCGGCGGACGGGGAGGAGGCCCTGCGCCTGGCCCTCATGCACCGGCCGGGGGTGGTCCTGGTGGACGCGCGCATGCCGGGCATGGACGGCTTCGAGCTGTGCCGTCGCCTGCGCGCGCACACCCTGACCGCGCACACGCCCGTGCTCTTCCTCTCCGGCTGGGACGACTACCTCGCCCGGCGCGCGGGGCTGGAGGCGGGGGCGGACGACTTCCTCTCCAAGGAGACGAGCGTGCGCGAGCTCCTCTCGCGCGTCCGCCTCCTCATGCAGCGGTACCTCCAGCCCGGTCCGGCGCCGGGGGCGGCCATGCACGGCCAGATGGAGCTGATCGGCGCCCCCAGCCTGCTGCAGGTCTGCCACCTCTCGCGCCTCACGGGGACGCTGAGCGTGGAGAAGGGGAGCGATACGGCCGAGGTGGGGTTCCGCACGGGGGAGATCGTGAACGCCCGCTGCGCGGACCGCGCGGGGGTGGAGGCGGTGTGGGCGCTCCTGGCCTGGGAGCGCGGAGGCTTTCGCTTCACGCCGGGCGAGCCCGCGGGGCAGGCTCCGATCGGCGGCGGCACCTTCGAGCAGCTCCTGCTCGAAGGATCGCGCCGGCTCGACGAGAGCCGGCGCTCGCAGCCCTAGGCCGAGACGACCTGCGGTTCCTGCGCGGCGGCGCGGCGGATCAGCCCCAGCCGCTTCATCTTCTCGTGCAACGTGGTCGGGAGGACCCCGAGGGCGGCCGCGGCGCGCCGCTGGTTGCCCGCGGTGGCGCTCAGGGCCTGCTCGATCAGCTGCCTCTCGTAGGCCTCCATCAGCGCCTTCAGGTTCGACTCGTTGCTCCGGATCGTGTCGTGCATCGCTGGACTCCCCCTGTGGTTCTCGGCGCCATCCCGGCGTTCAGGATCCTGGACGACGCCCGTCGGGCCCCCCTTGGGTGTACTTGCCTGGTAAGACGGCGCCACCCCCCGGAGGGTTCACTTCGTTGACGATCCTTTAAGTGTTTTTTCAACTCGGTCACCTGTCCGGTTTGTCGCTTACGGTGCCGTGGGTTAACGTCCCCGCGTGACCCTGCCCGCGCTCGCGTTTGCCGTGATGGCGACGCTGTGGCTGGGGTACCGCTTCTACGGGCGGTACGTGGCCGCGCAGTACGCGCCCGACGACGCGGCGGCCACGCCCGCGGTGGCGCGGAACGACGGCGTGGACTTCGTGCCCACCCCGCGCTTCTACCTGCTGGGGCAGCACTTCAGCGCCATCGCGGCCGCGGGGCCGATCGCCGGCCCGATCCTGGCCGCGCAGCAGTTCGGCTGGCTCCCCTGCGTGCTGTGGATCGCGCTGGGAGTGGTCTTCATCGGCGCCGTGCACGACTACTCGACCCTCATGGCCTCCGTGCGCCACCAGGGCCGCTCCGTGGCCGAGATCATCCGCCTGCACCTCGGTCCCAAGGCCTGGCTCGCCATGATGGCCTTCATCTGGCTCGCCCTCGTGTACGTGATCCTGGCCTTCGCCGACATCACCGCCTCCACCTTCGTGGGGCGCACGGAGGAGCTGGCCGGCCTCAGCGTCTCCTTCAACCTGGGAGGGGCCGTGGCCCTGGCCTCCTCCCTCTACCTCCTCCTCTCGGTGGTGATGGGGCTGGTCGAGCGCTACCTGCGGCCGCCGCTCTGGCTCACCACCGCCGTCTTCGTGCCCGCCACCCTGGCCGTGGTCTGGCTGGGCACGCGCCACTCGACGCTGCTGGTGGCGGACGGGCTCACCTGGGGCGCCCTCATCCTCGCCTACTGCGTGGTGGCCTCGATGGTGCCGGTGTGGGCCCTGCTGCAGCCGCGCGGGTACCTGGGCGGCTTCGTCCTCTACATGGCCCTGGCCGTGGGCGTGGTCGGCATCTTCGCGGGCGGCTTCACGGTGGAGCAGCCCGCCTTCAAGACCTGGCACGCGCCGGGGCCCGCGGGCGCCCTCTTCCCCTTCCTGTTCGTGACCATCGCCTGCGGAGCCTGCTCCGGCTTCCACGGGCTCGTCTGCTCCGGCACCACCTCCAAGCAGGTCGCCCGCGAGAGCCACTGCCGCCCCATCGGCTACGGCGGCATGCTGCTGGAGGCCTTCGTGGCCCTCATCGCCCTCTCCACGGTCATGATCGCCACGGGCCCCGAGCTGGGCGGCAAGGCGCCGGGCACGGTCTACGGCAGCGGGCTGGGCCGGTACCTGGCCGCCGTCATCGGCCAGGAGCACCTTCTCTTCGCCACCACCTTCGGGGCCATGGCCTTCTCGACCTTCGTCTTCGACACCCTCGACGTCTCCACCCGCCTGGGGCGCTACGTCGTCCAGGAGCTGACGGGCTGGACGGGGCGCCCGGGCGCCCTGGCCGGCACCCTGCTCACCGCGGGCGTGCCCCTGGTCTTCCTCGTCCTCGCGGGCGCGGGCGCGTACCGCTCCTTCTGGGTGCTGTTCGGCACCTCGAACCAGCTGCTGGCCGCGCTCTCCCTGCTGGGCATCACCGTATGGCTGCGCCGCGCGCGCGGCAGGATGGCTCTCTTCACCGTGGTTCCCATGCTCTTCGTCATGACCATGACCCTCTGGTCGCTGCTGGCCCAGGTGGCGGCGGCCGGGCGCGCGCTCGCCGCCACCGGCGCGCGGCTCGACACGCAGGCGGTGAACGGGATGGTCAGCGTCGTCCTCCTCGCTCTCGCCGTCGTCCTGATCGTGGAGGCGCTGCGCGCCCCCCCGCGCGCGCTGCGGGCCGCCTGAATGGCGGCCAAGGTCAAGGTCAAGGGCGGCGTGCTCCAGTCCCGCCTGTCCTTCTTGGAGAAGCACGGCGGCAAGGCGGGCCTCGAGCGCGTCCTGGCCCGGCTCACCCCGGGCGACCGCGCCGTGCTGGCGGGGCTGCTCCCCAGCGCCTGGTACCCCTTCGTGGTCGGGCAGCGGCTGGACGCGGCGATCTTCGCCGAGCTGGGCGGCGGCCGGCCCGACTTCTTCCTGCGCCTGGGCGCGGCCTCCGCCGACAAGAACCTGGGCGGCGTCCACCGCGCGTTCCTCCGTCCGGGCGACGCCCACGGCTTCCTGGCCCAGACTCCGGAGATCTACTCCTTCTACTACGACCAGGGGCGCCGGACCTACGAGCCGGTGGGAGAGCACGAGGCGGTCCTCGTCACCCACGACGCGGAGACGTTCTCCGAGGCCGACTGCCTCACCGTGGTGGGCTGGCACCGGCGCGCGCTGGAGATGTGCGGCGTGGGCGGGGTCGAGGTGGTGGAGGAGGAGTGCCGGGCGCGCGGCGGCGCGGTGTGCCGCTACCGGGTGCGCTGGGCCTGAGCGGCCGGCGTCAGGGGAGGGGGAGCCAGCGGGCGCAGTGCTCGGCCAGCTCCCCCGGGAGCAACGGCTTGCGCAGGTAGGCGGCGCAGCCGACCTCGCGCGCCCACTCCTCGGGCAAGTGCTCGCCGTAGGCGGTCAGGGCGAGCACGGGGATGTCCCTGGTCCGCTCCATCTGCTTCAGGACGCGCGTGGCCTCGAAGCCGTCCAGCCCCGGCATGGAGAGGTCCATCACGATGAGGTCGGGCCGGAATTCGACGGCCAGGGCGATGGCCTCCGTCCCGTTGGCCGCCGTCCGCACCTCGTAGCCCTCGTGCTCGAGGTAGGCGCCGTACATCCGGCGCTGGTCCGCGAGGTCGTCCACCACGAGGATGCGCCGCGCGCCGGGCACCGGACGGGCCGGGCGCGGGCGCGCGTGGGGTCGCGGAGCGAGCGATCGAGCCATGTCGTGGGTGGGCCTGTTCCGATTCGGCTCACGACCAGCACTCCACCCGGCGGCGGGGCGGACGCTCTCCTGACTTCACTGTAGACCTCGCGCCCCGTGGCGCGGGGGCCGGGCGCATTTTTCTTGAGCCCCCCGTGCGCAGGCCTGCTCACCGGGCCAGGGCCCACAGCGGGTAGGGGTTCACCGCCACGCCCTGCCACCAGTTCTTGTCGGGCCCCAGCTTGAAGATCGTGAAGTGCAGGTGCGGCGTGTCCTTGGGCGCGTTGCCGGTGGTGCCCACGAAGCCCACCACCTGGCCCTTGCGCACGGTCTGCCCCTCGGCCAGGCCCGGGGCGTAGCCGTCGAGGTGCGCGTAGTAGTAGCAGTAGCGCTGCGCGGGGTCGAACTGGTAGACGGTCAGCCCGCCGTGCACGCTGTTGAAGAGCTTCTTCACCGTGCCGTCGTCCACCGCGCGCACGGGCGTGCCCCGCGGGGCCGCGACGTCGATGGCCTCGTGCACGCGGGAGCCCCGCGCCTCCGCGAAGTTGTCCCGGAGCTGGCGCAGGTCGAAGCCCTCCAGCGGGAAGAGCAGGGCGCGCGCGCGCAGGTGGTCGAAATCGCCCAGGTCGGGGGCGTGCCGCGTGAAGAGGGACGGCGGCTCCTCGAACGGGTTCTCGGCGGGCACGTTGTCCGTGCTGTCCCCCAGGATGCGCGGGGAAGCGGGGGGCAGGGCGAGGGGCGAGGCGGTCGGACCCGGGGGGGCGCCCTCCGTGGCGCCAGGGGGGAGAGAGGTCCCGGGCCCTCGCGGGACGGGCGGTCCCGCCAGGCGCAGGGGCCGCCCCGCCTCCGCGGGGCGGAGGGCGCCGCCCCACCACAGCAAGACGTAGAGGACGGCGACTCCCGTGGCGAAGCCGAGGGTGAAGGTTCGGAGCGCACGCATCCAGGCCCGCCTGTTGCAAGTTCGGTACCCGTGCGGGGCGCCCAATCCCTAATAAGATGAAGTCGCGATGACGCCGGCCAGGGGCCGCACGGCGGCGGGTGAGCATGGCCTGCCTGGCCTGTGAGCGCGGGCTGCCCACGCAGGGACGCCGGCGCTGCCCGGCCTGCGGCCACGTCTTCCGGGGCGCGGGCTGGGACGGGGTCGAGGCCCATTGGAGCGCCCGTCACGCGGACGTCACGGCCTACCTCGAGTTCTGGGACGGGCTCTGCGAGGCGCACCGCGCGCGGGGCGCGCTCACCTGCCCTTCGTGCCGCAAGGACATCCCGGCCTCGGGGCCCGCGCAGTGTCCGGAGTGCGCCCAGGTCTTCCGCGGCGGCGCGCGCAAGCTGGATGCCCACTGGAAGGCCCGCCACCTCGACGTCATGAGCTACCAGGACTTCCTGGCCGCCCTCTGCCCCGCCCACCGCCTGGCCGGACAGAGCGTGCTGCCCTTCGGGGGCTGAACGCCGGCGCCGCCCGCTCCGTACTGATCGACATGCAGCTCTCCGAGTGCCTGCTCCTCCTCCAGCGCACGCCCGCCGTGCTCAGCACCCTCCTGGACGGCCTGCCCGACGACTGGGTCCACGCGGACGAGGGGCCGGAGACGTTCAGCGCCCACGACGTGGTGGGGCACCTGATCCACGGCGAGGAGACGGACTGGCTGCCGCGCATCCGCATCGTCCTGGAGCACGGCGAGAGCCGTCCCTTCGACCCGTTCGACCGGTTCGCCTTCCGCGAGCGGAACCGGGGCGTGCCCCTGCGCGCGCTGCTGGACCGCTTCGCGCGGCGGCGCGACGCCAACCTCACCGAGGTGCGGGGCCTGGGGCTGGCCGACCGCCTCGCCCTCACGGGCACGCACCCCGGCCTGGGGCGCGTCACCCTGGGCGAGCTCCTGGCCTCCTGGGTCGTCCACGACCTGGGCCACCTGGCCCAGGCCGCCCGTGTCCTGGCCAAGCACCACCGGGCCGACGTCGGGCCCTGGGTGGAGTACATGCGGATCCTCGATCCGCGCTGAGCGGCCGGCGCCGCGCCGCCGCGCCTTGAAAGGCCGGCGGCCGTCGTACATGCTGTCCGCGCATGGGCGCGGGAGCGGGCGTCTCCGTCGGCCAGCGGGTGCGGCGGCCGGACGCGCCGGACAAGGTCAAGGGCAGCGCCGTCTACGTGGACGACCTGCCCGCGGCGGGCAGCCTCTACGGGGGAGTCCTGCGCTCGCCGCACGCCCACGCGCGCATCGCGCGCCTGGACGTCAACCTCGCGCGCGCCGTCCCCGGCGTGCACGCGGTGCTCACCGCCCGGGACATCCCCGGCCAGAACCTGATCCCCCTCATCCAGTCGGACTGGCCGGTGCTGGCCCAGGAGTTCGTGCGCCACGTGGGGGAGGGCGTGGCCCTGGTGGCGGCGGAGACGAAGGAGGCGCTGGCCGCGGGCCTGGCCGCCATCTCCGTGGACTACGAGCCGCGCCTGCCCCTCCTGGACATGGAGGAGTCGCTGGGGCGCGGCGAGGTCATGGCGCACTGGAAGGTCCGCCGCGGGGACGCCGCCGCCGCCCTGCGCGCGGGGGGCCTGGTGACGGTGGAGGCGACCTACCACACCCCGTACCAGGAGCACGCCTACATCGAGCCCAACGGCATGGTGGCCGCCCCGGACGGCATGGGCGGGGTGGTGGTGTACGGCTCGCTCCAGTGCCCGTTCTACGTGCAGAAGGCGGTGGCCGCCGCGCTGGGCTGCGACCTCAGCCGGGTGCGCATCGTGCAGACCGTTACCGGCGGCGGCTTCGGGGGCAAGGAGGACGCCCCCTCCGCGCCCGGGGCGCAGGTGGCGCTGCTGGCACGGGCCACGGGACGCCCCGTGCGCCTGATCTTCACGCGCGAGGAGGACATGGCCGTCATGTCCAAGCGCCATCCCGGCCGCGTGCGCGTGCGGCTGGGGGCGCGCCCGGACGGCACCCTGGCGGCGGCGGAGGTGGACTACCTCCTCGACGGCGGCGCCTACGCCACCCTCTCCCCGGTGGTGCTCTTCCGGGGCGCCGTGCACGCCTGCGGCCCCTACCGCTGGGAGCACGCCAGCGTGGAGGCCCGCGTGGTGCGCACGCACAAGATCCCCTGCGGCGCCTTCCGCGGATTCGGGGAGCCCCAGGCCGTCTTCGCCCTCGAGAGCGCGCTCGACGAGCTGTGCGAGGCCCTCGGCGCCGACCCCCTCGAGCTGCGCCGGCGCAATGCCCTGCGCGAGGGGGACGCCACCATCACCGGCCACCGCCTGTCCGCCAGCGTCGGCTTCGCCCAGGTCCTCGACCGCGTGGCCGCCTCCGCGGACTGGACGCGGAAGAGGATGGAGTACGGCCGCGACGGCGGCACCGTGCGCCGCGGCATCGGCCTCGCCGCCTGCTACTACGGGGTGGGCCTGGGGGCAATGGGCAAGCACCTGAACCCCGCGGGGGCGAGCGTGGTGGTGGCGGGGGACGGCAGCGTGAGCGTGGCCGTGGGCACCACGGAGATCGGGCAGGGCATGATCGCCGTGCTCTCCCAGATCGCGGCGGACAGCCTGGGCTGCCCCGTGGAGCTGGTGCGGGTCCTGGAGGCGGACACCTCGCGCGTGCCCGACAGCGGCCCCACCGTGGCCAGCCGCACCACCGTGATGAGCGGGAACGCCATCCGCGACGCGGCGGCCAGGATCCGCGCGGCCATGGAGCCCGTCATCGCGGACAGCGGCCTGCCCTGGCGGGAGGCGGTCGCGCGCTGCGTGCAGAAACAGGTCGGCCTGGCCGCCCACGGCTGGGCGGTGCCCCCCGCCACCACCTTCGACCTGCAGACGGGGCAGGGCGAGGCATACATCTGCTACACGTTCTCCGCCAACGTGGTGGAGCTCGAGGTGGACACGGAGACGGGAGAGAGCCGCGTGCTGGCCGTGCACTCGGGCCACGACGTGGGCACCGTGATCAACCCCACCACGGGCGAGGGCCAGGTGGAGGGCGGGGTGCTGCAGGGCCTGGGCTACGCGCTGTGCGAGGAGCACGTCCTCCGGGACGGCAGGATCCTCAACGACCAGTTCTCGACCTACATCATCCCCACGCCCATGGACACGCCGGAGATCCGGACCATCCTGGTCGAGGACCCGTTCCCCTGGGGGCCCTACGGGGCCAAGGGCCTGGGGGAGACGCCCATCATCGGCGTGGCCCCCGCCGTGACCAACGCCATCCGCCACGCGGCCGGCGTGCGGCTGCGCGAGATCCCCGCCACCCCCGAGCGGGTATGGGCCGCGCTGCGCCGCCCGCGCTGAAACGCGCGCGGCAAACGTTGTAGGCTGCGGCGATGACGAGGCTCGCGGCCGTGGTGGGCGCCGTCCTCCTCGTGGCTCCCCTCTCCGCCCGCCCGCCCGACGTGGCGGCGGGGGCCATCCGGGCGCACGTCCTCTTCCTCGCCGACGACGCCCTCGAGGGACGGAGCGCGGGGACGCGCGGCTACGACCTGGCCGCCCGCTACGTGGCGGCCCAGCTCGAGGCGCTGGGGCTCGAGCCCCTGGGCGAGGACGGCGGCTACCTGCTGCCCGTGCCCCTGCGCCGCGCCGTCCTCGACGAGGGAGGGTCGAAGCTGGCCGTCGTCATGGGGGGCACGCGGCGGGAGATGGCCCTGGGCGCCGACGCCGTCCTGTTGCCGAACTTCCGCGAGACGGCGGCGAAGGTGTCG
>DATBIO010000098.1:0-4958 GCA_036556965.1 Vicinamibacteria bacterium
TGCGAGGGCCTGGTGGCCGGCCGCAAGGCGGGCCTCCCGCTGGAGACGATGCTCGAGGTGATCATGGCCTCCGGGTTCGCCTCGCCCTACTTCACGTTCAAGGGCCAGGCCATCGGCCGGCGCGACTGGGACACGCACTTCTCCATCGACCTGCTGGTCAAGGACCAGGGCCTGATGCTGGAAGAGGCCGCCCGCCAGCGCACGCCCATGCCCGTCCTGGCCGCCATCCGCGAGGTCTTCCAGTCCGCGCGCGCGCAGGGCTTCGGCCAGGAGGACATCGCGGCCGTGGCCAAGGTGCTGGAGCGGGCGGCGGGACTGGACCTCGGCGCCTGAGGCCGCCGCCGGACCCCCCGTGACGGGGGGGCATGCGAGCCTCCAGCGATGGAGACCCTGGTCCTCGCCTTCGTAGCCGGCGGCGCGCTGGGCGCCGGCCTCGTCCTCTGGCGCCGGGGCGCCGCGCTGGACGCCGCGCGGGGCGCCCTGGCCCGGGCGGGGGCCGACGCGGCGCGGCTGCGCGCCGAGCTCGAGCACGAGCGCAAGTCGGTGGCCCTGCTCCAGCAGACGGAGGCCCGGCTCAAGGAGACGTTCCACGGCCTGTCCGCGGAGGCCCTCCGCCAGAACAACCAGGCCTTCCTGGACCTGGCCACGAACACCCTGGGGCAGTTCCAGCAGGCGGCGCGCACCGACCTCGACACGCGGCAGGCGGCCATCGCCGACCTCCTCCAGCCCGTCAACACCTCCTTCGAGCGCCTGCGCGCCGCCATCGGCGAGGTGGAGAAGCTGCGCGTGGGGGACGAGTCGGCGCTGCGCGCGCAGATCACCGCCCTCGCCTCGGGCCAGCACGAGCTGCGCGCGGAGACGGCGAACCTGGTCAAGGCGCTGCGCTCGCCCACCACCCGCGGCCGCTGGGGCGAGATCCAGCTCCGGCGCGTCTGCGAGCTGGCGGGGATGCTCGAGCACTGCGACTTCGACGAGCAGCGCACCAGCGACGGAGACGAGCGGCGCCTCCGTCCCGACGTGCAGGTGCGCATGCCGGGCGGGCGCATGGTGGTGGTGGACGCCAAGGCCCCCATCCAGGCCTACCTGGAGGCCTGCGAGGCCCCGGACGAGGCGCGGCGCTCCTTCCTGCTGCGCGACCACGCGCGCCAGGTCCGCGACCACGTCACGCGGCTGTGCGCGCGCGCCTACTGGGAGCAGCTCCCGGGGACGCCCGACTTCGTGGTCATGTTCCTGCCCGGCGAGCCCCTGCTCAGCGCGGCCTGGGAGCACGATCCCGGCCTGGTGGAGTGGGCCCTCGAGCAGCGCGTGATGATGGCCACGCCGACCACGCTCATCGCCCTCCTCAAGGCGGTGGCCTGGGGCTGGCGCCAGGAGACCCTGGCCGAGAACGCGCGCCTGGTGAGCGATCTCGGCCGCGCCCTGCACGAGCGGCTGCTCACCCTCGGCGTCCACTTCGCGGGCATGGGGAAGGGACTCAACCAGGCCGTGCGCGCCTACAACAACGCGGTGGGCTCGCTCGAGCAGCGGGTGCTGGTGGCGGCGCGGCGCTTCGAGGACCTGGGGGTGGCCTGCGCCGAGCCCCTGCCCGAGCTGCGGCCGGTCGAGCGCGTGGCGCGGGCCCCGCGCCTGGAGCCGGTCCTGTTCGGCGCCGACGACTGACCCCTCGACGTTGACGGCATGCGGCGCCGCGCGTAGGCTGCTCTTCCGCCGCCGATGAACACCCTCGCCATCCTCGTGGCGGCCGGCCGCGGCGAGCGCATGGGCGGACGCCGCCCCAAGGCCTTTCTCGAGCTGGCCGGGGAGCCGCTGCTGCTGCGCGCCGCCCGGCCCTTCGCCGACGCGCCCTCCGTGGACGCCATCGTGGCGGTGGTGCCCGCGGAGGCGGCCTCCGAGGCGCGCGCTCTCCTCGCTCCCGTCGCCAAGCTGCACGCGGTGGTGCCCGGCGGCGCGCGGCGCCAGGACTCCGTGCGCGCGGGGCTGGCCGCCGCCCCCGCCGGCTTCGACGGGGTGGTTCTCGTGCACGACGCGGCGCGTCCCTTCGCGGACGTGGACCTCATCGAGCGCGTGGCCCGGGCCGCGCGCGCGCACGGCGCCGCCCTCCCCGTGGTGCCCGTCACCGACACCGTCAAGCGCGTGTCCGGGGGCACGGTGCAGGAGACCATGCCGCGGGACGCGCTCTGGGCGGCGCAGACGCCGCAGGGCTTCCGCCACGCCGTGCTGAGCGCGGCCTACGAGGCGGCCTTCCGCGACGGCGTGACGGTCACGGACGAGGCCATGGCCGTCGAGCGCAGCGGCCACGCCGTCCACGTGGTGGAGGGCTCCGCGGGCAACCGCAAGCTCACGCACCCGGAGGACCTGCGCTGGGCGGAGGGCGTGGCGGGCGGCGGCGCCGAGCGGCTGCGCGTCGGCACCGGCTTCGACGCCCACCGCCTGGTCTCCGGCCGCCCCCTGGTCCTCGGCCTCGTCACCGTGCCCCACGCGCGCGGGCTGGAGGGCCACTCCGACGGCGACTGCCTGGCCCACGCCGTCTGCGACGCCCTCCTCGGCGCGGCGGCCCTGGGGGACATGGGCCGCCACTTCCCCAGCGGGGACGAGCGCTGGCGCGGCGCGTCCGGCGCCGTCTTCTGCGCGGAGGTGGCGCGCGCGCTGCGCGCGGAGGGGCTGGCCGTGCAGAACGTCGACGCCACCGTGATCGCGCAGGAGCCGCGGCTGGGCGGACACGTGGAGGCCATGCGCGCCGCCCTGGCCGGGAGCCTGGGCGTGCCGCTCCACGCGGTCAGTGTGAAGGTCAAGAGCACGGACGGGCTGGGCGCGGTGGGCCGCGGCGAAGGCATCGCCGCCCAGGCCACGGCGCTGCTGCGCCGGGAGACCCGATGAACCTCATCTGCGGCATCAACCCCGTGCTCGAGGCGCTGGCCTCGGGCGAGCGCCACTTCGACCGCCTGCTCGTGGTGAAGGGCCTGCGCAACCGGCGCGTGTCCGAGGCCATCGCGCGCGCCAGCCAGATGGGCATCCCCCTCCGCTTCGAAGCGCGGGAGACGCTCGACCGCATGTCGGGGGGCACGCCGCACCAGGGGCTGGTGGCCGTCGTCTCCAGCAAGCCGTTGCTGAGCCTGGAGTCGGTGCTCCAGCAGGCGCGCGAGCCCGCCCTGATCGTGGTGCTGGACGGCGTGGAGGACCCGCGGAACCTGGGCGCGGTGCTGCGCACGGCGGAGGCGGCGGGGGCGGACGGCGTGCTCCTCCCCGAGCGCCACAGCGCGGGCCTCACGGAGACCGTCGCGCGCGCCTCCGCCGGCGCCGTCGAGCACGTGCGGGTGGCTCGGGTGGGCAACCTGGCCCAGACCCTGGAGACCCTGAAGCAGCGCGGGCTGTGGATCGTGGGCCTCGACGCGGCGGGCACCGAGCGCTGGGACGCGGTGGACCTGAAGCGGCCGGTGGCCCTGGTCCTGGGCGGCGAGGGCCGGGGCATGCGCCGGCTGGTGCGCGAGCGCTGCGACCACGTGGTGGCGCTGCCGCTGTTCGGCCACGTGGGATCGCTGAACGTGTCGGTGGTCGCCGGCATCGCCCTCTACGAGGCGGTGCGCCAGCGGGGGGCCATGCCCAGCCACGTGCGGCCCATCCCGGCGGGCGCGGCCAGGCCCCACGTGAGCGGCTACGAGCCGGCCGCGCACGCGGGGGCCGTGTCCGGTGCGGACGGTCCCGAGGACCACGCCGAAGAGCCGGGGCCCAACGTCCTCCTCCACGAGGACGACGACAGCGCGTGGTGGGGGACGCCGGGCGCGCCGCAGGTCATCCCCTCGCGCGCGCGGCTCAGCACGCCCGGCCGCGAGCGCCACAAGGGCCGGCGCCGGCGCCGGCACGATCGCGAAGGGCCGGGGACCCCGCCGGCCGGCGACCGGCCGCCGGCCTCGGGCTCCGCGCCTCCCTCCCCGCCCGGCGAGGGCGGGGGAAAGCGCGGCCGCCGGCGTCGCCGGCGTGGCGGTCCCCCCGCCGGGGGGCCGGCTCCCGGGCCTCCGACCGGGCCCCCGGAGGCCGCTACGGGGTCCGCGCCCGGCGCCGGGGCGCCTCCCCGGGGCCGCCGGCGGCGCTTCCGGCGGCGCCGCAGGGGGCCGGAGCCGGGCTAACCTCCCGGCCCGTTGGCATCTTGCTTGCCAACGGCGCTATCGTTTGTTACAGTCAGCGTTTGTCGCTGGCGTAGCTCAGCGGTAGAGCGGCTGATTTGTAATCAGCGGGTCGGGGGTTCAATTCCCTCCGCCAGCTCCACCTCACGAGCGAAGGCGTGGCGCGCGCCTGCCGGCGGCCCTCGAGCCCGAGCGGGGGCTCAACAGTCGCGATAAGGCGGGGAGGTAGCGAAGCGGTCAAACGCAACAGACTGTAAATCTGTCGCCCCTCGGGCTTCGAAGGTTCGAATCCTTCCCTCCCCACCATCGATGGACAGCGTGATGCCGGGAGCCGGAATCAAGGCGGGTGTAGCTCAGCTGGTAGAGCTCCAGCCTTCCAAGCTGGATGTCGCGGGTTCGAATCCCGTCGCCCGCTCCACTCGGAGACGCGGCGGCGGAGGGTGTGCGGTGGCGGGGACGGGTTTCGGGCCCACGTAGCTCAGTTGGCAGAGCGCGTCCTTGGTAAGGACGAGGTCACCAGTTCAATTCTGGTCGTGGGCTCCAGCTCGATGTCGGGGATGCAGATCGGAATCATTCGCGGAATAGACGCGTACTAGAGGATAACGATGGCCAAGGAGAAGTTCGACCGGACGAAGCCGCACGTGAACATCGGGACGATCGGGCACGTGGACCACGGGAAGACGTCGTTGACGGCGGCGATCACGAAGGTCCTGGCCGCGACGAACCCGAAGGTCACGTACAAGGCCTACGACCAGATCGACAACGCGCCGGAGGAGCGGGAGCGCGGGGTGACGATCAACGCGTCGCACGTGGAGTACGAGACGCCGAACCGGCACT
>DATBIO010000099.1:0-10631 GCA_036556965.1 Vicinamibacteria bacterium
GGTCGAGCTCGCCTCGATGGACGCCCAGGGCCACGGCCAGGCCCGTGAACGACTTGGTGGTGGACCCGATGTAGAAGCGGGAGTCCTCGGACACGGGCCGGCCCGTATCCGCGTCCGCCACGCCGTAGGCCCCGGTGAAGACGACCCGGTCGCCCACGGCGACGGCCACGCCGAGGCCGGGAGACAGCCCGCGCCGCACGAGGTCGCGCGCGGCCGCGGCCACCTCCTCGCGCCAGGGCCCCGGGGGCGCGTCCTGGGCCCGGGCCGCGGGCGCCAGCAGCGCGACCAGGCACGGCCCGAGGACGAGGGCCCGCAGACTCAGCCTCCGCTCTCCGCGGCCTCCGCCTCCACGCCGGGCGGCGTGTCGTCCTCGAGGTCGTCGAGGTAACCCTCGGGCAGCGACACCTTCTGCGTGCCGCCTTGCTTCCCGCGCGCGGCACGCATGGCGTGGGGCGGGAACGGCTGGCTCCGATCCACCGTCTCCAGCACCGCGCGCAGCTCCGCGAGGGTCGACACGCGCATGAGCCGCTCGCGCAGCGGGGCCCCGCCCGCGAACCCCTTCGTGTACCAGGAGCTGTGCTTGCGGAACGCGCGCATGGCCGACGCTTCTCCCAGCCAGCCCGCGAGCAGGGCGGCGTGGTCCAGCATCACGTCCATCACGCCTCCGAAGCCGGGCGGGTCCTGCGGCGCGCGGCCCTCGAAGAGGTCGGCGAGGTCGCGGAACAGCCAGGGCCGGCCCAGGCAGCCGCGGCCCACGATCACGCCGTCGCAGCCCGTGAGCCGCATCATGCGGAGCGCGTCCTCGCCCTCCCAGACGTCGCCATTGCCCAGCACGGGGATGGTGCGCACGGCCCGCTTGAGGAGGGCGATGGCCTCCCAGCGCGCCTCGCCGTCGTAGAGCTGGGCGGCCGTGCGCGCGTGCAGGCCCACCGCGGCGCAGCCCTCCTCCTCGCCGATGCGGCCCGCGTCCAGGTAGGTCTCGTAACGCTCGTCGATGCCGATGCGGAACTTCAGGGTCACCGGCACTGCGCCCGCCGCCCCCACCGCCGCCCGCACGATGGCGCGCAGCAGGCGGGGCTTCACGGGGATGGCGGCGCCCCCGCCCTTGCTCGTGACCTTCCGCACGGGGCAGCCGAAGTTCATGTCCACGTGGTCCACGCGCCCCTCGCCCACGAGCCGGCGGACGGCCTCCCCGACGTAGTAGGGGTCGACGCCGTAGAGCTGGAGCGAGCGCGTCGTCTCGTCGGGAGAGAAGCCGGCCAGGAGCAGGGTCTTGGGATTGCCCTCCACCAGCGCCCGCGCCGTGATCATCTCGCTGACGTAGAGGCCGGCGCCGTAGCGCCGGCACAGCGTGCGGAAGGGGGGGTTGGTGACCCCGGCCATGGGGGCCAGGACCACCGGGGGCCAGACTCGGAGCGGCCCCACCATGAGCGGCGCGAACTCGCCCGGCCGCGCCGGCTCGACCTCACGGTTGAGGGCGCTGCGGTAGATGTCCTTCATCGGGCCGCCCGAGTATGGCAGCGCCCGCGCCGGCGGCAAGCGCGCCCGCCGGGCTCAGCGTCCTTCGGGCGGGGGCGGCGGCTCTTCGGCCACGGGCTCCGCGGGGATCACCGCGGGCTCGTCGCCGGTCGTCGCGAGGGTCTCACGCGCGCGCTCGCGCGCGATGCGCGCGAGATCCTCGTCGGTGAACACCCGCTTGCTTGCGCGCGCGTCGGCGGCGAGTCCCGCGGCGCGCACCGTCATCTCGACGCCGGGATCCGGCACGCGGTCCACCTCCACCGGCGCCGCTGCCGCCGCGTCCGCGGACAGGCTCGGCGGCAGGGGAAGCGGCCGCACGTGGGGCTCCACGCGGGGCAGGACGGGCGGCTGGATCGCGTTGTAGGACCGCGCGGGCGGCGCGGGCCCGGGAGCCGGCAGGTGGTCCGGGTCGGCGAAGGGCACGACGGGCGCGGCCGGCGCTTCGGCCTCCTCGACGCCGGCCGCGGGCGTCGCCTGCTCGATCGTCGCATCGGACGTGGCGCCCAGGATCCGGGCCACGGCGCCACCGAACGCCAGCGCGGTCAGCACGCCCAGGCCCACGAGGACCCGGAACCCCACCACGCCGCGCCCTCCGGCCTCGGACGAGGAGGAGCGCCGCACGGGCTCGGCCAGGAGTCCGCCGTAGCCGCAGGCGCGGCAGGCGCCTCCCATCGGCTTGCTCCGAGCCTCACAGCGGGGACAGATGCGGTACGCGCCGGTCGTGGCCATGAACCTCTCGGTTGCACGCCGCGTGCCAAAGTGCGCGGGAGGGCCCCGCTCCCGGCGGGCGTCGGTACGATGGAAGGGAAGCACGAAGGGAGGACCGCCATGCCGCAGTACGTGCTACCCGACCTGCCGTACGACTTCGGAGCCCTGGAGCCCCACATCTCCGGGGAGATCATGGAGCTCCACCACGGGACGCATCACAAGGGCTACGTGGACAAGGCCAACGAGACGCTGGGCAAGCTCGACGAGGCGCGTGACAAGAAGGACTTCAGCCGCCTGGCCGGCCTCGAGAAGGCGCTGGCCTTCAACCTCTCCGGCCACGTCCTGCACTCGATCTTCTGGCAGAACATGACGCCGAAGGGCGGCGGCACCCCGACGGGGGAGCTCCTGGCCGCCATCGCGCGTGACTTCGGCAGCTTCGACGGCTTCAAGGCCCAGCTCACCGAGGCGTCGGCCACCATCATGGGCTCTGGCTGGGGCGCCCTGGTGTGGGAGCCCATGGCGCAGCGCCTGCTCACCAGCCAGATCTACGACCACCAGTCGAACCTGAGCCAGAGCGGCGTGCCGCTCCTGGTCATCGACGCCTGGGAGCACGCCTACTACCTCCAGTACCGCAGCCAGAAGACGGAGTTCTTCAAGGCCGTCTGGAACCTGTGGGACTGGAGCGACGTGGCCGCGCGCTACACGGCCGCGCGCGAGCTCGACCTGCTGCTGCCCGCTTCCGCCACGGTGGGAGCGGCCACGCGCTAGGGAGCGCGACCACGGCTCCCGCCCTCGGCTAGGCGGCGGCGGCCACCAGGGGCAGGCGCAGGAGCCGTCGGACCTCGGCTTCCACCGCCTCGCGGGAGAGAGCCGAGAGCTGGATGAGGCGCTCCTCGGGGGGCTCGCCCGCGCGGTACTGCTCGCGCAGCGCGGCGCCCGTCAGCACCTCGTTGCGCACGCGCTGCCCCGGCGGTCCGACGAACATCAGGGTCTCGCCCGCCGCGTCCAGCGCCTCCTCGAGGGTGGTCTCCTCGCCGAGGGCCACGTACTCCAGCTGGGCCACGTGCCCGGACCAGAGCAGGCCCAGCCAGGGCGCGAGGCGCTCGTCGAGGGTGACGGCCTCGCCGTCGTCCACCACCGCCCCCGTGGCCACGATGTCGCGCAGCATCCCCTCCGCCGCCCGGGGATCCGCTTCCCCGCCCAGGCGCGCCAGCACGTCCCTCCGCGGCAGCCGAACCGACGTGTCGAGCTTGTCCTTCCACAGCGCGGTCAGCACGGCCAGCGCGCTCGGCCAGACCGTGGCCCCCTGACCCGCCAGCGGGCCCTCGTAGGAGAGGTTGGCGGGCAGCGACTCGGCGAAGGCGTCCAGCGTCTGCGCGTGCGCGAGCACGATGGCCCCGTCCTCCAGCGAGAAGGTCGCGGTCAGGCCGTCACGCACGAGCACCGGCGCGGAGCGCTGGCCCTTGTCGGGCACCGTGGCCAGCAGGCGCACGAGCGCCGTCGGTCGCTCGAGCACGGCCACGGCGTCCGCGAAGTCCTCGAATCCCGGGGGGGCGGCCGCGTCCGCCACGGCGCCCTGGCCGAGCAGGAGGGCCAAGGGGGACCCGGGGCCCGGATCGATCCTCTTCTCGTCCGCCAGCCGGCGCACCGCGCCTGCCGTCAGGCGCAGCGTGCCCTGCTGCTCAACCATGGCTCACCACGCTCAGTTGCCGCCGAAGATGCTCTGGCCCGCGCCGCCGTGCTGGCCCAGCTGCGCCTCGGCCTTGAGGCGCGCCTGCCCGGAGCGCTGGTCGGTGGCGCGACCCTCCGCCGCCATCACCGCGCTGCGTACCCCGAGGTTGACGGAGCTCTTGAGCGAGAACTCGAAGCCCAGCTTCTTCGTGATCTTCGCGACGGCGGCGTCGAGCAGCGAGCCGACCACGGGCACGTGGAGCACGAAGCCCAGGGCCTTGCTCAGCAGGATGCCGGCCGCGCCCCCGAAGAAGGCGTCCGCCACCTTGCCCCCGGTGGTGGCGGCGCTGCTGTTCATCCAGTGCCCGACGAAGGGCACCATCGCCATCAGCCCCGGACCCTCCGCCGCCTCCGCGGGGAGGCCGCAGAGCTCGTCGCCCAGCCACTCGGGGTCCTCGACCATGTCCACGGGAGGCGGTCCGCTCATCGGGTCCTCACATGTAGCCGCCGTTCTGGAAGGCCTCCAGGGCCTTGTCGAGAGCCGCGTTGGCCGCGTCGGCCGTGGTCTCCAGCGTGCCGAAGACCTCGCCCGCGCGCTGCACGGGGCCTTCCAGCTCGGTGCCCTTCTCCGCCACCGCTTCCTTGAGCGCGACCAGCGCCTGGTGCGCCTCCTCGAGGAGCGGCATCAGCTTCTCCAGCGCGTTCTGGTGGGCGGTGTCGCACTCGCCCTGGGCGTGCTCGGCCACCTTGCCCGCGTGCTCCTCGACCTTGTTGAACCCGTGCACGTGGGCGTGGTCCTCGGCCTGGGCCAGCTTCTGCGCCCAGGCGAGGTAGGCCTGGTCGAGCCACTTGGCCAGGTCGTTGGTGATGTTGACGGAGGCCTCGGCGAGCTGGCCGATGAGCGACCGCTCCTCGTTCATCTCGTCCGAGAACTTCCCCTCGAGGTACTCGCCGCCGGCCTCCAGCGTCTGCTCGACGGCCTCCCCCGTCTCCTTGGCCTGGTCCGCCAGCTCCTTCAGCGGGTTCTCCGCGGCCGCGACCTGCTTGGAGACGGCGGCTTCCATGCCTTCCGCGCGCTCCTGCAGAGCCCCCAGCTCCCCGTCCGCCTCGGAGGCCTCGGTCAGGATCTGCGGCTGCGCCTCGGCGATGGCGGCGCCGAGCCGGCCCAGGCCCTGCACGGCCTCGTCGGTGGCCTTGCCGATGCCCGTCCCCGCCTCGCGCGCGGCCTTCACCAGCTCCGTCACCCCGGCCACGAAGGCGCTCCAGTCCGCGTCGAGCTCCCTCTCCTGCGCGGCGAGCTCTTCCGTCATCTGCTTGAAGCGCTCGAGCGCCTGGTCGGCCTCCGTGTCGAAGGAGGTCACCTTGCGCACGAGCACGTCGGCGGCGGCTTCGAGGTCCACTGTCCTCTCCTAC
Source organism: Vicinamibacteria bacterium (assembly GCA_036556965.1). Lineage (GTDB taxonomy): Bacteria > Acidobacteriota > Vicinamibacteria > Fen-336 > Fen-336 > DATBIO01. Next base: position 5,311 of record DATBIO010000099.1, read on the forward strand.
CCTGGCCAGTCGATGCCGGTCTGCTGCCCGGCCGTCCGCACGGACTCCACCGCGGCGGGGATGGGCTCGCGCTTGGTCTCGAACTCGCGCACCTCTCCGTCCGCGCGCTCGCGCGTGGCCGGCCACGGCTCGCTGCCCTCGACCACGGTCTGGGCCATGGCGTTCAGGAGGGGATCCAGCTCCGCCATGTCCTGGGCGATGTCCGTCTTGCCCGCGGCGAGGGGTTGCTCGAACTCGTCGCCGAGGGCCTCCGCCCGTGCTTCCAGGGCGTCGAGGGCCGCCTGCACGGCCGCCTGCACGGTGGAGACGATCTGGCCCACGCTGCCCGCGGCATCGGAGAGCTGGCTCTCCACGTTGCCGGGGAGGGCCTCGAGCTTGCCCCCGAGGTCTTCCACCGGCTTCTTCATGTCTTCCTGGGCCTCGCCGATGGCCTCTTCGAGGTCCGCCACCGCTCCCAGCGCGTCGTCCACGCCGCCCGCGAGGTCGGACTGCGCGGAGCCCAGGCTGCTGCCCAGGTTCTCCAGCGCGGAGGTCGCCTCCTCGCGCGCCGTTTCCACGCGGTCGGCCGCGTCGGACAGGCTCGACTGCAGCTCGGAGAGCGACTTGGTGGCCGCTTCCGTGTCCTGGCGGATCTCGGCCTCGGCCTCCTTGAGCGCGCCCAACGCGGCCTCGAGCGCGGTCTCCGCGTCCTTCACCGCGGACTCCAGCTCGGGCTTGTCGGCCGCCACCTGCTCGGAGAGGCCTTCCAGCGCCTCCTTGACCTGGTCGAGCAGCTCCCGGGCCTCTTCGCGCTTCTCCCCCAGCCGCTCGAGGTAGGCCTCCGCCGCCTTGAGGTAGGCGTCGCAGGCGCCGGCCACCTGCTCCACCTGGCCGGGCAACGTGGGCACGGTGACGTTGAGGAAGTCGAGGTTCTGCTGGAGGTCGCTCATGGCCTACTGCCCCAGCTCGTCGAGGGCGCGGGCCACGGCCGCCATGACCTGCTGCGCCGACTTGATGTCGTCCACCAGGGAGCCGAACTCGCTCACGCTGCCCTTGGCCATGAACGCGGACTCCACCCACGACATGAGCTCGGCCGCCGCGGGCGACAGGCAGTCGTTGAGGATGAGGTCCACCGGCTCGATGAGGGGCTCGTTGGCGCCCGTGCGCACGGCGTCCGTGGCCTCCGCGAGCAGGGTTCCCACCTTCTCGATCAGCTTCTCGCCGGCGGGACCCGCCTCCTGTCCCTCGTAGAGCTGCGTGAACTGCTGGGCGTGCGGCGCGTAGGTGGCGGCGGCCGCGGTGGCGTGGCCTTCGAGGTCGTCCGCCACCCACTTGCCCTTGCCCTCCACCTGGCTGTCGAGGGTGGAGGCGTCCTCCGCCGCCGTCTTGGCCTTCTCGCTGGCCTTGACGAGGTTGCCCTCGAAGCGCCCGGCCAGCGAGGAGAGCTGGGAGGCGAACTGGTCGAAGGCCTGCTCGGATGCCGTGCGCGCCTGGTCCAGGGCGTCGTCCGCCTCCTTGAGCGCCTCGCCCAGCTCGTCGAAGCCGTCGCTCTTGGCGGAGTCCCGCGCGTCCTTGACGGCGGAGACGGTGTCGTCGGCCACCTCCCCGTAGGACTCTCCCGCGTCGCCCAGGGCGGTGTGCATGTCGCCCAGCCGGTCGGAGGTCACGTCGGAGGCCGCGCTCTCCAGCGCCTCGATCTTCTCCACCGCGTCGTCGGCGGCGGTGGCCGTCTCGTCCCGCCCCGTCTCCAGCTCGCGTTCGAAGCCTTCCAGGTCGCCCCGCGCCTTCTGCTGCAGCGCGGTCAGGTCCTGCGCGTGCTCCTCGAGCGCATCCGTGCCCTTGTCCACCTTGCCCGAGGCGTCGGTGAGGACGGCGATGAAGCTCTCCAGCTTCCCGATGCTGTCGTCGAGGGGGACGGCCATGCTCTTCTCCAGGGTCCTCAGATCCGCTTGGCGTTCAGGAGCTCGTCCGTCACTTCCGTGATCTCGGGGACGAGGCTCACGATGCGGTCGAGGATCTCCTGGGCCTTGCCCCCGAGCTCCTCGCGCCGCTGCCCGGCCACCTGGGCCAGCGTGGTCAGCTCCTCAACCAGCGCGGGCACCAGCTGGTCGAGCTGCTGGACGGCGTCCTCCGCCCACGTCTTGCCGATGGCCTCCATCACCGGGTTGTGCTCCATGATCACGCCGTTCACCAGCTCGACGACGCCCGTGCCGCTGGCGCGCAGGATGGAGGCCATGCCTTCCACCGCGCCCTTCACCTGCGTGGTGGCTTCCGTGGTCAGGGCGTCGAGGGCCTTGAGCCAGGCTTCCTTGCTCTGCTCGAGGTCGGCCTTGGCCGCGTCCACCGTGCTGCCGAACGACTCGATGGCGTCCTTGACCCCCTGCACGCGGTCGGCCGTCTCCTTGCTGAGCTGCTCCAGGTTGCTGCCCACCTCCTTGAAGCCGCCCGTGATCTGCTGGGCCGCGTCTTCCAGGGCACCGTCGACCTCCTTGAGCGCGGCCTCGATCTCCGTGGATTTCTGCTTCGCGTCCGCCACCAGCGTGTCGAGGTCCTTCTCCACCGAGCCCGCCGTGCTCTCGACGGTGTCGAGGGCGCTCTCCGCGGGAGCGCGCGCGTCCGCGATGTCGCCCTTGGCCTCTTCCAGGCGCTCGGTGAGCGACTTGAGCGCGTCGCGGAGGTCGCCCGTGCCGTCCTCGATGGCCTCGCCCACGTTGCCGGCGTTCTCCACGCAGGACTCGACCGCCTCGTTCGCGCTGTCGATCAGGTTGGCGAGCTCGTCGCACTTGCCCGTGGCCTGCTCGAGGAGTTGATTGAGGTATTCGTCGGCCATAGGGAATTTGTCCCGATCCACGGTGGCGCGCACAGGCGCCTGTATCCTCGTTAGAGTGGGGGCAGGGCCGGATTGCTCAGATGCCCCTCGACGAGTACAACCGGAAGCGCGACTTCGGCCGGACTCCCGAGCCCAAGGGCCAGGAACGCAGGAAGCCGGGCTGGTCCTTCTGCGTGCAGAAGCACGCCGCCACGCGCCTCCACTACGATTTCCGTCTCGAGCTGGAGGGAGTCCTCAAGAGCTGGGCCGTGCCGAAGGGCCCGTGCTTCGACCCCGCCGAGAAGCGGCTGGCCATGCAGACGGAGGACCATCCGGTCGAGTACGGGGACTTCGAGGGCATCATCCCCGCCGGGGAGTACGGCGGGGGGGCGGTCGTGCTCTGGGACACGGGCACGTGGACGCCGCTGGGTGACCCGCACAAGGACCTGCGCGCCGGGCGCCTCAAGTTCACCCTCACCGGCAGCAAGCTGCGCGGCGCGTGGATGCTGGTCAAGATCAAGGGCCGCGACCCGCGCGACGCGGAGAAGACCTGGCTCCTCTTCAAGGAGCGCGACGAGGAGAGCCGGCCCCTCTCCGCGTACGACGTGACCGTCGAGCGTCCGGAGAGCGTGAAGACGGGCCGCACCCTCGAGGAGGTGGCGCGGGAGCAGGACCAGGTCTGGCACTCCAACCGGCCGGCGGCGCGGGGCAAGCCCACGCGCCTGGAGGCGCTGGCCGCGCGGCTGCGCCACACGAAGCCCGCGCCGGCGCGGGGCGCGGGCGCGCACGCCCTTCCCCCCGTGCCCGCCGCGGCCCTGGCCACCCTCGTCACGGAGCCGCCCGCCGGCGACGAGTGGGTGCACGAGGTGAAGCTCGACGGCTACCGCATCCTCGCCCGCCTCGACCACGGCCGGGCGCGCCTGGTCAGCCGCAACGGCAAGGACTGGACGGACGAGTTCCCGGCGGTGGCCGCCGCCGTGGAGGGCCTCGACGTCCGCTCCGCCCTCCTGGACGGCGAGGTGGCCATGGTCCTCCCCGACGGCACCACCAGCTTCAGCGCCATGCAGAACCGCGGGTCGCAGAAGGAGGCCGCGCTCACCTACTTCGTCTTCGACCTCCTCCACCTGGACGGCCGCGACCTCACCCCGCTGCCGCTGCGGGAGCGCAAGGAGGCGCTGCGCGGCGTGCTGCCCCGCGGGCGCAAGGGCCTGCTGCGCTACGGCGACCACGTGGTGGGGCAAGGCGCGGCCTTCTTCGCCGAGGCCTGCCGGATGGGCCTCGAAGGCATCGTGAGCAAGCGGGCGGACGCGCCGTACCGGCCCGGCCGCAGCCGCGACTGGCTGAAGGTGAAGTGCACACGCGAGCAGGAGTTCGTGGTGGGCGGATTCACGGAGCCGGAGGGGTCGCGCGCGGGCATCGGGGCGCTGGTGCTCGGCGTGCACGAGGAGGGCGCGCTCCGTTGCGTGGGCAAGGTGGGCACCGGCTTCACGGACAAGATGGCGCGCGACCTGCGCCGGCGCCTCGAGGCGCTGGAGCAGCCGGGCTGCCCGTTCACCCCGACGCCCAAGGGGATGGGGCGGCCGCGCTGGGTGCGGCCGGAGCTGGTGGCGGAGGTGGACTTCACGGAGTGGACGCCGGAGGGCCGCCTGCGCCATCCCTCATTCAAGGGCCTGCGCGAGGACAAGGCGGCGGGCGAGATCGTGCGCGAGGTGGCCAAGGCGCCGCCCGGGGCCCGTACGCCCGCCCCGGGCCGCGCCCCGCGCGGGAAGGGGGCGGCCCGGCGCGGCGCGGAGGCGGAGGTTGCGGGCGTGCGCCTCACCCACGCCGACCGCGTCCTCTACCCGGAGCAGGGCCTGACCAAGCTGGGCCTCGCGCGCTTCTACGAGGAGATCGCGGACTGGATCCTTCCCCACCTCGCGGACCGGCCCACCACCCTCGTGCGCTGTCCGGAGGGGCTGAGCGAGCCGTGCTTCTACCAGAAGCACGTGGACTACGCGCCCGACGTCGTGCGGCGGGTGCGCATCAAGGAGAAGACGAAGTCGGGGGAGTACGTGGTGGTGGACACGCTGCCCGCGCTCATCGGCCTCGTGCAGATCGGCATCCTGGAGATCCACACCTGGAACGCCACGGTGGCGCGGCTGGAGACGCCCGACCGCCTCGTCTTCGACCTCGACCCCGCCCCCGACGTCCCCTTCGCGCGCGTGATGGACGCCGCGCGCCGCGTGCGCGCGGCGCTGCGCGCCGACGGCCGCGAGGGCTTCGTGAAGACCACCGGCGGCAAGGGGCTGCACGTCGTGGTCCCCCTGGTCCCCGGCGCGGGCTGGGATGCGGTGCACGCGTTCTCCGAGCGCGTGGCGGCGGACCTGGTGCGGGAGGACCCGCGCGGCTTCGTCGCCGAGATGTCGAAGGCGGCCCGCGCGGGCAAGATCTTCATCGATTACCTGCGCAACGCGCGCGGCGCGACCGCGGTGGCCGCCTACTCGACCCGCGCCCGGCCGCCCGCGCCGGTGTCGGTACCGCTGGCCTGGGACGA
>DATBIO010000100.1:0-2870 GCA_036556965.1 Vicinamibacteria bacterium
GCCTTCCGCTCGCAGAAGGACTTCCAGGTCGCCGTGGGCGTCGTGGCCGCCACCGGGGGCGCGGTCACGCGCATCGCGCGCGGGGACGGCTGGCACACGGCGCCCCGCTGGCTCGACCGGGACCACCTCACGCTGCAGCGCGAGTCGCCCGACGTGAAGGTGCGCGAGGTGCTGGTGGCCGACGCGGCGGGGGCCGAGGTGCGCGTGCTGTTCCGCGACGAGGACGCGAAGTTCTGGAGCCTCGAGTTCCTGGGCGCGGAGCCCCTCCCCTCTCCCGACGGCCGCCAGGTGGCCTTCGTGAGCGACGCGGACGGATGGGACCACGTCTACGTCGTCCCCGCCGGCGGCGGGCGGGCGCGGCAGGTGACCCGCGGCCGGTTCGAGGTCACCGGCCTCGTCTGGTCACCCGACGGCCGGCGGCTCGCCTTCGACGCCAACCGCGGCGGCAACCCGGGCGACCGCGCGCTGATGGTGGCCGACGTGACCGCCGCCGCGCCGGCGGTCACCACCGTGGTGGGCGGCCGCGGCACCAACACGCGCGCGGCCTGGGACCCGGGCGGGCGGCGCCTGCTCTACCAGCACACGGATCCGCAGACCTCGCCCGACCTGTTCGTGGTGGAGGCACGGGACGGAGCCACGCCGCGGCGGCTCACCACCTCCCTGCCGGCGGCGGTCGACCTGGCGGCCCTGGTCGAGCCGCAGCTCGTCCGCTACCCGTCGCCGGACGGGCAGAGCGTGCCCGCCTGGCTGTTCGTACCCGAGGGCCTGGACCGCGCGCGGCGCCATCCCGCCATCGTCTGGGTGCACGGCGACGGCATCACGCAGAACTTCGACGGCTGGCACACGCGCCGCGACTACGCCGTGTACTACAGCTTCCACCAGTACCTGGCCCAGCGCGGGTACGTGGTCCTGGCCGTGGACTACCGCGGGAGCATCGGCTACGGCCGCGAGTGGCGCCAGGGCCACTACCGCGATCTGGGGGGCAAGGACTACGAGGACGTGGCGGCGGCGGTGCCCTACCTGGGGTCCCTGGGCTACGTGGACACGGCGCGCGTCGGGATCTGGGGCCTCAGCTACGGCGGGTTCATGGCCCTCCAGGCCCTCACCGTCACCCCGGAGCTCTTCCGCTGCGCCATCGACGTGGCCGGGGTGCAGGACTGGCGCTACTGGTACGCGGATCCCGGCGGGCCCTGGATCCGCGGCCGCATGGGTACGCCCGAGGAAAACGGCGCGCTCTACGACCGGCTCTCCCCCGTGAACCAGGTGGCACGCATCACGCGCCCGCTGCTGGTGCTGCACGGCACCGCCGACGTCAACGTGCCCTTCCTGGAGTCCGTCCGCCTGCTGGACGCCGCGGTCAAGGCGGGCAAGGACGTGGAGTTCATGATGTACCCGGGCGAGTTCCACTACTTCCAGCGCGCGCACGTGCTGCGCGACGCCTGGGCGCGCGTTGAGCGGTTCTTCGACCGGCACCTGCGCACCCCTGCGCCCTAGGCGCCGCGCGCGTCAGCTGGGCTTGGCTTCCCGGGCCAGGCGGGCCTGCGCCAGCTCGTAGGTCTCCCCGTAGATCGAGGGAACCGTCGCCCCCATGGTCCGGAGGTGCACGGAGAGCTGGCCGCGATGATGGATGGTGTGGCTCATCGCGATCTGCACGAAGGCCACCGCGGGCAGCGAGAAGAGCCCGCGGAAGTCCATGACCCTGGCCAGCTGCTCGCCGGGGAGGGCCTCGACCTGGGCCCGGCTGGCCGCGAACGTCCGGTCGAACCACGCCGCCATGCCCGCGGGATCGCGCGCGTCCTCCGGCTGCGGGATGGGCGCGAAGTCGAAGGCACCCGCGCACACCGCGGTGAGGAACCGGTGCTCCGCGCTGACGATGTGCCAGGCGAGCTCCAGCGTCGTCCTCGAGACGGCGTCCGGACGGAAGTCGCCCTTCTCGGCCGGGATGGCCTCGATCACCCGCCTGGTGGTGGAGTGTTCCTGGACGAAAGGCGGCAGCAGGAAGCCGCGGAAGAGCACCGCGTGATCGGGAGTCATGGCCGCGATGCTATCACCCATGCTTGCGCGCTTGACGGCCGCGCGTATACTGCCGGCACTACCGCATTCGACGCTTGAACCCGTGCGTACCACCCCTTGCGCGCGCGGTGCCCTCGCGCCCCTCCTCGAGGGCCTCCGGGAACGTGGTTCCCGGACCCGCCGTCTTCGCCTGCGCGCGCCGCTGCACGTTCGAGTTGGGGGCCTTGCGACGTCCTTCGCTGCTCCGGAGGTGGCGAGATGTTGATCAAATCCCTGGACGTGAGCCGCGCTGCCCGGTGCCGGACCTGGCGCGCGGCCCTGCTGCTCCTGCCCGCGCTCGTCCTTCCCGCGGGCCTGGCCCGCGGCCAGACCCTGCAGACGGGCACCATCATCGGCACCGTGAGGGACAACCAGGGCGGCGCGGCGGCCCAGGTAACGGTCACGCTGACCAGCCCCGTCCTCATCACCGCCCGCACGGACTCCACCAACGCGGAAGGCAGCTACCGCTTTCCATCCCTTCCGCCCGGCGTGTACGCGCTGAGCTACGAGCTCACGGGGTTCCGCAAGGCGAGCCGCACCAACGTCCTCGTGGACGCCAGCGTCACCCGCACCATCGACGTGACGCTGGAGGTGGGGGCCATCAGCGAGACGGTGGAGGTGGTGGGGGAGGCGGGGGTGGACGTCACCGACACGAACATCGCCACCAGCCTCGACACCAACGCCCTCCAGAACATCCCCACCGCCCGTGACGTGTGGTCCATCCTGCAGAACATGGCGCCCCAGGTCGTGCTCGACCGCGAGGACGTGGGGGGGAGCGAGGGCGGGCTGCAGGCCGTGTTCTCCAGCCACGGCAGCAC
>DATBIO010000101.1:0-18373 GCA_036556965.1 Vicinamibacteria bacterium
CCGCAGCAGCAGCAACGACAGCCGGAACTGGGGCGAGGTCCCCGAGCGCTACATCTACGGCAAGGCCTTCTTCCGCTTCTGGCCCCTCACCAAGCTGGGGCTCATCCACTGATCGAGAGGGGGCGCGTCCACCGATGATGCGGCAGCACCTCCGCCTGGCCCGGCTCTACCTGGTCCTCCTCGCCATCTTCACCGCGGGCCGCCTGGCCGTGGGGGCCACCGGCAAGCCCTACGAGAAGGGCCACCACTTCTTCAGCATCGTGATCCTCACCGCGCTCTCCTGCGTCTTCTACGGCGCCTTCTGCCGCCGCTGGGCCAACTTCCGCGTGCTGGAGACCATGGGCCTCACCGCCACCCTGGGCCTGATGGGCCAGGTGGTGATCTTCCTCGCCACCGCCGTCTCCTACCTGGCCGGGGTGAACACCTACTTCACGCACCCCATCGCCCTGAACGTGGACCACCCCATCCCCTTCGGGCACGCCATGGCGGTGCGCGCCTCCGGGCTGGTGGGCAACACGATCATGAGCGGCATCGTGGGCGCCCTGGGCTGGACGCTGGGCGCGCTCCTCCCCTCCGAGCCGCGCGCGGGCGCGTGACCGGGAGGCCCCCGGCCCTTCCCGGCTCCTGACGTGGGAAGCCTCTTCGACGTCCGGTCGGGAGAGCGCCGCGGGGCGGCCGCCGCCTTCCTCACCCTCTTCGGCATGCTGGCCGCGCACACGCTGCTGGAGACGGCGCGCGACGCGCTCTTCCTGGCCCGCCTGCCCGCCTCGCAGCTGCCCTGGATGTACATCGTCATGGCCGCGATGGCGGTGGCCCTCGCCCGCTCCCCCTGGCCGGGCACGCGCGGCCTCGGCCGCTACGCGGTCTCCCTGCTGCTGGTGGCCTGCGCCGCGGGGACGTTCCTCTTCTGGGGAGCGGGCCGGCTCTCCAGCCCCTGGGCCCTGCGCGCCCTCTACGTGTGGAACGGCCTGGTGGGCACCCTGACCACCCTCCAGTTCTGGCTGGTGCTGGGCGAGCTGTACACGGTCGGCCAGGCCAAGCGCCTCTACAAGGTGGTGGGAGCGGGGAGCCTGCTCGGCGCCGTCTGCGGGGCGGCGGCCGCGCGCTGGGTGGCCATGAACCTCACCCCCGCGCACCTGGTCCCGGTGTCCGCCTTCACCTTGCTCGCCACCGCGCTGGGCCCCGCCCTCCTGGTGCGCCGGCCCGCGCACGGCCGCACCCCCGCGGACGAGGCGCCGGTGAAGCTGGGCGAGGGCCTCGCCCTCCTGCGCGGCCACGCCTACGTCCGCGGCCTGGCCGGCCTGGTGCTGATCTCCACCGTGGCCCTGACCCTGGCCGATTACGTGTTCAAGAGCACCGTGGCGCGCAACGTGCCCCCGCAGGACCTGGGGGCCTTCCTGGCCACCTTCTACATGGGCCTGAACGTGGCCGCGCTGGTCGTCCAGCTCTTGGCCGTGGGCTGGGTGCTCCGCGTGCTCGGCCTGCACCGCGCGCTGTGGGCCCTGCCCGCCCTCATGTTCCTGGGCTCGTCGGGCGTGGTCTTCGGAGGGGGCCTGCTGGCCGCGCTCCTCCTGAAGAGCGGGGACGGCGCCCTGCGCCACTCCCTCCACCGCACGAGCACGGAGCTGCTCTTCGTGCCCCTGCCCGACCGCGCGCGCGCGGTGGCCAAGCCCCTCATCGACGTGGCGGGGCAGCGCGGCGGCCAGGCCCTGGCTTCCGTCCTCATCCTCTCCCAGGTCGGCATCGGCCGCGGCGACACCGTGCTCGCCATCGCCGCCGCCGTCCTGTGCGTGGCCTGGATCGCCTGGGCCACCGACCTCAAGAAGCACTACCTGGAGCTGTTCCGCGCCGCCCTGCGCCAGGGCATGCTGCCGCGCACGGAGGCCATGCCGCCCCTCGACCTCGGCTCGCTGGAGGCGCTCTTCGCCGGCCTCAACAGCGGCGACGACAGCGAGGTGGTGGCGGCCATCGAGCTCCTGGCCGAGCAGGGGCGCGAGCGCCTGATCCCCGCCCTGATCCTCTACCATCCCTCGCGCGCCGTCGTCCTCTCCGCCCTCGACCAGTTCGCGCGCTCCCGCCGCACGGACTTCGTCTCCGTGGCCGACCGCCTGCTGCAGCACGAGGACGCCGAGGTGCGGGCGGCCGCCCTGCGCGCGCGCGCCTCCGTCGTCCCCGACCCGCGCGCGCTGCGCGCGGCCCTCGAGGACCGCAGCCCGCTGGTGCGCGCGGTGGCCCTGGCCGGCCTGGCCGCGCAGGGGGAGGCCGCGGAGGCGGAGGAGGCCATGCGCGCCATGGTGGCGGAGGGGTCGGTGGAAACGCGCGCGGGGCTGGCCCAGGCCATGGCCCTCGTCCCCGACGCGCGCTTCGCGGGGCTGCTCGTGGAGCTGGCGGAGGACCCCGACGTCGGCGTCCTCCTCCACGTGGCGCGGGCCATGGCCGCCCTGCGCGACCCGCGCTTCGTGCCCGCCCTCATCCCCATGGTGGCGCGCCACGAGGTGCGCCGCGAGGCCCGTGATGCGCTGCTCGCCATCGGCGCGCCCGCCCTCGACCAGCTGGAGGCGGCCATGGGCGACCCCGACATGCCCCACGAGCTGCGGCGCCACCTGCCGCGCACCATCAGCCGCTTCGAGGCCGCGGCGGCGGTGCCCATCCTCCTCCGCCACCTGCTCGCGGAGAGCGACGGCATGGTGCGCTTCAAGATCATCCGCGGCCTGGGGCGCCTGGCCGACGAGAACCCCGAGGTGCCCTTCGACGCCGCCATCGTGCGCGAGGGCATCGCGCGCACCATGGAGGCCGCCCTGCGCCTCCTGCACTGGCGCTCCGTCCTGGCGGAGGGGGCGCGGCGCGAGCCCGCCTGGGCCACCCGCGGGCACCACCTGCTGCGCGAGCTGGTGGAGGACAAGGAGGTCCACGCCACCGAGCGCATCTTCCGCCTCCTGAACCTGCTCCATCGCGACGAGGACTTCCGCAGCATGCACCGTGGCCTGCGCAGCGCCCTGCCCAAGGTGCGCGCGAGCAGCCGCGAGCTGCTGGAGAACCTGCTGGAGCCGCCCCTGCGCGAAGCGGTGCTGGCCCTGGTGGACGAGGTGCCCGCCGCGCTGCGCCTGGACCGCGCGGCCGCCTTCTACCGCGCCGCGCCCCTGCGCTACGAGGAGGTCCTGGCCGCCATCCTCGACGAGCCGGGGGAGACCCTGCGCTCGGTGGCCGCCCACCACGTGGGCGAGCTGCGCCTCCGCGCCCTGCGCCCCCGCCTGGAGGCCCTGCGCGGGGAGGCCGGCTTCTTCGTGACGCGCGTCGTGCACCGCGCCCTCGCGCGCCTGGACGAGGACGAGCCCCTCCGCGCCGCCGCCCATGCCCGTTGACCAGCGGACGATCGGGCACTTCGAGCGCATGCTGCACCTGCGCAAGGTGCCCGTGCTGGGCAGCCTTCCCCCCGCCCTGCTCTCCCCGGTGGCCGACCTCTCGCGGGAGCGCCTCGTGGAGCCGGGCGCCGTCCTCTTGAGGGAGGGGGAGCCGGTGAGCTCCGCCTACTACGTGGTGGACGGGGCGGTGTCGGTGGAGGGCGAAGGCTGGGCCCGCCGCGTCGTCTCCGGCCACGAGCTGGCGGGGCTGCACCTGCTGGCGCGCGACGAGAAGGGCCTGCGCGCGGTGGCGGAGGCGCCCTCGCTGTTGCTGGAGGTGGAGGCGGAGGCGCTCTTCGACCTCTTCGAGGACGAGTTCGCCATCCTCCTCAACGTGGTGCGGGACCTGAGCCGCCAGCTCATCGCGGGGCTCAAGCGTGATCCCCGCTGGCCCTCCGTGATCCGCTCCGAGGCCTCCGCGGAGCTGGACCTGGTCGAGCGCATCTTCTACCTGCGGCAGGCGCGGCCCTTCACGCGCGTGAGCATCAACGCCCTGGCCGAGCTGTCGCGCGGCCTGGTGGAGGTCCGCTTCGAGCCGGGCACCGTGCTCTGGGAGGCGGGCCACTCCTCGGACTGGGCCCTGCTCGTGGTGGAGGGTGTGGCGCGCTGCACGGTGCTGCGCGGCGCGGCCTTCGACGCCGGCGCCGGCTCGTCCCTCGGGGTGGCGGAGGCCCTGGGCGATGTGCCGCGCTGGTACACGGCGGTGGTGGCGGAGCCGCTGCGCGGCCTGCAGAGCAGCATCGAGGCGCTGATCGACGTCTTCGAGGACAACCTGGAGATGGCCCTGGCCTACATGTCCTTCATGGCCCGGCTGATCCTGGAGGCGGGCACGCCCACGCCGCCCTGAGCGCGCGCTCCGCGCGCGGGGGGGACGGGCGAATGGGTATGATCGACCTCCCGTGGCGGAGAAGCCCGTCGACCGTACGTCCCGGGGGCGTCTGCGCGCCCTCTACGACTGGGTGCTGACCCGGGCCGCTCCCGCCGCCTCCACCCCCGCTCCCGCCGCCGTGGCGGTGGCCGCGCCCGCGGCGCCGGTCCCCGCGCGCATCGGCCGCTACGCGGTCACGCGGAAGCTGGGGGAGGGCGGCATGGGCGTGGTCTACGAGGCCCGCGACGACCGGCTGGAGCGCACCGTCGCGGTCAAGACCATCGCCGCGGTCGAAGCCGACGAGACCGCGCGCCAGCGCTTCTGGCGCGAGGCCCGCGCCGCCGCCGCCGTCAACCACCCCAACGTCTGCCACATCTACGAGATCGGCGAGCACGAGGGGGAGCCCTTCATCGCCATGGAGCTCCTGGAGGGCGAGCCCCTGGCCGCCCGCATCGAGCGCGGGCCGCTCAGCCCCGCGGAGGCGGTGCCCATCGGCCTGGGCGTGCTCGGCGCCCTCTCCGCCCTGCACGCGCGCGGCATCGTCCACCGCGACCTGAAGCCCTCGAACGTCTTCCTCACGCCCAACGGCGTGAAGCTCCTCGACTTCGGCCTGGCCCGCCCGAGCGACCCCGACCTCGCGCGCTCGCTGGCCTCGGCCTCGGGGCTCACGCGCACGGGGATGATGCTGGGCACGCCGCGCTACATGGCCCCGGAGCAGGTGACGGGGGAGGCGGTGGACGGGCGCTGCGACCTCTTCGCCCTGGGGGCCATCCTCTTCGAGATGCTGGCCGGCCGTCCCGCCTTCGCCGGCCGCAACCTGGTGGAGATCCTGCACGCCACCCTCTACGAGCAGCCCCCCGCCCTGGCCGGCTCCCCCGCGGTGGCGGCCCTGGACCGCGTCGTCCGCCGCGCCCTGGCCAAGCGCCCCGCGGAGCGGCCGGAGTCCGCGGAGGCCATGGCGGAGGAGCTGCGCGCGGTGGGAGGGGCGGCGGGCGGCGACTCGCCCGCCCTGGCCCGCGCCCTCACGCGCCTGGTGGTGCTGCCCTTCCGCGTCCTGCGTCCGGACCCCGAGACGGACTTCCTGGCCTTCAGCCTGCCCGACGCCATCTCCACCTCGCTCTCCGGCATCCGCCCGCTGGTGGTGCGCTCCAGCGCCACCGCCGCGCGCTTCGCGGTCGAGGCGCCGGACCTGCGGGCCCTGGCCGCGGAGGCGGACGTGGACCGCGTGGTGATGGGGACCCTGCTGCGCGCGGGCGACCAGCTCCGCGCCGTCGTGCAGCTGGTGGAGGCCCCGGCGGGCACGCTGCTGGGCGCGCACACCGTGCAGGCCCCGCTGGGCGACCTCTTCGGCCTGCAGGACGACATCGCGCGGCGCGTGGTGGAGGCGCTGGCCCTGCCCCTGGCCGCGGGCGACGCCTCGCCCACGCCGGGCGCGCCGGGCGACGCGCGCGCCTACGAGCTCTACCTGCGCGCCAACGAGCTGGCCCGCACCTACGAGCGGCTGCCCCTGGCCCGCGACCTCTACCTGCGCTGCCTGGAGCTGGACCCGGGCTTCGCGCCGGCCTGGGCCCACCTGGGCCGCTGCTACCGCGTGATGTCGAAGTTCGTGCAGGGGGCGGCGGACGGAGAGGCGCGCGCGGAGGAGGCCTTCCGCCGCGCCCTGGAGCTGGCCCCGCGCCTCTCCGTGGCCCACAAGTACTACGCGCACCTGGAGGCGGACACGGGCCACGCCCGGGGCGCCATGGTGCGCCTGCTGGGGGAGGCCGGCCGGCACGGCAACGACCCCGAGCTGTTCGCGGGCCTCGTCCACGCCTGCCGCTACTGCGGGCTCTTCGAGCAGTCCATCGCCGCCCACGAGCAGGCCCGCCGCCTGGACCCCAACGTGCCGACCAGCCTGGAACAGACCCTGCTCATGAACGGCGACCTCGAGCGCATCCTGGCCATCGTGCCGCCGATCGTGGCGGCGGGCGGCGACAGCGGGATCCGCGTCATCGGGCTGGGCCTGGCCGGGCGCCGCGAGGAGGCGCGGCGCGGCCTGATCGAGATGCGCCAGGCCTCGCGCCTGCCCACGTTCCAGACGTGGACGGAGAGCCTGATGGCCTGGCTCGACCGGCGGCCCGCCGACTTCCGGGCCGCGCTGGCCAGCCTGGACGGGTTGAAGATCATGGAGGACCCGGAGGGCATCTTCCAGGTCGCGTGGCTGCTGTGCGACCTGGGCGAGCACGCGCAGGCCATGGACGGCCTGCGGCGGGCGGTGGACAAGGGCTACGCCGTGGCTTCGACGCTGGCGCACCGGCCGCAGTTCGACGCGCTGCGCGGCGACCCCGCCTTCCGGCGGCTCCTGGCCGACGCCGAAGCCGGCCGCGAGAAGGCCCTGGCCGCCTTCCGCGAGGCGGGGGGCGAGCGGCTGCTCGGCTTCTCGCCCTCCCCGCAGAAGAATTGAAGACGCTGGCCCGAGCGCGCGACAAGGCCGAGATCCTGCGGCGCGTGCGCCTCGTGCGGCCCGACAGCGCGCGCCGGTGGGGGCGGATGTCGGCGCACCAGATGGTCTGCCACCTCACCGACACCTTCCGGGTGGTGGTGGGCCAGAAGCCCGCGGTCTGCACGGGAAGCGCCTTCGACCGCACGGTGCTCAAGTGGGTCGCGCTGTACGTGCCCGTGCCCTGGCCGCCCGGGATCCGCACCACCCCCGAGGTGGACCAGCTGCAGGGGGGCACGCCCCCCGCGGAGTTCGCGGCCGATGTGGCGGACCTGGAGGGCATGGTCGAGCTGATCACGGCGGTGCCGCGCGCCTTCGCGTGGCAGGTCCACCCGCGGCTGGGCCCGATGTCCCACCCGGCCTGGATGCGCTGGGCCTATCTCCACATGGACCACCACCTGCGCCAGTTCGGCTGCGGGATTGGCTGAGGCGCTGCGGATGCGCTTCGAGACGCGGGAGGTCGCCGCCTGAGCCGCCAGGTCCTGGCCATCGCCGCCGCCGCCTCTCTCGGCGTGATGTCCGCCCTCCTGCTCCAGGGCTCCGCCCTGGGCGCGCCGGGGCGGCGGGCGGCGGGGCTGTTCGTGGCCGTATTCGTGCTGTGGGCCACGGAGGCGGTGCCGGTGGCGGTGACCGCGCTCCTCGCCGTGGCCCTGCAGCCGGTGCTCGGAATCGAGGGCGTGCGCGGCGCCTTCGCCTCCTTCATGAGCCCGGTCTTCTTCTTCGTTCTGGCCATGTTCTTCCTGGCCGGGGCCATGACCGCCTCCGGGGTGGAGCGCCGCTTCGCCCTCTGGCTGCTGGCGCGCGCGGGGAGCGACCCGCGCCGCGTCCTCCTCGCCCTCATGGCGGGCACGGCCGCCATCTCCACCGTCGTGTCGGACGTGCCCGCCTGCGCGATCTTCATGTCCGTGGCCCTGGGTGTCCTCGCGCGGGCGGGCCTCCTCCCGGGCTCGTCCTTCGGCAAGGCGGTCATGATGGGGATCCCCATCGCGTCCCTGATCGGGGGCGTGGCCACGCCCGCGGGCAGCGCCATCAACGTGCTCGGGATCTACCTGATCGAGGAGCACGCGAAGCTGCGGGTGCCGTTCCTGTCCTGGACGGCGATCGGGCTGCCCATGGTGCTCCTGCTGCTGCCCGTGGCCTGGTGGGTCCTCCAGCGCGCCTGCCCGCCCGAGATGGCCTCCATCGGCGACGGGGCGGAGGTGGCGCGGGACCGCGCGGCCCTGGGGCCGCTCTCCGTGGCGGAGAAGAAGGTGCTGGGGCTGTTCGGGGTGCTGATCGTGCTGTGGGTGGCGAGCACCTGGGTGAGGGCCCTGGACGTCTCGCTGGTGGCCCTGGTGGGCTCCCTGGCCCTCTTCCTCCCCGGCATGAGGCTGCTGACCTGGGACCGGGCGCAGAAGGGCGTGGGCTGGGAGGCCCTCTTCGTGATCGGCGGCGTGACCGCGCTGGGGTCGGCCTCCGTGCGCACGGGCCTGGCCAGGTGGATGGTGGACGCGGCCCTGGGCGGGATGACGGACTGGAGCGCGGTCTGGGTGGTGGCCGCCATCAGCGCCTTCACGGTGGTGGTGCACCTGGCGCTGCCCATCGCCCCCGTCATCAACTCGGTCCTGATCCCGCCCATCGTGGTCCTGGCGGCGGCCGCCCACCAGAACCCCGTGCTCTACGCGCTGCCCGTGGCCTTCACCGCCTCCTGCGCGTTCCTGCTGCCCCTCGACGCGGTGCCCCTGGTCACCTACGGCAAGGGCTACTACCGCATGTTCGACATGCTGCGGCCGGGGGCGGTGATCAGCCTCATCTGGGTGGTCTGGATGACCTTCCTGATCCTGGTCCTCGGCCCGCGGCTCGGCTTCGTCTAGCCCGGCCCCGCTCGGCCAGGACCTCCGCCGCCAGGTGGAAGGCCGCGTTGGCCGCGGGCAGCCCGCAGTACACGGCGGCCTGGAGCAGGACCTCCTTGATCTGGCCGCGCGTCACGCCCGCCTCGAGGGCGGCCCGCAGGTGGAGCCGCAGCTCGTCGGCGCGGTTGAGGGCCACCATCATGGCGATGGTGAGCAGGCGGCGCGTGGGCCGCGGCAGGCCCGGCCGTGTCCAGACCTCGCCCCAGGCGTGCCGGGTGAGCATCTCCTGGAACTCCGCGTCGAGGGAGGTGCGCCGGGCGAGCGCGCGCGCGACGTGGGCGTCCCCCAGCACCGCGCGCCGCACGGCCAGGCCGCGCCGGTGACGCTCGCGCTCGTGCAGCGGCGCCTTCCTCACGGGAGGAGGAAGCCCAGCAGCTCGGCGGTGAACCGCTCCGGCGCCTCCAGGTTGGAGAGGTGGGCGGCGGGCAGCTCCACGTAGCGCGCATCGGGGATCGCCTCCGCCAGGGCCTTGCCGTCCGCGGGAGGCGTGGCGCGGTCGCCGCTCCCCGCCACCACCAGCGTCGGGGCGCGGATGGCGCCGAGGGCGTCGCCGAGGTCGGCGTCGCGGATGGCCTCGCAGCACGCGACGTAGCCGTCCGCGGGCGCGGCTTCCAGGAGGCGCAGGGCGGCGGCGGCCGTCTCCGGCGCGCGGGCGCGGAGCTCGGGGGTGAGCCAGCGCTCGACCACCGCGGGGGCCACGCCGCGCATGCCGAGGCGCCGCACGCCGTCGATGCGCGCGTTCCAGGCCTCGGCGGTCCCGATGCGCGCCGCCGTGTTGCACAGGACCAGCCTGTCCACGCGGGCGGGGGCGTGCGCGCCCAGCCACATCCCGACCATCCCGCCCATGGAGAGGCCGCAGAAGTGGACGCGCGCCAGGCCGAGGGCGTCGAGCAGCCCCAGCGCGTCGCGCGCGAGCTCCTCCAGCGAGTAGGGGCCGGAGGGCACGTCGGTGCGGCCGTGGCCGCGCGTGTCGTAGCGCAGCACGCGGAACCGCGGCTCGAGGGCGGGGAGCTGGGGGTCCCACATCGACATGTCGGCGCCCAGGGAGTGCGAGAGCACCACCACGGGCGCGCCGTCGCTCCCCCCGAGCGCGTAGTGGACGCGCAGGCCGTCGACGCGCGCGAAGGCGCTCACCCGCGCGCGCTCCCTGGGGGCGCGGCGGCGTCGTGGGCGGCCAGCGCGCGCTCCACCAGCCGGCCGGCGGCGCCCAGGTACGCTCCGGGCTCGAACAGGCGCGCGAGGGCGGCGGCGTCCAGGTGCGCGGTCACGCGGGGGTCGGCGGCGAGGACGTCGCGCAGGTGCGTGCCTTCCTGCCGGACCCGCGCGCACGCCTCCGCGACGAGGGCGTGCGCCGCCCCCCGCCCCAGGCCGCGGCCGAGCGCCATCTGGACGGCCTCCGCGCAGACCAGGCCGCGGGACGCCTCGAGGTTCTCCCGCATCCGCGCCGTGTCCACCTCGAGGCCGGCCAGGGCGTCGGTCAGGTGGTGGAGCGCACCTCCCGCCAGGCGGACGACCTCGGGCAGCGTCTCCCACTCGGCGTGCCAGCCCCCGAGACCGCGCTCCCCTTCCTGGCCCATGGCGGCGAGCATCGTGCCCGCCAGGGCGGGCACGCGCGCGGCCGCGGCGAGGGCCACCGCGCAGGCCACCGGGTTGCGCTTGTGGGGCAGCGTGGAGGAGCCGCCGCGGCCCTGGCCCGCCGGCTCGGACAGCTCCCCGACCTCCGTCTGCGCGCCCAGGGCGACGTCGCGCGCGACCTTGCCCAGCGTGCCCGTGAGGAGGGCGAGGGTGGTCGCCACCTCGGCCACGCGGTCGCGATGGGCGTGCCAGGGAAGCAGGGGGAGGACGAGGCCGAGCTCGTCCGCCACCGCCGCCGCCACCTCCAGGCCCTGGTCGCCCAGGGCGGCCAGGCTGCCCACGGCGCCGCCGAGCTGGAGGGCGAGGGCCCGGCCCCGCACCTCGGCCAGGCGCGCGCGGTGGCGGAGGACGGCGTCCAGCCATCCCGCCACCCGGAGGCCGAAGGTGGTGGGCAGGGCCTGCTGCATCCAGGTGCGCGCCACCGCGAGGGAGGCGCGGTGCTCGCGGGCCAGCCGCGCCAGGACCCCGGCCAGCCGCGCCAGCTCGCCGTCGATGCGCTCCAGGGATGCGCGCAGCTGCAGCACGAGGCCCGTGTCGATGGCGTCCTGGCTCGTGGCCCCCCAGTGCACGAAG
The DNA here is from genome assembly GCA_036556965.1 of Vicinamibacteria bacterium. GTDB lineage: Bacteria > Acidobacteriota > Vicinamibacteria > Fen-336 > Fen-336 > DATBIO01. The sequence goes on from DATBIO010000101.1 coordinate 10,849, forward strand.
CGCGCGGCCTCCGCGTCGTCCCGCGCCACGCGCTCGGTGAGGCGCGCCACCAGGGGCACGGCGAGGTTGCCCGCCGCGGCCGCGGCCCGCGCCAGCGCGGCGAGGTCGAAGTGCTCGGCGCGGCAGCACGCGGCGATGGCGGAGGCCGCCGCCGCCGGGATCAGGCCCGTCCGCGCCTCGGCCCGCGCCAGCGCGGCCTCGAAGTCGAGCATGCCCTGCACGCGCGCGGCGTCGGAGAACGCCTCGTCGAGCGCCTCCCAGCGGAAGAGGGGATCGAGCACGCTCATGAGGCCCTCGCCGTGCCTCAGGCCTCGAAGAAGGCCGTCTCGTCCTGGCCCTGCAGGACGACGTTCCACTCGAGGACGCCGGGCCCCTTGCTCGTGGCGATCAGCGTCCCGCGGCGGCCGGGCTCGACCAGGCCCAGCACGAAGTCGCGGGCGTTGGCGGGCTCGTCGGGGAAGTAGAGGCGCGTGACGAGCCGCCGCAGCAGTCCGCGGGCGAACACGGAGACCACGAGGTGGGGCGCCTGCTTGTCGTCCCCGGGCCCCGGCACGGGGCCGGGCTTGACGGTGGTGAAGGCGAAGCGGCCCTCCGCGTCGGTGGGCACGCGGCCGAAGCCGAGGAAGCGCAGGTCGACCGTCTTGTCCTGCGTGTCCTCGGGGTGCGCGTACTTCCCGCCGGCGTCGGCCTGCCACACCTCGAGGAGGGCGTCGGGCACGGGCAGGCCGTCGCCGTCGAGCACGCGGCCCTCGATCCGCACGGCCTGCCCGGCCACGCCGCGGGGCGCGACCTCGGCCCGCGTGAGCCACGACAGGCCCAGCGAGAAGAAGGGGCCGACGGTCTGCGAGGGCGTGCGGGGGAGGCGCACCTCAGCCCTCCCGGGGCGTGGCCTCGCGCCCGGCCAGCACGATGTCGAAGCGGTAGCCCAGGGCCTCCTCCGGGACCGTGGTCTCCCAGTCGAACAGGGAGACCAGGCGCGCGCGCGCCTTCTCGTCCGGGACGGAGTTGAAGATCGGGTCGCAGGGGAGCAGGGGGTCGCCGGGGAAGTACATCTGGGTGACGAGGCGGGTGGCGAAGGCGGGCCCCAACACCGAGAAGTGGACGTGCGAAGGTCGCCAGGCGTTGTGGTGGTTCCGCCAGGGGTACGCTCCGGGCCGGACGGTCACGAAGCGGTAGCGGCCCTCGCCGTCGGTCAGGGCCCGGCCGCTGCCGGTGAAGTTCCGGTCGAGGGGCGCGTCGTGCTGGTCCGCCTCGTGGTCGTAGCGCCCGGCGGAGTTGGCCTGCCAGATCTCGACCAGGGTGTGCGGCACGCTGCGCCCGTCCTCGTCCAGCACGCGCCCGCTGATCACGATCCGCTCGCCCAGGGGCGCGCCCGCGCGCTGCCGGGTGAGGTCGTCGCAGGCCGGGCCCTGCAGCACGTCGGCGCGGAAGCGGGGCCCCGTCACCTCGGAGAGCGTGTGGGGAACCGTGATGAGGGGCTGGCTCGGCGCGCGCCTCCGCGACGCCTGGTAGGGTGCGTGGAGGTGGCTCGGCTGCGTGCCCGGGTCCGGCCGCCGGTAGCCCGCGAGCCCCCTCATGGCGGCGTGAGTATAGAGGACGCGTGCGGCGCGCCGGCAACCCGCGCGCGCGCGTCTTTCGCCGCGCGGACGCCGTGGTACAGTGCCGGCTCTTCTTCCCCGGAGCCGAAAACGCTGGCGGAACCGACGCGCGACGAGCACCTGGCCCGACTCCGTGAGCACCAGGACCGGCTCGCGGAGGCGGCGAAGCGCGGCTTGACCGCGTTCCAGAGCGCCTTCGCCGACGCCCCCGCGGGCATCGCCGTCCACGAGTTCGACACCAGCGGCCGCATCACCCGCGTCAACCGCGAGGAGCTGCGCATCCTGGGCTACGCCGAGGAGGACATGCTCGGCCGGCAGATCTGGGAGTTCGTGGTCATGCAGGACGTCTCCCGCGAGTCCGTCCAGAAGAAGCTGGCCGGCGAGAAGGACATCAAGCCCTTCGTGCGGACGTTCCGCAAGGCCGACGGGTCGGGCGTGGCCATGCTGCTCTTCGACCGGAGGCTCTTCGACGCGCGGGGGACGCCGGTGGGAATCCGTACGGCCATGACGCCGATCCAGGAGGAGCCGGAGCCCACCCGCTGAAGGCCCCGCGCCGCGCGGCGGAAGCCGCGCCACGCTACAATCAGCGCTCGAGCGAACCCTCCGCATGGCTCCCAACGACAGGAAGGCGTGGCTGGCCCTCGAGGACGGCGTGTTCTTCGAGGGCAAGGGGTTCGGCGCGCGCGGCGTGACCACGGGCGAGGTCGTCTTCAACACCGCGCTCTGCGGGTACCAGGAGGTGCTCACCGACCCCTCCTACGCCGGCCAGATCGTCACCATGACGTACCCCCACATCGGCAACTACGGCGTCAACCTCGAGGACGTCGAGTCCGTGCGCCCCCAGGTGGCGGGCTTCGTGGTGCGCGAGGTCTCCACGCGCGCGTCCTCCTGGCGCGCCTCGGGCGAGCTGCACCGCTACCTCGAAGAGGCGAGCGTGGTCGGCATCAGCGAGATCGACACGCGGGCGCTGACCCGCCACCTCCGCACGCAGGGGGCGCAGCGCGGCGTCATCTCCACGGAGACCGGCGACCGCGAGGCCCTGGTGCGGAAGGCGCGCGGGTCGCGCTCCATGGTCGGCCTCGACCTCGCGCGCGAGGTCACCTGCGAGGAGCCGTACGACGTGCGCGGCGCGGTGGGCGAGCGGCCCTACCGGGTGGTCGCCTACGACTTCGGCATGAAGCAGAACATCGGCCGCATGCTCGCCGCGGCCGGCTGCGAGGTCACGGTGGTGCCCGCCACCACCGGCGCGGCCGAGGTCCTGGCCTTGCGCCCCGACGGGGTGTTCCTGTCGAACGGCCCGGGCGACCCCGAGCCGTGCACCTACGCCATCGAGGCCAGCAAGGAGCTGATGGACCGCGAGGTGCCGCTGTTCGGCATCTGCCTCGGCCACCAGATCCTCGGCCTGGCCTGCGGGGGCAAGACCTTCAAGCTCAAGTTCGGCCACCGCGGGGCCAACCATCCCGTCAAGAACCTGCGCTCCGGCCAGGTCGAGGTCACCTCGCAGAACCACGGCTTCTCCGTGGACCCCGCCCTCTTCGACAAGCCCGAGTTCATCCTCACCCACCTCAACCTCAACGACGGCACGGTGGAGGGCTTCCGCCACCGCGACCTGCCCGTGGTCTCCGTGCAGTACCACCCCGAGGCCAGCCCCGGGCCGCACGACTCGCACTACCTGTTCGGGGATTTCGTGAGCATGATGGCGGCGCGGCGAAAACCGAGGACCGCCTAGGCGGCTGGCCATCGCGATCTCGGCCGCAACAGGCCCACCCAGGCGCGTCCGCGCCTAGCGCCTGCCAACCGGGAACGTGAAGCCGGCAAGGATCTGCATGCCCCGGTGCTTCACGTCAAGGTCCACGCCCTCTTCGGGCGCATTGAGATTCGCCAACCCCCAGGTATAGCGTCCCTCCAAGAAAACGGTCGCGCGGTCCAAGGGGACGCTCAGGCCCCCGCCTCCGCTCACGCCAAAGTCCCACGTCTCGAAGCTCTCCTCGAATTCGGGGCCTTCGTCCGTGACGCCAGCCGTCTCGTCCATGAGCTTGGCGCTCCGGCGGTAGCCCATGCTGGGGCCGAGGAGGAGGTAGGGCCGCACGCTGCCGGTTGACTTCGAGACCTTCAAGAGTACGGGCAGCTCGACGTAGGAGAAGCGCAGGCTGCCGGCGACGTCCTCGCCGAACAGATCGCGAATCTCGATCCTTCCGCCTTTCTGGACGTACATGGGCTCGAACTGGAGGGACAGCCTGCTTCCCAGGCCGGCCTCGACCACGAGTCCCGCCGCGACTAGGCCTTCCGCGCTGAGCTCGACGTCCGGGTCCTCTTCGCTGAACTCGAGGCTCGCGATGTTCGTGCCGCCCAGGACGCCGAGCTGGACCTCCGCGCGTGCCTGGCTGGAGATGACGAGCGTCGCGAGAGCCACCAGTGGACCGACCATCGTTCTCATGTCCCGGACTCCTCCGCGGGGCACCTGGCAGGGAGTGCGCCGCACCGGCCGGCTGAGCACGGCCCGTGCCGCAGCCTGGGAGGTGAAGGCGAGGGCTAACTCCTTGACGAGACGGAACGTGCCACGCGGGGTCATGGGGAACGCCGACCAGTGCATGAGCGAAGTGCCAACCGACTGCGCGCGGCGGACGCGAGCGAACACTTGCCTCATCCCTAGTGATGGAGGTACCGCCCGCGGGCGAGGGTCGCCCCAACCGAGGCGAAGCGGCTCACCGGAATCAGGGGCGGCTCGACGCGCCCAGGGACCCTAGAAAGTAACGGAGATGGCGGCGGCGGCCCCGGGCCCACGCGTGGGTCGCAGCGAGAAGCCAACCCGGGTGCCCTGGGCGGGCATTGTCCAGCCCGGAATGCTCGCCGGAACCCAGCGATCGGTCTTGATCAGCGCCCCGATTCCGGCGCCCCAGAGGCCGCCACTCAGAGCGCCGATCGCGATGGCGTGGCCGCGCGAGCAGATACCGCTGTATTCGCAGTACTCCTCGTCCAGTGGTAGCAAGGCGAAGAGCGCAGCTCCCACCAGCACCCCGATCGCAAGGCCCTTCTGCGTCTGGCGCTTGCGTCCGGCGCTGACCTCGAGGCCGGAGATCGAGTCCGCGGGCACCGTGACGGGGAGGTGGTCGTCCGTCGTCAAGTTGAGGGTCGTCCCGTCCATCGCCACGATCAACCCACGGATCGGCTCAGGGTATCGCGGGGTCAGGATCCGCACCCGGCTGCCCACCAGCACGGTCGGGCCAGTGGGCGCGCTCGACAGGGCCGCCTCGGGCTCCCCGGCTTCGGCTGACACCGCCATCAACGAGACCGTTACGAGGACGCCTGCTGCTCTCATGGTCCCTCCCGCCCCGCGCCTTGAGCACGCCGTGTGCCAGTGTCGACTGCTGTCGACATGGCGGCAGAAGGTGCCACCGAGCAGGCACTTGCCGGCAATCGGCAACGGTCTTGGCCTGTCCCAGGACGATGTGGTGCCCACTGCCTGGGCGAAGCCGGTCAGACGATGCGCATGCCGGCCGCGCAGATGCGCGCGGACGGACGGCCAGTTGCGCGAGGCGGCCGCAGCAGCAGTCCTAGAACCGGAACCCCACGCCGAACGACACCAGCGGGTAGTACTGGTACAGCGAGTCGTCCAGGTCCTCGTTGACGTCGTTCTCCTCCGCCTGGAGGTTGGCCTGGAAGGGCGGGAAGCCGGCGAGGACGCCGGTGGCGTCGAGCACCACGAACGGGCGCCCCTGGAAGACCACGCCCGCGTCGAAGATGAAGAAGACGCGGCCGGTGCCGTGCGAGGTGCCGAAGCCGAGGCCGAGGTAGGGCGCCCAGTCCCGCTCGGCGCGGGCCTCCGCCGTCAGGTTGCCGACCGCCGCCGAGGGGTAGGCGACGCCGTTGATGGTGTACGTCCCGCCGGTGGGGATGCCGACGCCCTCGGCCCGGTTCTGGTTGTAGAAGACGCCCCCGGTGAGGCGGAAGGAGCCGCCGAGGGGGTGCAGGTCCAGGAACCCCGCGAACGAGCGCAGGTGGAGGTCGACGTCGTAGGAGATGTCGCTCTCCTCCTGCGTGCGGCCGTAGTTGAAGAAGTAGCCGCCGCCCCGCACTCCGAAGATCGGGGTGATGGAGACGCCCAGCTCGACGCCCAGGCCGGTGCTGCCGGCCCGGAGGCCCAGGGAGGCCTGGCCCGCGCGGGCGGGGCCGGCGCCGGCGGCCACGAATGCGGCTCCGAGCACGGCGAGGCGCGCCAGCTTCATGGGTGAGACCTCCGCGGCGAGTGTAGCGTAAGTCCTCGCGGCGTCGTGGGATACACTAGGCGGTCGAAGCGGCCGCATTTTCTTCACGCGGAGCGCGCTCCGCGGTGAGACCCTAAGACCGGATGCCCAGGGACCAGACGATCAAGAGCGTGCTGGTGATCGGCTCGGGGCCGATCGTCATCGGCCAGGCCTGCGAGTTCGACTACTCGGGCACCCAGGCCATCAAGGTCCTCCGCAAGGAGGGGATCCGCGTGTCGCTGGTGAACAGCAACCCGGCCACCATCATGACGGACCCGGAGTACGCGGACCGCACGTACGTGGAGCCGCTGACGCCGGAGATGGTGACGCGGGTGCTGGAGCGGGAGAGGCCGGATGCGCTCCTGCCCACCGTGGGCGGGCAGACGGCCCTGAACCTGGCCGTGGAGCTGAGCCGGCGGGGGGTGCTGGACCGCCTGGGCGTGCGGCTGATCGGGGCCAGCCGGCGGGCGGTGGAGGTGGGGGAGGACCGCCGCCTCTTCAAGGAGGCCATGGCCCGCATCGGCCTGGAGGTCCCGCGCAGCGGGTTCGCGGGCACCCTCGAGGACGCGCGCCGCGTGCTGGAGCTGACCGGCCTGCCCGCCGTGATCCGCCCCTCCTTCACCCTCGGCGGCACGGGCGGCGGCATCGCCTACAACGTGGAGGAGTTCGACGAGGTGGCCGCGCGCGGCCTGGAGCTGTCGCCCGTGCACGAGGTCCTCATCGAGGAGTCGGTGATCGGGTGGAAGGAATTCGAGCTGGAGGTGATGCGCGACAAGGCGGACAACTTCGTGGTGATCTGCTCCATCGAGAACTTCGACCCCATGGGCATCCACACCGGCGACTCGGTGACGGTGGCCCCCGCCCAGACCCTGACCGACCGCGAGTACCAGCAGATGCGCAACGCCGCGCGCAAGATCATCCGCGAGGTGGGGGTGGAGACGGGCGGGTCCAACATCCAGTTCGCGGTGGACCCGCGCACGGGGCGCATGGTGGTCATCGAGATGAACCCGCGCGTGTCGCGCTCCTCCGCCCTGGCCAGCAAGGCCACCGGGTTCCCCATCGCCAAGATCGCCGCCCTCCTCGCCGTGGGCTACCACCTCGACGAGATCACCAACGACATCACCCGCGTCACCCCCGCCTCCTTCGAGCCCGTGCTCGACTACGTGGTGGTCAAGATCCCGCGCTGGGCCTTCGAGAAGTTCCGCGACGCCTCCCCCCTGCTGGGCACGCAGATGAAGTCGGTGGGGGAGGTCATGGCCATCGGCCGCACCTTCAAGGAGGCGCTGCAGAAGGGGCTGCGCGGGCTGGAGATCGGGGCCACCGGCTTCAGCGCCGACCTCGACGACGCGCGCGTGCGGCAGAAGCTGCTCACCCCCGACCCCGACCGCATCTTCTACGTGAAGCGCGCGCTGGAGCTGGGCTGGTCGCACGAGGAGGTCTACCGCACCACCGGCATCGACCCCTGGTTCCTCGACCAGATCCAGCAGATAGTGGACATGGAGCGTCGGATCGGCCCCGCCCTGGACACGGAGACCCTGCGCGAGGCCAAGCGCTACGGCTTCTCCGACGCGCGCATCGCGCAGCTGGTGGGCATGGGCACGCGCGAGGCGGACATCCGCGCGCGCCGGCGGGGGGCGGGCATCGTGCCCGTCTACAAGCGGGTGGACACCTGCTCCGCGGAGT
>DATBIO010000102.1:0-3966 GCA_036556965.1 Vicinamibacteria bacterium
TTCCTCAGGCGTGCTGCTTGAAGAACGTCCACTGGCCGATGGCGTGGCCGTTCTTCAGGTTCTCGGCCTGCATGTAGGTGTCGATCATGATGGCCACCGTCACCGCGGGGTAGAGCACGAAGCCCGCGCCGCAGGTCAGGATGCTGACGATGAACAGCATCAGCCAGAGCCCGATGGCGGCGATGCCCTTCTGCCACTGGCCGTACAGGAAGTAGCCGAGCCAGAGGAGCCCGAGGGCGCAGGCGAGCACGGGGTCCTTGGCCTGCGAGGGCGGGATCAGGTCGCCGCGCGGCGCTCCCGGCGGCACGGGGACGGGCGGGGGCAGCGGCGGTGTCTGGCTCATCGATCAGGCCTCCAGGAAGCCGCCGATTATAGCCGCGGCGGGCGTGGTATCCTCCGCGCGACTTTCGCCACAATAGTGAACGCACAAGGGGAGACGCCCGCGCCCGGGTGGTCCGTGGGCCCCTACGACGTCCTGCGCAAGCTGGGCGAGGGGGGCATGGGCGAGGTGTTCCTGGCCCGCGACAGCCGCCTGGGCCGCCAGGTCGCGCTGAAGCGGCTGCTGCCCTCCAAGACGGGGCAGGACGAGAACCGCCGCCTCCTCCGCGAGGCGCGCGCGGTCGCGCACATCAACCACCCGAACATCGCCGCCGTCTACGACGTGCTGGAGACGGGCGAGCGTCCCCACATCGTCATGGAGTACGTCGAGGGGGAGAGCCTGGCCCAGCGCCTGATGGAGGGGCCCGTTCCCCTCCCCGAGGTCCTGTCCATCGGCCTCCAGCTCGCGGACGCCCTCGTGGCCGCGCACGCGGCGGGGGTGGTGCACCGCGACCTCAAGCCGGCCAACGTGCTGATGAAGGGCGACCGCGTCAAGGTGCTCGACTTCGGCCTGGCCACCATGCCCGCGGCGCCCACCAGCACCGACGGTCCTACCGCGGAGAGGATCTCGGAGAGCTTCTCCGTCAACCCCCTGGCCGGCACGCCCGCCTACATGGCGCCGGAGCAGTTCCTGGGACGTCCCCTCGACGAGCGCACCGACCTCTACAGCCTGGGCGTGATCCTCTTCGAGCTGCTCACGGGGCGCCGGCCCTACGCGGGCTCGGATGCCGTCTCCCTGGGCCTGGCCGTGCTCACCGAGCGCCCGCCCAAGGCCAGCGACCTGAACCCCGAGGTGCCCAGCTCCGTGTCCTACCTGGTGGGGCGGGCCATGTCCCGCGATCCGGAGGACCGCTTCGAGTCCGCCCTCGCCTTCCGCCGCGAGTTCTCGCGGGCGGCGGAGGAGCTGGGCCAGGAGCCCACCCTCACCGCGCCCATCCGCTGGTGGCTGCTCGACCGCTTCGGCCCCTCGCGGCCGCGCTGGGTGCTGGCCGCGGCAGGGGCGGCGGGCCTGGCCCTGGGCGTGCTCATCATGATGGGGCGCAGTTGCCGCGTCTCCGCGCCCGAAGGCGCGGCGCCGGTGGTGGCGGTGCTCCCCTTCGCGGACGGCGGGGGCGAGGACGACCTGGGCTCGGGCATGGCCGAGGTTCTGATCTCGAACCTGGCCGGGGTGCCGCGCATGAACGTGCTGGCCTCCCCCGCCACCTTCTCGTATCGCAGCCTCAACCCCGACATCCGCCGCGTGGCCACCGACCTCGGCGCCAACTACGTGGTCAACGGCCGGCTGCAGCGGTCGGGGGACGCGCTCCTCCTCACCTTGAACCTGGTCCGCGGCGACACGCAGGTGGTGGCGTGGAGCGAGACCTTCCGGGGTCACGTGGGCGGCGTCTTCGAGCTGCAGGAGGAGGCGGCCACCGCGCTGGCCGCCGCCCTCCGCGTGCGCCTGTCGGAGAGGGAGCGCCAGCGCTTCCAGGCCACGGGCACCCAGAGCGCGGAGGCCCTCGCCGAGTACTCGCGGGCGCGCGTGCTGCTCGAGCGGCCGGACGTGGCGGGCAACATCGAGCAGGCCCTCACCCTCTTCGGCAAGGCCATCGCCCGGGACCCCCGCTTCGCCCTCGCCCACGCCGGGTTGGGGCAGGCCTACTGGGAGAAGTACAGGGCCCTCAAGGACGTGGCCCTGGCGGCGGCGGCCAAGGACGCCACGGCGGAGGCGCTGCGCCTGGAGCCCGAGCAGCCGCTCGTGCGCTACTCCCTGGCCGTCATCTACCGGGGCACGGGAAAGGTGGCGGAGGCCCGGGAGGAGCTCGAGCGCCTCCTGCGCGCGCAGCCCGGCAACGACGAGGCCCACCGTCTCCTGGGCAAGATCCTGGTCGATGGCGGGAGCGTGGACGAGGGCCTCACGCACCTGCGCACGGCCGTCGAGCTGCGCCCCGCCTTCGGGGCCAACGTGAGCGACCTCGGCATGGGCTATTTCCGGACCGGCCGCTTCGCGGACGCCGCGGCGTCATTCCGGCGGCTGACGGAGCTGCAGCCCGACAACGCGACGGCGCACCAGCGGCTGGGCAGCACCTACGCGGCCATGGGCGACCGTGACAAGGCCCGGGCCAGCTACGAGGCCGCCCTGCGCATCGCCCCCGACACCCTGACCTGGGCCAACCTCGGCACCCTCCACTTCGAGGCCGGCAACCTCGAGGAGGCGCAGCGCGCGTTCGAGGGCGCGGCGCGCCTGGACCCGCGCTCGGCCATCGCCCAGCGCAACGTCGGCGACGTCCACGCCCGGCGGGGCCGCGGCGGGGAGGCGCGCGCCGCCTGGGAGCGGGCGGCCGAGCTGTGCCGCGTGGCCCTGACCGTGAACCCCAAAGACGCCGAGAGCCTCTCCCTCCTCGGAGTGCTCGAGGCCAAGCTCGGGCGCACCGCCCTGGCCCGTACCCATGCCCAGGAGGCCATGAACCTGAGCCCGCAGGCGGGGCACGTGCTTCACCGCGTGGGCGTGGTCCAGGCCCTGACCGGCAAGCCCGACGACGCCGTGGCCACCCTCCGGCAGGCGCTCGCGCGGGGATACAGCGTTGGCTTCATCCGGAACGACCGGGACCTCGACTCGCTGCGCTCGAGGCCCGACTTCGCCGCCCTCATCGACAGTCCCCCGCCCCGAGGCAACTTCTGAAGGAGGACCCATGACGCGTGCCAGCGAGATCGCGGTCGCGGTGGTCATCACGGCGGTCGTGGTGGCCGTGATCGCCGCCATTCTCCTCTCGGGTGACGGTCCCACTCCCTCCCCGTCGCCTTCGGCGACGCTCCCCCCGCCGCCCCCTCTCCTGAACACCATCGACTCCACCCTGGAAGCCAGCGTGGGGGGGTGCCAGGTGAAGAAGTGGCCCTTCAGCTCCTTCGTGAGCACCAAGGTCAACGACGCCAAGCTCACCGTCCGCTTCAGCACGGCCTGCGGAAACGTCCGGTCCCTCGACCTGGTCAACTGGCTGCGGATGTGCGTGCCCAAGCCGGCGCCCAGCCCCTCGCCGGGCCCGACGCCGACCCCCGCCTGCACGCCCGCCCCCTTCGAGTGCTTCGAGCCGGGGTGCACCCAACCGGGCAATGTCTCCTGCGTCGCCGGTACCACCGCCAACACGTTCGTCTGCGACCTGAAGCTCGTCCACCCGGGCTTCTACAAGTACACCGCGGAGATACGGGTAACGACCAGTCCTGGCCCGCTCACGCCCGAGCCCGTCATCGAGATCGGCGACTGGTGACCGCCCATGAGGAAGCGAGCCGGCGTGGTCCTGGCCGTCCTGCTGGCCATGGCCTGCGATCCCGACCTGCCGCCCGGCGCCCACGTGTGGGCGCCGAACGAGGTGCGCGGCCAGCTCACGAAGTCCGGCAACCAGTGCGTGCTCAAGGACGGCAAGTGGCAGCCCTACGCCTTCACCGAGCGGAAGACCGGCCATGGCGGCGTCCAGACGGGCGAGCTGCGGTGGAAGGTCACGCACGACTGCGGCGGGGCGACCCTCGCCATCGGCAACCTGCGGCGCCTCACCGTGTGCGCGGGCTCCGCCGTCGCCGCCAACTGCACGCCCGCGGTGGGCCAGTGCCTGC
>DATBIO010000103.1:0-7912 GCA_036556965.1 Vicinamibacteria bacterium
GGTGGTGGTGACGGGCGCCGGGGGCCTGCTCGGCGGCCGCCTGGCCGCGCTGCTGGCGCAGCGCGCGGCGGTGACGGCCGTGGTGCGGGCTGCGCCGGCTCCCGCCGGACTGGCGACGGTGTCCCTCGACCTGCGCGACGCCGACGCCGTGCGGCGCGCCCTGGACGCGCACCGCCCGGCGGGCGTGCTGCACTGCGCGGCGCTGGCCGATCCCGACCGCTGCGAGCGCGAGCCCGCGCTGGCGGAGGCGCTCAACGCGCGCGTCCCGGAGCACCTCGCGCGCGCCTGCCGGGGCGCGGGGATCCGCCTGGTGGCGGTCTCCACCGACCTCGTCTTCGGCGGCGAGGACGCGCCCGCGGCCGAGGACGCGGCCGCGCGGCCCCTCTCCGCCTACGGGCGCACCAAGCTCGCGGGGGAGGAGGCCATCCTGGCCGAGGCCCCGGACGGCGTGGTCCTGCGCGTGGCCCTGGTGGCCGGGCGCGGGCACGGCCCGCGTGCCACCGCCAGCGAGGCCGTGGCCTGGGCGCTGCGCGCGGGGCGGCGCGTCCGCCTCTACGAGGACGAGTGGCGCACGCCGGTGGACGCGGAGTCCGTGGCCGAGGCGGCCTGGGCCGCGCTGGCGGGAACGGCGCGCGGCCGCTTCCACCTCGGGGGGCCGGAGCGCGTGAGCCGGCTCGAGCTGGGCCACCGGGTGGCCCGCCGGCTCTCCCTCCCCGCCCAGGCCATCGTGGCGGCCGGCCGCCTGACCCATGCCGGCGCGCCGCGGGCCGCGGACGTCTCCCTGGACAGCGCCCGCGCGCGGCGGGAGCTCGGCTTCCGCCCGCGGCCGCTGGACGCGGCCATCGCCGAGGGCCGCCCCGGCCCGGAAGCCTCAGGCGGACGCATAGAATGAGCGCGCCTTCCATGTCCGCGCCCACCCTGGCCGACCACCTGCGCAAGGCCACGCGCCACGGCTCCACCCGCCTCCCCGTGGAGCAGGTGCTGGCCCTCGGCCGCGACCTCGCCCGCGAGCTCGGCCGCGCCCACGCGGAGACCCCGCCGCGCCACCCCTCCCTCGATCCGGCGGCGATCGCCTACGGCGAGGCGGGCCCGCGCCTCGACACCGGGCCCGCGGAGGGCAGCGTGCCGGAAGACCTCTTCCTGCTCGGCGCGCTGCTCCACGGCCTGCTCGGGCAGGAGCCCCACGTGTCGTGGCGGCTGGACGGCCCGCCCCCGGCCGAGGTGGACGGCTTCCGCCGGCGCAACGTGCTGGCCATGCTGGCCAGCCCGTCGCGCCTGGCCGGCTTCGCCTCCGCGGCGGAGGCGGCGGAGGCGCTGGAAGCGGCGCTGGCCGCGGAGGCCGCGGAGTCGCCGTGGTCCCTCTTCCGTGGCGGCACCGCGCGCGCGGGGGTGGCGGCGGGGGGTGCTCCCGCGCCGGCCAGCCTGGGACCGGGCTGGCTCGCGCGCGTGGGGGCCGTCACCGCCTCGCCCGTGCTCACCGCGGACATGGTGGTGGCCGTCACCGCGGACGGACGCCTGCTCTTCCTCGACCGCGCCACCGGCCGCCGGGTCCACGAGATCGGCCTGGACGCCCCCGTCGAGTCGTCCCCCGCCATCGCCGGCGGCGTGCTGGCCGTGGGCACGGACAGCGGGGAGCTGGTCCTCGTGGACCTCGCCCGCGGCGAAGTCCGCCACCGGGCGCGCCTGGGCTCGCTGGTGCGGTCGTCGCCCCTGATCGTGGAAGACCGCGTGGTGGTCGGCGTGGTGGAGGGGAAGGCGGGCGGCGCGCTGGTGGCGGTGGACACGCAGAGCGGGAAGGTGGTCTGGACGCGCAGGGCGGGCGCCGTGTTCTCGTCCCCCGCCCTCTGGGAGGAGCGGGTGCTGGTGGGCAGCGACGACGGCACCCTCTACGCGGTGGAGGCGGCCACGGGAGCGCCCGCCTGGTCGGTGCCCCTCGGCGGCAAGGTACGGGCGACGCCCGCCATCGCCGAGGGCGTGGCCGTGGTCGGCGACTTCGGCGGCCGCCTCACCGCCGTGCGCGTGGACGACGGGGCCACGGCCTGGACGGCCGCCGTGGGCCACGCGATGTACTCGTCGCCCTGCCGCCTGGCGCGGGGCTGGGTGGTCGGTTGCCACGAGGGCCACCTGCACGGCTGGCAGGATTCGGGAGCGCCCGCCTTCGAGGTCCCCACGCACGGCCCCGTCATCTCCTCCGCCGCCACCCTCGGTGACGCCTTCGCCGTGGGCTCCACGGACGGGGCCCTCTACCTGGTGGCCGCGTCGGGCGACGTGAGGCAGCGGCTGGTGCTGGCCAAGGGGGGCGTGGCTTCCTCGCCCGCCGTGGACGCGGACGTGGTCTACGTGGGGAGCGCGGAGGGCGTGCACGCCCTGCGGGCCGGCCGGTGAGCGCCCTGCGCCTGCCCGCCTGGATGCGGACGCGCGTCCTCGACCGCTACCACTCCGGCGGCAGCCACCTCTTCCTGCTCCACGGCAACGTGCGCGACGTGCACGCCTTCGGCGACGCGGAGGTCCCCCTGGGCGAGGGGCTGCGGGAGGTGGCGGCACGCCGGCCCGTGGTGGTGAGCTACGACGTCTCCTCGGGTTTCGGCTTCCCCGACGCCGCGCGCGAGAAGGCCTTCCGCAAGGCGCTCGGCGTGAAGGGCCCGCTGCCCATGGATCCGGCGCGGGCCCTGCTGCTCCTCGACGCGCTGCTGACCACCGACCGCAGCCCGGTGGGGTCGGTGGCCGTCATCCTCGAGTACGCGCACGCCCTGGCCCCGTCGTCGCCGTCGGGGAGCGTGGAGCGGCAGACCATCACCACCCTCGCCCGCTGGGCGGGCGACCCCGCGGTGGCCGCCCGCCGCCCGCTGGTGGCGCTCATCGCCCCCGCCGCGGGCGACGTTTCCGAGGAGGTCTACGCGGGCGCGGCGGGAGCGGAGGTGGTGGAGGTCCCCCGCCCCGACCTGGCCGCCCGCGCCGAGTTCGCGCGCGCCCTGCGCCAGCGCGTGCCCGACCTCTCCTGGGAGCTGGCCCCCGAGCAGCTGGCCGCGGAGACGGGCGGCCTCTCCCTGGTCCAGATCGAGGACATCGTGCAGCGGGCGCGGGCCGCGCGGGCCCCCCTCGGGCGTCCCGCGGTGGTGGAGCGCAAGATCGAGCTGCTGCGGCAGGAGTACGGCGACGTGCTCGAGATCCTGACCGCGCGCTACGACCTCTCCGCCGTGGGCGGCCTCGAGCACGCGGTGCAGGAGCTGAAGGAGGTGGCGGACATCATGCGCCGCGGCCTCACCTCGGCCGCGCCCATGGGCATCATCCTGATGGGCCCGCCCGGCACGGGCAAGAGCTTCCTGGCCGAGTGCTTCGCCAAGGAGTGCGGGATGCTCTGCGTGCGCTTCCGCCCCCTGCGCAACATGTACGTGGGCCAGTCCGAGCGGAACCAGGAGAAGGCGTTCAGCGCCATCCGCGCCCTCGCCCCCGTGGTGGTCATCGTGGACGAGAGCGACCAGGCGGAGGGAGGCAGCCGCGACCAGGGCGCGGGCGACTCCGGCGTCACCGAGCGCATGCGGGCCAGCGGGTTCAACTTCTGGGCCGACAACGCGCTGCGCGGCAAGGTCCTCCGCATCGACAGCACGAACCGCGTGGACCTGATCGACTCCGCCATGCGGCGGGCGGGGCGCACCGACGTCAAGATCCCCGTCCTCATGCCGGACGAGACGGGGCGCCGCCAGATCTTCGAGGTGCTGGTCAAGAAGCACCGCATCCCCAGCACCATCGCCGACTTCGCGCCCTTCGCCCGCCGCACCGACGGCTACACGGGCAGCGACATCGAGCTGGCCCTCACCACGGCCTGGCGCTTCGCCCTCAAGGAGGGAGCCGCCTCCCTCCAGGACGCCCACCTCACCGCGGCCCTCGACGACCTGATCCCGCAGGCCAAGGACCAGGTGGCCATCGACCGCATGACGCTGCTGGCCCTCGACGAGTGCCGGAACAAGAGGCTGCTGCCGAGGAACCACGAGCAGATCCGGCGGGACATCGAGCGGCGCCTGGCGGAGCGCGGGTGAGCGCGCCCGCCATCACCGACCTCCTGCGCGCCTGCGGCGAGGGCGAGGCGGGCGCCTTCGACCGCCTGGTGCCCCTCGTCTACGGGGAGCTGCGGCGCATCGCGCGCCAGCACGTCCGCCGGACGGGCGGCGCCCGCTCCCTCGACACCACCGGCCTCGTGCACGAGACGTACCTCAAGATGGCGGGGGCGGCGCAGCTGCGGGTGGAGGACCGGGGGCACTTCTTCGCCCTCAGCGCCTGCGCCATGAAGCAGGTCATCCTGTCCCGTGCCCGCGCGCGCTGCGCGGCCAAGCGTGGGGGCGCCCGCGGAGCGCTGCCCCTCGACGAGTCGCACGCGGTGGCCGACGCCCAGGCGGAATGGCTGCTCGACCTCGACCGCGCCCTCGACGCGCTGCACGCGCGCGACGCCCGGCTGGCCCGCATCGTCGAGCTGCGCTTCTTCGGGGGCATGAGCGAGGAGGAGACGGCGGACGCCCTCGGCATCTCCCTGCGCACGGCGCAGCGGGGATGGATGAGGGCCCGCGCCTGGCTGCAGGCCGCCCTGGCCGAGACGACGGGCTGACGTGCTGGAAGGGCCGGACTGGGAGCGCCTCGACGCGCTTCTCGACGCCGCGCTCGGCGTGCCCCCGGAGGAGCGCCCGCGCTGGCTGGAGGAGGCCTGCGGCGCCGACCTCTCCCTGCGCGCGCGCCTGGAGACCCTGATCGGGCTCGCGGAGTCCGAGAAGGGGGCGCTGCAGCCGGGGGGAGCGCAGAGCGGCCCCCTGTGGGAAGAGGTCGTGGACGAGCTGGAGCGCGTGGAGGACGCGCCGCTGGCGCCGGGCGACCGTGTCGGCCCCTACGAGGTGGTGAGCCTGCTGGGCTCGGGCGGGATGGGCCGCGTCTACCGCGCGCGCGACGCGCGGCTGGGCCGCGAGGTGGCCATCAAGGCGCTGGCCGCCGCCTTTCTCGGGCGCGAGGCCAGCCTGCGGCGGTTCGAGCGCGAGGCACGCACCCTGGCCGCCCTCAGCCATCCCAATATTGCCGCCATCCACGAGGTCCTGTCCGTGGGCGACTCGCCCTACCTCGTGCTGGAGCTGGTGGAGGGGCCCACCCTGGCCGACCGTCTGGAGCGCGGGGCCCTGCGCGTGGAGGAGGCCCTGGGCATCGGGGTCCAGATCGCGGAGGCTCTCGAGGAGGCGCACCGCCGCGGCGTCGTCCACCGCGACCTCAAGCCGTCCAACGTGAAGCTCGACCCCGCCGGGCGCGTGAAGGTGCTGGACTTCGGCCTCGCCACCACGGAGCCCGAGTCCGGCGACGCCGACCTCACGCGCACGGCCGGGGCCACGCTCCCCGGTGCCATCCTGGGCACCGCGCCCTACATGAGCCCGGAGCAGGCGCGCGGCCGGGACGTGGACCGCCGGGCCGACATCTGGTCGTTCGGCTGCCTCCTGTACGAGATGCTCACCGGCGTCCGCGCGTTCGCGGGCGAGAACCTGTCGGACGTGCTGGCGGCCGTCCTGCGCGACGAGCCGGACCTGGGCCGCCTGCCCTCCGCCCTTCCCCCTTCCGTGCGCCGCCTCCTGGAGCGGTGCCTGCGCAAGGACCCGCGCCGGCGGGTGCAGGACATGGGCGACGTGCGCCTGGAGCTCCAGGAGCCGGAGGCGGGGGCCCCCGCCGCGTCCCCGCGCCCGTCGTCGCGCCTGCCCTGGGCGGTGGCCGCGGCCGCCCTGGTCGCGGCCGGAGTGGCGGGGGCCGCGCTGCTCCGCGCACGCGCCGGACCGCCGGCGGTGGCCGCGCGCCCGCGCCACCTGCAGCTCGAGCCGGGCGGCGACGTCAGCGTGGCCCGCGACTACGCCACCTCCTTCGCCATCGCCCCGGACGGCTCCGCCGTCGTCTTCGTGGGTGCCCGCGCCGGGACCACCCGCCTCTACCTGCGGCCGCTCGACCGCCCGGAGATCAAGGCCCTCCCGGGGACGGAGGACGCCTGGCAGCCCTTCTTCTCGCCCGACGGGCGCTTCGTGGCCTTCTTCGCCGACCGCAAGCTGCACAAGGCCCCCGTGGCCGGAGGCCCCGCCGTCACGCTGGCCGAGATCGGCAACAACCCGCGCGGCGCCAGCTGGGGGCCCGCAGGCGACATCGTCCTCGCCCCCACCCAGACCTCGGGCCTGGCCCTGGTCAGCGACCAGGGTGGTCCCCTGCGCGAGCTCACGCGCCTGGACGCCACGCGCGGCGAGCGCGCGCACCGCTGGCCGCAGTTCCTCCCGGGGGGCGCGGCCGTGCTCTTCAACACCGCGGGCGAGGACGGGACCTTCGACGACGCGCTCATCGAGGTCGTGGACGTGGTCAGCGGCGCCCGCCGGGTGCTGCACGCGGGGGGCGCCCACCCGCGCTACGCGCCCAGCGGGCACCTGGTCTTCGCGCGCACGCCCGGGCTCTACGCCGTGCCCTTCGACGCCGGGCGGCGCGTGGCCCACGGCGAGGCGCGCCTCGTGCTGGAGGGCGTCGCCTACAGCGCGCGCAACGGCGGGACGCAGATGGCCCTGGCCGAGGAGGGCACGCTGGTGTACGTGCCCGCGCGCCCCGCCCCCCTCGAGCGCCACCTCGGATGGCTGCGGCCGGGCGGGGCGGTGGACCCGATCAGCGGCGAGGCCCGGCGCTTCCGCGAGCCGCGGCTCAGCCCCGACGGCGGCCGCATCGCCGTCATCGTGACCGGCGACGACGGGAGCGACGCCTGGCTGCTGGACGTGGCCAGCCGCACTCCCGCCCGGCTGACCTTCGGCCGCGTGGCGCACCGTCCCGTGTGGACGCCCGACGGCCGCGCCGTGACCCTGGGCCTGGTGGAGGCGCGGCGGTGGCGGCTGGCCACCGTCGAGGCGGACGGAGGTCGCCTGGGGCCCGCGCTGGTGGAGAGCGCGAACCGCCTCTACCCCTGCGCGTGGTCGCGCGACGGGCGCCGGCTCGTCTACCAGGAGCGGCGCCCGGACTCCGGCTGGGACCTCATGGTGCTGCCCGTGGGCGTGGACGGCCGGCCGGAGGGCGCGCCGGAGGCGCTGGCGGCGTCGCAGGCGAACGAGGAGAACGGAACGCCCTCGCCCGACGGCGCGTGGGTCGCCTTCGACTCCGACGAGGTGGACGGCGTGGCCCAGGTGTACGTGGCGCCTCTCGGCCGCCCGGGCGACACGCTGCGCGTGACCATCGACGGCGGCCGCGACCCGCGCTGGTCGGCCGCCGGCCACCTCTACTACTGGAACACGAGGGTCTTCGAGGTGCGGCGGCTGGAGGGCCGGCCGTCCCGCGGCCGCTGGACGGCGACCTCGGAGGCGCCGGCCCTGCCCTCGGAAGGCGAGGCGCCGGACGGCTCGGGCCTGCGCTTCGCGTCGTCCCCCGAGGCCAACGTCTACGAGCTGGACGCGCGGACCGGGCGGATCCTGGTGCTGGCCGTCGAGGGCCCCGAGCCCGCGTCCGAGCCGTTCCGCGTGATGGTGGCCACGGGCTGGCTGGACGAGCTCAGGGCGCGGCTTCTCTCCGCGCCCTGAGCCTCCCCGCCCTCAGGGGTGTGGGACCAGGCTGACGTCGTCGATGGCGAGCTGCCCCGCGTTGCCCGCCTCCACGATGATGGTGATGCGGTCGGACCCGTTCACGGTGCTCGCGATCTCCAGCGTCTGCTCGGCGTAGTCGTAGGTCCCGGTCGGGAGGGCCAGCACGACCTCCTGCTGGATCCCGATCACCTGAAGGTCGTCGATCTGCACGCGCGCCCGGGGGCTGCCCCCCACGTTGAGCCCGCCCACGAAGAGCCGCAGCGTGTACAGGTCCCCCGCTTTGCCGCTGCGGACGAGCCGCTGGCTCAGCTGCTTGACCTGGGCGGTGCGGCCCACCAGGCGGAAGAAGCAGCGGC
>DATBIO010000104.1:0-2769 GCA_036556965.1 Vicinamibacteria bacterium
CCGCGGGGCGCGTAGAGCGCCTCCACGTCGACCGCGCCGCGGCGCAGGAGGCGGCTGGCGAGCACGCCGCCCACGGGCACCAGCACGCCGCCGAGCACCAGCATGAACGCGACGTAATGGTCGAGCCATACGCGCGTGGCCAGGCCGAGCGCCGTGCCGACGCCCCCGATGACCCACACCGCGGGACGGGAGGGCACTCCGGGCGCGAGGCTCTTCAAGGCCAGGGCGGAGAGGTAGATGTTGACGAAGTTCGTGGTCACCGTGGCCACGGCGAGGAGCAGGGCGCCCGCCGCCCCCGGCCCCGCCGCGGACACGATGAGGCCGGGATCCGCGCTCCCCGCGGCCAGCGCCCCCAGCGCCCCGAGGGGCATGAACCAGAGGCTGGTCAGGGCCAGCCCCAGGAAGACGGCCAGGCCGCTCCTGCCCTCCGAGGGCGTGTAGCGCGAGTAGTCGGCGAACATGAGGAGCCAGGAGACCTGGTAGCCGACCACCACGTCCAGGCCGCGCGTCCAGGACATCCCACCGTGTCCCGGCGCCGCCAGCAGGGAGGGGGGCAGGTCCAGCGCGCGCACCAGGAGCACCACGCCGAGGACCAGCATGAGCGGCACCGCCACGCGGTCGGCCAACCCCACCATGCGCGGGCCCAGGGCCACCACGGCGGTGGCGGCGAGGCCCAGGGCCAGGGACCAGGTGCGCTCGCCGATGGCGCCGGTCCCCAGGCGGGCGCAGGCGGAGGCGGCGATGACGTTGTTGAGGGCGATCCACGCGAAGTTGCCGAGGAACAGGAGGAGGGCGAGCAGGGCCGCCCCGTTCCGCCCGAGGGCGGCGCGCGCCACCACCACGGAGGGCGCGCCGTAGCGCGGGCCCACCGCGGCCAGCACCGCCACCAGGGCGGAGCCGAGGAGCGTGCCCGCGACGATGAGGCCGAGGGCCTCGCCCGCGCCGAAGGCGGGCACCAGCGACGCGCCCGTCACCATGGTGGTGGCCACGATGTTGGCGGCGGCGAAGATCAGGAAGAGGTCGGTGGCGGACTGCCTGCGGTCGGCCGCGGGGACGGGGCCGACCTCGACCGGGTTCACGGGGGCTAGTAGCCGGGGGCGGCGGCGGCGGGGGCCGGGGCGCCCTGGCTCTCGCTCACGATCTTGACCCCCACGCTGGCCCCGATGCGGTCGGCTCCCGCCTGGAGCATGGCCCTGGCCGACTCGAGGTCGCGCACGCCGCCCGCGGCCTTGACCCCCATCTGCGGCCCCACCACGCGGCGCATGAGGGCGACGTCGGCGGCGGTGGCCCCTCCCGGCCCGAAGCCGGTCGAGGTCTTCACGAAGTCGGCGCCCGCGGCCTGGGACAGCACGCAGGCCCGCACCTTCTCGTCGTCGTCGAGGAGCGCGGCCTCGATGATGACCTTCACCAGGGCGCCGCCGCGGTGGCTGCTCTCCACCACGCCCGCGATGTCGCGCTCCACCGTGCGGAACTCGCCCGACTTGAGCGCGCCCACGTTCACGACCATGTCCACCTCGCAGGCGCCCTCCGCCACCACGCGCGAGGCCTCGTAGGCCTTCACCTCGGGCAGGGTGGCCCCCAGGGGGAAGCCGACCACCGTGCAGACGCGCGTCTCCGATCCCCGCAGGAGATCGCGGCACAGCGGGACCCAGGAGGGGTTGACGCAGACGGTGGCGAACCCATGCTCCCGGGCCTCCCGGCACAGGGTCTCGATCTGGGCGCGCGTGGCCTCCGGCTTGAGCAGGGTGTGGTCGATGCGGCGCGCGATCTCCCGGGAGTAGATCTGGCCGGGGGCGGTGAAGCCGAAGCGCGCGGCGCCGGCGCCGAGCAGGCGCCCCATGCGGTCCGGGCAGCAGCCGCCCGCCGCCGCGTGGCACGCGCAGGGAGGCTCCTCGGGCCGCAGCTGGGCCAGCACGGCGCGGACGACGGCGTCGATGAGGGCGGCGTCCGTCACTTCAGGTAGGCCTTCTCGAGGTCCCGGATCTTGCCCACGCGCCGGAGGTGCCTCTCCTCCGTGCACCGCGCGGACAGGAAGACCTCGGCGATCTCGGCCGCGCGCGCGGCGTCCACGAACTGCGCGCCCAGCGCCAGCACGTTGGCGTCGTTGTGCTCGCGCGCGTTGCGGGCGGCTTTCGCGTCCACGCACAGGGCGGCGCGCACGCCCGGCACCTTGTTGGCCGCCATCGAGGAGCCGATGCCGGCGCCGTCGACCAGGATGCCGAACCGCGCCTCGCCCGCGCGCACCGCCCGGGCCACCGCCGCCGCCACGTCGGGATAGTCCACCGGCTCCGTGGAGTAGGTGCCCAGGTCGCGGTACGGGCGGCCGAGCCGGGTGAGAACGGCCTTGAGCGCTTCCTTGAGCGGGAAGCCGCCGTGATCCGCGCCCAGGGCCACCACGCCGTCCACGCCGTGCGCGCCCCCGGTCTGGATGCGCACGCCGCGGCTCGCGGCCACCTCGCGCGCCCACTCCGTGACCACGGCGGCGCTGGAAGCCGAGAGCTCACCGCCCGGAGGCACGGCGAGCACGTCTTCGGCGGTCACGATCTCGCGGGGCACGGGGAGCGCCGGATGTTAGCACGCGGCCTCGCGCCGCCCCCGGGCGCGCGGGCGAGCGGGAGACCCTCCCGGCGCGCGTCACGGAGCAAGTTCAAAATCATGGATCGACGCAGGGTCCAACCATATGGATAGATCCCCTCCAGAGAGAACGGGCGTGTGATTATCATCAATAGAATCAGCTGTTTAAGTGCAGTACCCACACCGGCATTCCCG
>DATBIO010000105.1:0-12160 GCA_036556965.1 Vicinamibacteria bacterium
CGAAGCGGCTCTCGGGCTGCGCGAACGACGGCCCCCCCAGCGTGTGCAGGACGATGCGGCGCACGCGCGCGGGGAGCTCCGCCGGCGCGGCGCCCACCGCGGCGGCCAGGGCGGCCGCGGCCAGGGGGAGGCCGGCCGTCAGTCGGTCAGCCGCCCGGTCTGGAAGTCGCGCACCGCCTGCATGAGCTCCTCGCGCGTGTTCATCACGAAGGGCCCGTAGCGCGCCACCGGCTCGCCCAGCGGCCGCGCGGCCAGGAGGAGGAAGCGCGCCGGCGCGTCCCCCGCCTCCGCGGTGACCTGGTCGCCCTCCGCCAGCACGGCCAGGTGGCCCGCCTCCACCGCGCGCGGGGGCTCGCCCAGGGCGGCCGCGCCCTCGAACACGTACACGAAGGCGCTGTGCGACGCGGGCACCGCCTGGGCGAAGCGCGCGCGGGGGGGAAGGGCCACGTCGACGTAGAGGGGGCTGGTGGCGATCCCCTCCACCGGCCCCGTCACCCCCTCCGCCGTGCCCGCGAGCACGCGCACGCGCGCGCCGTCCGCCCGCTCCACCACGGGGACGCGCTCGGGCGGGATGTCCTGGTAGCGCGGGGCCGTCATCTTGTCGCGCGCGGGCAGGTTCACCCAGAGCTGGAACCCCCACATCAGGCCGTCCTTCTGGCGGGGCATCTCCGAGTGCACGATGCCGCGGCCCGCCGTCATCCACTGGATGCTGCCCGCCACCAGGTTGCCGTGGTTGCCCTTGTGGTCCCGGTGCTCCATGGCCCCGGCCAGCATGTAGGTCACGGTCTCGAAGCCCCGGTGGGGGTGGTCCGGGAACCCGGCCAGGTAGTCCTCGGCGCGGTCCGACTTGAACTCGTCGAGGAGCAGGAATGGGTCGAGGTGGTCGAGGGCGGCCGAGCCGATGCTGCGCCGGAGGCGCACGCCCGCCCCGTCGGAAGTGTCCTGCGCCTCGACCACCTGGCTCACGCGTCTCGTCGGCATGACGGCCTCCTGTAGACTCAGAGCATAGGGCCATGGGCGACCGCACCGTCAACTGCGTCAAGCTGGGCCAGGAGCTGCCGGGCCTGCCCGCGCCCCCCTTTCCCGGCGAGCTGGGCCAGCGCATCTACGAGAGTGTCTCCGCCCGGGCCTGGGCGCTGTGGCAGGAGCGCTCCGCCGCCCTCCTGCGCGAGCGCGGCTGGGTCATGGGCCGCCCGGAGGACCGCCAGGCCCTGCTGCGCGAGATGGAGTCGTTCCTCTTCACTCCCGCGCCGCCCGTCCCCGTCGAGGGCGACCTCGTGCTCTGCGTCAAGCTCGGCCGGGCGCTTCCCCGCCTGGCCAAGCCGCCCTTCGCGGGCGCGCTCGGGCAGCGCATCTTCGAGAGCGTCTCCCGGGCGGGCTGGGACCTCTGGCAGGCCCAGGCCACCATCGTCATGAACCACCACGGGCTCAACATGGCCGACCCCGAGGCGCGGCGGTTCCTGCTGCGCGAGATGGAGGAGTTCTTCTTCGGCGAAGGCGCGCGCCTGCCCGCCGACTGGGTCCCCCCCACCGGACAGGGCAAGGGCGGCAAGGGAGCTCCGGGCGCGCAGAGGAAGTGAGGGCGTGGCCGCGGTCCTCCTCCTGGGCACCTACGAGCTGGGCCACGCGCCGCTGACCCTGGCCTGGCCGCTCGCTTTCCTGCGGCGCGCGGGCCGGGAGGCGGAGGCGGTGGACCTCGCCGTGGACACCTTCGACGAGGCGCGCGTCCGGGAGGCGTCGCTGGTCGCCGTGTCCGTGCCCATGCACACCGCGCTGCGGCTGGGGCTGGAGGCGGCCGCGCGCGTGCGGCGGGCCAACCCCCGCGCCCACGTCTGCTTCTACGGCCCCTACGCCTGGCTCAACGCCGCGCACCTGCTCGCGGGACCCGCCGACTCCGTGGTGGCGGGGGAGGCGGAGGAGGCGCTGGTCGCGCTGGCCGACGACGTGGCGCGCGGGGGCGACGGGTCCCGGGTGCGCGGCGTCTCCACGCGCGGACGGCGGGCCCCCGCCCTGCGCGACCGGCTCCACTTCCCCGTCCCCGACCGCGCCACATTGCCCCCCCTGTCGCGCTACGCCCGCTTCCTGCGCGACGGCCGCGCGGAGCCCGCCGGCTATGTGGAGGCCAGCCGCGGCTGCCGGCACCTCTGCCGCCACTGCCCGCTGGTGCCCATCTACCAGGGACGCTTCGTGGCGGTGCCCGTGCCCACCGTCATGGCCGACGTGCGCGCGCAGGTGGAGGCGGGCGCGCGCCACGTGACGTTCGGGGACCCCGACTTCCTCAACGGGCCCACGCACGCGCTCCGCGTCGCGCGCGCGCTGGCCGGGGAGTTCCCCGGCCTGAGCTTCGACTTCACGGCCAAGGTGGAGCACCTGCTGCGGCACCGCGCGCTGCTCCCGGAGATGGCCGCCCACGGATGCGCCTTCGTGGTCTCCGCGGTGGAGTCCTTGAGCGACGAGGTCCTGCGCCGCCTGGACAAGGGCCACACCGCGGCGGAGGTGGCCGCGGTGGTGGAGGTCCTGGACGCGGCGGGCATCGCCCTCCAGCCCACGCTGGTGGCCTTCACGCCCTGGACCACCCTCGACGACTACCTGGCCACCCTCGACTTCTTTCGCGCGCGGGGGCTCCAGGCCCACGTGCCCCCGGTGCAGCTCGCCATCCGCCTGCTGGTGCCGCCCGGCTCGGCCCTGCTGGAGGCGCCGGAGACGCGCGGGGCCTTCGGCCCCCTGGATCCGCGGTCCCTCAGCCACGTCTGGCGCCACCCCGACCCGCGCATGGACCGCCTGTACGAGGAGGTGGCGGCGCTGGTGGAAGAGGCCACGGAGGCGGGCCGCCCCGCGGCGGAGACCTGGGAGCGCGTGCGCGCCGCGGCCCATGCCTCGGCCGGCGTGGCCCCCGTCCCCGACGCGGGCGCCCGTCCCGCGCGGCCCGCGCCGCCCCGCCTGAGCGAGGATTGGTTCTGCTGCGCGGAGCCCCGCCGCGTCCAGGTGGAGCGGCTGGCCCTCAGCCGCGCCTGAGGGGCACCTCGGCCGCGATCTCGAAGCGCAGGCGCGCGTGCGCCTCGCGCAGCGCGGCCTCCACCGCCGCCGGCCCCTCCCCGCGCGCGAAGATGAACCCGAGGTAGCTGTCCCCCTCGGGCAGGGGGACGAGGGGGCAGTGCATGCGCGCGGTGACCTCGACGGACTCGACGAGGGGGACGGCGCGCGCCTCCTCCAGGCCGTGGACGCCGCGGAGGATGCCCGCGGCGGGGATGGGGATCATCATCACGCCGCCGGCGCGGCTCTCGCGCGGGGCCTCGATCCCCCCGAGGCGGAAGGCATGGCGCAGGATCAGCTCCTCGAGCGACATGTCCACGCCGAAGCGCAGGGTGCGGCCGCAGAGGCCGCCGATGGAGCGCGCCGCCACCTCGATCAGCCACGCCTCGCCGTCGCTCCAGCGGAGCTCGGCGTGGACCGGCCCCTCGCGCAGGCCCAGGGCGGCGGCCGCGCGCGCCGCCGCCGCGCCCAGGGCCTCCTGCACCGGCGCGGGCAGGCGCGAGGGCGTCACGTACAGCGTCTCCTCGAAGTAGGGCCCCTCCAGGGGGTCCGGCTTGTCGAACAGCGCGAGCACGCGCAGCGCGCCGCCGCTGAGCAGGCCCTCCAGCGCCACCTCGAGGCCGGGCACGTACCCTTCCACCAGCACGTCCGCGCAGCGCTCCGCGGCGAGGATCGCGCGCAGGCGCAGGAAGCGCGACACGAGCTCCTCGGGCCCGTCCGCCCGCATCACCCCCCGGCTCCCGGCCAGGGTGGTGGGCTTGAGGACGCAGGGGTAGGCGACGACGGCGGCCAGGGCGCGCGGGTCGTCCCCCGCCTGCGCGTGGCGGAAGCTCGGCTGCGGCACCCCCGCCTCCGCCAGGCACCGCCGCATGGCCAGCTTGTCGCGGCTGCGCAGGGCGGCCTCCGGCGCGTTGTGGGGCAGGCCGAGGGCGGCGCTGGCCCGCGCCGCGAGCACGGTGCCCGAGTCGTCCAGGCCCACGATGGCGCCCACCTCGTGCTCCGCCGCGTAGCGCACGATGGCGGCGGCCGACCGCTCGAGGTCGCGATAGTCGAGGGGAAGCTCGGCCGCGGCGCGGCCCAGGAAGGGCTGGGGGACGTCCTCGCCCATCACCACCTCGATGCCGAGCGCGCGCGCGGCGGCCTCGAAGGGGGGACGGCGATAGGTCTGGGCCGAGCCCAGCAGTACGAGACGGCCGGGCACGCCCCTACTTCTCTTGGAACTTCAGGGCGGCGGAGTTGATGCAGTAGCGCAGGCCGGTGGGCCGGGGGCCGTCCTCGAAGACGTGGCCCAGGTGGCCGCCGCAGCGCGCGCACAGCACCTCCGTGCGCCGCATGCCGTGGCTCTCGTCGTCCACCCGCTCCACGCTCCCCTCGCCCGCCGGCTGCCAGAAGCTGGGCCACCCCGTGCCGGACTCGAACTTGGCCTCCGACGCGAAGAGGGGCTGGCCGCAGCCCGCGCACACGTACGTCCCCTTGGCGTGATGGTCCCAGTACTCCCCGGTGAACGCGCGCTCCGTCCCCTTCTCGCGCAGCACCTGGTACTGCGCCGGGGTCAGCGTCTTGCGCCACTCCTCGTCGGTCTTGACCACCTTGCCGCTCCCTGGCGCCGGCGTGGCCGGCGGCGCCTGCGCGCCGCGCACCGTGTCCTGGCAGGCGACGAGGCCGGCGGCCAGCAGGAGGGGCACCCAGGCGCGCATCGCAACTACTGTAGCACCCGGAGCCGCGCGCCACGGCTAGAGTGGATTCATGGGTACAGCGGGCACGCGGTGGTGGGTGAAGGGCCTGGCCGCGGCGGGGGCCCTCTCCATCGGGGCGGGCGCGCTCACCCTGTTCTCCAGCCTGGGCCGCCGCCCCGCCCTCCTCCACGTCAGCGAGCGCCATCCCCTCGACTCGCGGGAGTTCGCGGCCTCGCTGGCCGGCATCACGCGCTCCGCCCTCCGGCACGGAGGCACCGCGCGCCTGCTCAACGACGGCGACGAGTTCTTTCCCGCCATGCTCCAGGCCATCTCCGCCGCGCGCCACAACGTGAACTTCTGCGTCTACATCTGGGAGGAGGGCCAGGTGGCGGACGCCTTCCTGGGCGCGCTCACGGACCGCGCGCGCGCGGGGGTGCAGGTGCGCCTGCTCCTGGACGCCCGCGGCGCCACCCACGCCCCCGAGGCGGGGTTGGAGCGGCTGCGCCGGGCGGGCGGGCGCGTGGCCTCCTTCCGGCCCGCGCGCTTCGGGATGCTCACCCGCTACCACAAGCGCAACCACCGGCGCGCGGTGGTGGTGGACGGCGCGCTCGCCTTCACGGGGGGGGCGGCCATGGCGGACAAGTGGCAGGGGCACGCCCAGGACGCCGAGCACTGGCGCGACGTCATGGTGGAGGTCACGGGGCCGCTGGCCGCCAGCGTGCAGTCCGCCTTCACCGACGACTGGGCGCACACCACGGGCGAGATCCTGGCCGGCCCCGCCTTCTTCCCGCCCGAGGACGTCACGGCGGCGCCGGCCCCGGGGCCGGTGCACGTGGGCCTGGCCACCGCCCCCTCCAGCGAGGACCACCCCATCCGCCTCGTGTACATGTCCGTCCTCGCCGCCGCGCGGCAGCGCGTGGCCATCACCACGCCCTACTTCGTGCCCGACGCCAGCCTGCGCAAGGAGATGGCGGACCGCGCGCGCGGCGGCGTGAGCGTGCGCGTGCTCCTGCCCGACGAGCACACCGACGCCGCCGTCATCCGCCGCGCCTCCCAGCACTACTACGAGGAGCTGCTGGAGGCGGGCGTCCGCATCTGGGAGTACCAGGGCACCTTCCTGCACGCCAAGACCCTGGTGGCCGACGGCGTGCTCTCGGTGGTGGGGGCGGCGAACTTCGACATCCGCTCCATGGAGCACAACCACGAGAACGTGCTCGCCGTGCAGGACGCGTCGCTGGCCGCGGCCCTGGAGGCCGCCTTCGAGCGGGACCTGCGGCGCGCGCAGGCCATCACCCTCGACGGCTGGCGGCGCCGCGGCGCCTGGGCGCGGCTCAAGGAGAGGCTGGCCATCCTCCCCGCCGAGCAGTTCTGAGAGGGCGGGCGGGCGGCCGCGCTCAGTCCGGCGCGGCGGACGGCGCGGGCGGATCCAGGCGGCTCTCGTGCGTGGCCACGCACCGCCATGAGCCGTTCCGCCGCAGCCAGGTGTCCGTGTAGCGGTAGCGCGTGGCAAGGCCGGGTCCGCCGGCGCCGCGCGCGGTGGCCACGTAGAGCCCGGTGGCCACGGCCACGTCGGGGCCCATCGCCCGCACCCGCAGCTCCTGGTTGACCACGGAGGCCAGGGCCGCGAAGTCCGCGGGATAGGCGGCGATGTGCTCGCGCTTGCCCCGCATGGCGCCGTCGGCCAGGGTGGCCACGAAGTCGTCGGCGATCAGCCGCTCCAGCACGCCCAGGTCGTGGCTCTGGTAGACGGAGAACCACTCCGCCTCCAGCGTCTCGATCGCCTCCACCACCGCCTCGCTCCCGGCCGCGCCGCGGACCGGGGCCAGGAGCACGGCGGCGATGCCCGCGCACGTCAGGACGGCCCGCCGGCGCGCCTTCGTCTCGAGCATGGTCGGACCTCCGCGGCTATTTCCGGGGCGCCCGCTTCGCGGGCCGAGGAGCCGACGCCACGTTGCGCCAGGCCGCGGCGAGCGCGGTGCGCAGGGTGCGCGCCGTCGCCGCGCGCAGGCGGACGCCGGTGGCGCCGCGGCGGCCCCAGCCGCCCTTGACGGGAGAGAACACGCCCGGCTCGGCGCTGACCAGCGCCTCCTGCTGATCGGGGGTGAGCTTCACCATCCCCCAGCCGGCGTCGGGGTAGCCCAGCGTGGCGAAGATCTTCCCGCCCACGCGGAAGTCGGGATGCCCCATGTGCCCGACCTCGACGGCCTCGGGAAGCTGGAGGGCGAGCCGGCGGAAGCCTGCCGCGGTCATGCCGCGTCCGCCGCGGACCCTAGACCGCGTCGAGCACGCGCTTGCAGGCGGCCTGGAAGCGCGCGCGCAGCGCGTCGCTGTCGGTGACGCCGCGCGGCCCGAGCTTGTCCCAGGCGGCCCGGGCCTGGTCCACCTTCTCGCGCAGGGCCCGCCGCCTGGCCTTCTCGTCCACCGCGGCTCCCATCGTGCGTGCGGCCAGCGCCTCGCGCCACTGCTGGGCCAGGCGCATGGCGGGAGAGACGTCGGCGGGCACGGCGGGCAGGTCCCCCGCCAGCGCCTCCACGCTCTTGCACAGGCGCTCCATCTTCTGGCGGGCGGCCTCGGGGTCGAGGTCGGTCCCCTTGAAGGCGGCGGGCGCGGCCTCCACCAGGCGCGCCAGGGCCGCGTCGAAGCGTGCGGCCATCTCGCGCGGCGCCGCCGCGCCGCCGCCCTGCCTCCACTCCGCCTGGGCCTGGGCCACCGCGCCCGCGAGGTCGGCCCCGTCCGCCTCCAGCCCCTCCACCCGCTCCACCACCGCGGCCAGCGCCTCCGAGCGCCGCGCGGCGTCGATCTCTCCCCGGCGGCGGTAGCGGTCGTCGAGGCGCTGGCCGGCGGCGCGGAAGCGCTCCCAGAGCGCGTCTCCCTTGTCCTTGCGCACCGGCCCCGCCTGCTTCCACTCCCCCTGCAGGCGCTTCATCTCCTCGCGCGCCGCCTCCCAGTCCTCGGACTCGGCCAGGGCCTCCGCGCGCACCACCAGCGCCTCGCGCGCGTGCAGGCCGCGCGCGCGGTCCGCGTTCAGCCGGGCGCGGTCCTCCTTGCGCCGGGTGAAGAAGCGGTCGCAGGCCCCGCGGAAGCGCGCCCACAGCGCCTCGGACTGGGCGCGGGGGACGGGCCCCATGGCCTTCCACTCCGCCTGCAGCGCCTGGAGGCGCTGCGCGGTGGCCACCCAGTCCCGCGACTCGGCCAGCGACTCCGCCTCCACGCACAGCGCCTCCTTCCGGCGCTGGTTCTCCTGCCGCTTCGCCTTCTCCGCCTTGAAGTGCACGACGCAGCGCGCGTGGACCTCGTCGCGCGCGGTCTTGAACCGCCGCCACAGCTCCTCCGCCTGCTCCCGCGGGGCGCGGCTGGCCTCCTTCCAGCGCTCCTCGAGGTCGCGCAGGGCCTTGGCCGCCTTGCCCAGGTCCTTCTCCTCGCGCAACGCTTCCACCCGCGCGCAGAGGTCCTCCTGCACGCCGGCGTTGGCCCAGCGCGTCCACTCGTCCGACTCGCGCAGCTCCTGCAGCCGCGGATAGAGGAGGGCGCGCGCCGCCTTCAGGCGGGCGACGATGGCGTCGCGGTCCTTCTTGGCGGGCAGCCGCCCGGGGTCGTCCTGCGCGGCCCGCGCCTCGCGCAGGGCCAGCTCGCAATCGCGGAGGGCGGGCTGCGGGTCGCGGGCCAGCGCCTCCATGCGCTCGCAGAGGGCGAGCAGGTGGGCATGGTGGTCCCGGGCCTGCGCCTCCCGCTCGGCCTTCGCCTCTCCCAGGCGCGCGTCCAGGCGCGCGGCGGCCTGGGCGATGCGCGCGGCGTGGCCCGGGTCGGCCAGCCCCGTCTCCGCCGCCCAGCGGCGGCGCAGGCCCAGCATGCGGCGTCCCGCCTCCTCCAGGTCGGGAAGCTCGGCGGCCTGCTCCATCTCCGCGCACAGGGCCTCCAGCCTCGGCCGCGCGTCCTCGGGGGCGGGCCCGTCTTCCGCGGGCGCGGGGTCGTCCGGCGCGGCCGGCGCCGCCACGGCCGCCTCCACCACGGCCTCCTCGTCCGCGGGGACGGGGAGGACCGGCGGGTCCGCCGTCTCCTGCGCGGCGGCGGTGACCGCATCCGGGGCGTCCTCGGACGCACCGGCCTCGGGAGGAGGAGCCGGCCGCAGGACGGCCAGCCGCTCGAGAGCGCGGCGCGCGGCGCCCTTGTGCCGGCCGTGGGCCGCCACCGACTCCAGGGCCGCCACTTCGTCCACGCGCTCCACCGCGGCCAGGGCCACGTCCTTGTGCTCGCTGCGGAGGGCCAGCTCCGCGAGCGCGGCGGCGTCGTTCAAGCGCGCCAGCGCCTCCCGCCGCGTCTCCGCATCGGGGCCGCGGCGGGCCACGATGGACAGGGCGCGCGTGGAGGTGAGCCGGGAGGCGGCGGCGCGGCGCACCGCGGGAACCCGCGCGCCGATGGCGACGTCGGTCAGCACGCGCGCCTCGGAGAGGGCCTCCACCGCCGCCCGGCCCTCTCCCTCGTCCTGCGTCTCCATGGCCACGCGCTGCAGGCCCTCGGCCGCCGCCGTCCGCACGCCCTCGTCCTCGTCCTCCCGGGCGCGCTCGGCCAGCACGGGCACGTCGTGCAGGCGATGGAGGGCCGCGCGGCGCACGAGGGCGTCGGGGTCGGTGCGGGCGATCTCGGCGAGCAGCGCCGCCTCCCCGGAGGCGATCTGGCGGACGGCGTCCGCGCGCACCGCGGGATCGTCGTGCTTCCACGGTGGCTTCGCTCGGAAGCGGTCGAGGAGCGTCACGGAACCACGAGTTTAACCCTGCCGGGGCCGGCTGCGGCTCAGGCCCCCTGCAGGCGCTTCAGCAGCTGGATCTGCCCGGCGTGGTACAGGTCGTGGGCGGCCGCGCCCCGCACCAGGGCGCCCAGGTCGTAGCCGGACCCCGCCGGGCGCCGCAGGTCGGCCGGGCGCAGGCGCGCCACCGCCTGGCGCAGCCGGCGGTGCTCGTCCGCCAGCACCTCCAGGTCCTTCCGCCACGCGCGCGCGTCGCTCCCCTGCCGCGGGAACCAGTTGCTGCCCTCGTAGGGAAAGGAGCCGCGCCGCTCTCCGGTCAGCCGCCGGCGCACGGCGTACTTCCAGTAGGCGGCGTGGACCACCTCTTCCCAGATGCTGTGCCGGCCGGGCGCCGGCCGCCACGCGGCCTGGGCGGTCTTCAGCCCCTTGATCGAGCCGCGGAGGTTGGTGCCGTGCCAGGACCGGCGGTCGAAGGCCTCGTCGAGCAGCGCCAGCAGGACCGAGACGCCGTCCGCGCCGCTCCGGACCATCCCCTGCTGGGTACGCATGAAGGCCGGCGAAAGTTCCGCGCCCGCGGCCGGCCGCGGGTGACTACTTTCGCAACCTTTGACGCGCCCCCAGCGTCTTTAGAGGCGGAACACGACGTAGGAGGCGCGGAAAGGATGGACGCGATGGCGAAGCTGGATGCGGAAGAGAGCCGCCGGATCCGCGAGCAGCAGGGCTCGACCTTCCTCTGGACCGAGGTGTACGGCCACCCCGGGCGCGGGACGACGGTGCGGGAAGAGCTGCGGGACATGCTCTTCGCGGGCGCGCTCCTGGTGCTGGCCGCGGGCGTGGCCGGTTTCCTGACCCTGGAGCCCGCCTACGCCGACACGGGCCGCGCCCCGCAGGCGGAGGCGCGGGCGCACTGAACGACGGGCCCGCACGCCGGCCCCCACCGGCGCGCGGGTAGAATGCGCGGCCTCCGCCCCTGGAGGCGGACGGAGGCCGCATGATCCTCGTCGCCGCCGTTCTCGCCGCCACCTCGGCCACCTTTCTCGGATTCCGGCCCGAGCGCGCCGACGTGCAGCGCGCGCTGGAGGCGCGCTTCGACCAGAGCCTGCGCGCGGAGAACCTGCGCGAGTGGATGCGCCGGCTCAGCGCGCGGCCGCACCACGTCGGCTCGCCCTACGGCCGGCAGAACGCGGAGTTCATCGCCGCCCAGTTCCGCTCGTGGGGCTACGAGACGCGCATCGAGGAGTTCGAGGTCCTCTTCCCCACGCCCCGCCAGCGCGTGCTGGAGATGACGGCGCCCCGCCCCTTCCGGGCGCGCCTGGCGGAGCCGCCGCTGCCCGAGGACGCGACCTCCGGCCAGACCGCGGAGCAGCTGCCCGTCTACAACGCCTATTCGGTGGACGGCGACGTGAGCGGCGAGCTGGTGTACGTCAACTACGGCGTGCCCGCCGACTACGAGGAGCTGGACCGCCGGGGCATCGACGTGAAGGGCAAGGTGGTCATCGCCCGCTACGGCGGCTCCTGGCGCGGCATCAAGCCCAAGGTGGCGGCCGAGCGCGGGGCCGTGGGCTGCATCCTCTACTCCGACCCGCGCGACGACGGCTTCTTCCGCGGCGACCCCTACCCCCGGGGCCCCTGGCGCAGCGAGCACGGCGCCCAGCGCGGCTCCGTGAAGGACGCGCCGCTGTACTCCGGCGACCCCCTGACCCCGGGAGTGGGGGCCACGCGCGACGCCAAGCGCCTGCCCCTCTCCGAGGCCCACACCCTCACGCGCATCCCCGTGCTCCCCGTCTCCTGGAGCGACGCCCAGCCGCTGCTGCAGGCCCTGGAAGGGCCGGTGGCGCCGGAGGGGTGGCGCGGCGCGCTGCCCCTCACCTACCACCTGGGGCCGGGCCCCGCGCGCGTGCGCCTGGCCCTGGCCTTCGACTGGAAGATGGTCACCGCCCACGACGTGATCGCCGTCCTGCGCGGGCGCGAGAAGCCCGACGAGTGGATCCTGCGCGGCAACCACCACGACGCGTGGGTGAACGGGGCCAAGGACCCCGTGAGCGGCATGGTGGCCCTCATGGAGGAGGCGCGCGCGGTGGCCGCGCTGCGCGGCACGGGCTGGGCCCCGCGGCGCACCCTCGTGTACGCGGCCTGGGACGCCGAGGAGCAGGGCCTCATCGGCTCCACGGAGTGGGCGGAGACGCACGCGGAGGAGCTGCGCCGGCGCGCGGTGGCCTACGTGAACAGCGACTCCAACGGGCGCGGCTTCCTGGAGGCGGGCGGGTCGCACAGCCTGGAGGCGCTGGTCAACGAGGTGGCGGAGTCGGTGGAGGACCCCGCCACCAGGGTCAGCGTGCGCCAGCGCCTGCGCGCCCTGCGCTGGCTCAGCGGCGCTCCCGACGCGCGCAAGGAGGCGCACGAGCGGAAGGACCTGCGCATCGACGCCCTGGGCTCGGGCTCGGACTACACGCCCTTCCTGCAGCACCTGGGCATCGCCTCCCTCAACCTGGGCTTCGGCGGGGAGGACGACGGCGGCTCCTACCACTCCATCTACGACTCCTTCGACCACTACACGCGCTTCGGCGACCCCAGCTTCGAATATGGAATCGCGCTGGTGCAGACCGCCGGCCGGGTCGTGCTGCGCTGCGCGGCGGCGGAGGCGCTGCCGTTCCAGTTCGGGCGACTGGCGGCGACGTTCGACCGCTACGCGAAGGAGGTCGCGAAG
>DATBIO010000106.1:0-22418 GCA_036556965.1 Vicinamibacteria bacterium
TCGGTTCGGCCAACGAGACGGAAATTCGCGCGCTCGCCGCCGGGGTCGGCGCAACAGTTGCGCCTGGCCCCCCGGGCGCTTGACGGTCCGGAGATCGTCGCTCGTTTCGGGGAGCCACTCTCCAGGTCCGCCCTGGCCCCAGGGCGGGGCCAGGAGACGGAGGCGGCTCCGAGGGTCGCTGGCCTCAGCCCTCGCGCACGGTCAGCACCGGACAGGCGCCGCCCCTCACCACCTGGTTGGCGGTGGAGCCGAAGACGGCCACGTTCAGCGCGCTCCGGCCGCGGACGCCCATCACGATCAGGTCGGCGTCGCGCTCGCGGGCCACGCGGAGGATCTCGGCGTAGGGCTTGCCCGAGGCCACGACCTCCTCGACCTCGCACCAGTCGCGGCTGGCCACGGGAACGATGTCGCGCAGGCGGCGGTGCGCCTCGTCGGCCAGGAACCGGCGGAAGGCGGGGACGTCGAAGTGCCGGTGCTCCCGCACTTCCTCCTCGGGGCCCCAGTCCACCACGTGGAGCACGTCGAGACGCGCCTTGGCCTCCTGGGCCAGGGAGAGGGCGTAGTCGAGCGCGTGCTTCGAGGGCGCCGAGAAGTCCACCGGGCACACGATGCGGCCGAACAGGGGGCCCGCGGCGGTTCTTCCCTCCCGTTCCCGGCCGACGCTCAGCACCGGGCACTCGGCCTTCCGCAGCACCTTCTCCGCCACGGAGCCCAGCATCAGGTGCTCGAACCCCTCGCGGCCGTGGCTTCCCATCACGATCAGGTCCGCGTCCATGCCCTCGGCATGGGAGAGGATCGTGCGCGTGACGTGGCCCTCGAGGAGCAGGATCTCGGTGTCGACGCCGGCCTCGTCCGCGGGAGCCACGAACTCCCGCAGCCGGTCGAGCAGGTGGCCCTTCGGGATGGGCGCCATCGTCATCGGATCGACGTACGTCGGGAACGAGGCGGCGACGGAGGGGACGAGCGGCAGGACGTGCAGGGCGGTGAGCTTGGCGCCGTACCAGCGCGCGATGGGGACGGCGTGCTGGAGCGCGCGGACGGAGAACTCCGAGAAGTCCGTCGGGCAGAGGATGCGCCGGATCTCGATCATCGGCATGGGCCCTCCGTGTTGGCCGCGGGTGCGCGAGCGCCCTTCAGGGCAGACGCCGGCGCGCCCGCCACCCGCTCCGGCTGCAACCCGGGTGCCGCCGTAACTCCTTGATCGTCAGGCGCGCTCGCGCAGCGCACGCGTGGGCGGCCAGGGCCGGGCGCGCTCACGCGCAAAGGCTGCGCGCGGCGGCGCCTGGAACGACAAGAGGGGCAGCGCCCCGGCAAGGGCGGCGGCGGCCGCCACCAGCCATTCCGTGGCCGCCAACGGGGCCACCGCGAGCCGGGCCGCCGCGGCGGGCACCTGGAGCGCCGCGACCGAGAGCGCGACGGTCCCCGCCACCGCCACGCGGCTGGCCCCCGTCTGGAGCCGGCTCAGGATGGCCGTGCAGGCGGCGCTGCCGAGGGTCAGCGTGGCCAGGGCCAGCGCGCGCCCGCGCGGCGCGCTCCCCCCCGCTCCCGTCATGCCCGCCAGGAAGGCGGCGCCCACGGCCGCGGCCAGGGCCAGTCCCGTGAGGACGATGCCCGCCCGCTCGCCCCCCGAGAAGAGACCCGAGCGCTGGCGTCGCGCGCCCAGCCCGTCCCGCGACGAAGCGTTCTGGAAGACCAGCATGGCCGTGGGATGGATGAGCAGCTCGAGCCAGGCCACGTGCAGCGGCAGGTAGAGAAGGGGGAAACCCAGCAGCGGGACCGCCGCCGCCGTGCCCACGAGGGGCACATGGATGGCGATCAGGTAGGCGAAGGAGCGCTTCAGGTTGTCCAGGAGCTGGCGTCCCTCGCCCATGGCTCGCACGATGGTGTTGAAGTCGTCGTCGAGGAGGACGATGTCGGCGGCGTCGCGCGCCGCGCGCGTCCCCCGCTCGCCCATCGCGATGCCCACGTCGGCGCGCTGGAGGGCCGGCACGTCGTTGACGCCGTCGCCGGTGACGGCCACCACCTCTCCGTCGCGGGCCAGCGCGTCCACGATCTCCAGCTTGTGCGCGGGCAGGGCGCGGTAGACCGCGTGCACGCCGTCCAGGGCGCACGCCCCCGCGACCCGGGCGGCCGCCGCGACCGCGGCGCCGTCGCGCAGGACGAGAGGGCCTTCGGAGAGGCGGAGGTGCTCCGCCACCGCGCCCGCGGTGGCGGCATGGTCGCCGGTCAGCATCAGCGTGCGCACGCCTCCGCGCGCGCACTCCGCCACCGCCTGCGCCACTCCCGCACGCACGGGGTCCTCGAACAGGAGCAGGCCGGCCAGGCGGTACCCCGCCGGCGGCTCGAGGTCCGGGCCGTCCACGGGGCGCCAGGCCACCGCGAGCACCTTGTACCCGCGCGCCCCTTCCCGCTCCGCCCACGCCATCCACTCCCTGGCCTCCGCCGGCGGCAGGTCACAGCCGTCGAGGACCGTCTCCGGCGCGCCCTTGGTGGCCGCGATCAACCCCCCGTCCTCGGGGGCGATGGCCGTCTCGCGCCGGCGCCCCTCGGTGAAGGGGAAGACGCGCAGCCGGTCCGGCAGCGCCGGCGGCGCGCGCTCGAGGACGGCGGCGTCGAGCGGGTCGTAGGAGTCCGCCCGCGAGGCCAGCGCCGCCAGCCCCAGCAGCCGCTCGTCCGGCACGCGCGCCCTCCGCAGGGCGGCCAGCCGGAGCCGGCCCTCGGTCAGGGTGCCCGTCTTGTCCGCGCAGACCACGGTCACGCGGCCGATGGTCTCCACGCACACCGCGCGGCGCACGAGCGCCTTGCGTCGGGCCAGCCGGTACACCCCGAGCCCGAGGAAGAAGGTGAAGGCCACCGGGAACTCCTCGGGGATGGCGGCCACGGCCAGGGTCAGGCCGCTGAGGAGGGCGTCGAGCCATCCGTGGCCCTGGGCGAGCCGCACCGCCGCCAGCAGCGCGCACGTTGCCACGGCGACGGCCACCAGGGCCGAGACCAGCCGCGCCATGGCCTGCTGGAGGGGGGTGCGCGCGCGCGCGCTGGCGGCGGCCAGACGGGCGATCTCGCCGTAGAGCGTCTCCGCGCCCGTGAAGGCCACCAGCAGGCGCGCCCCGCCCGTGAGCAGGCGCGTCCCCGCGTGACCCCAGTGCTCCGCGTCGACGGGTCCCCCGGCGGGCGGGCCCGGCATCCGCCGCTTGGGCACGGGATAGGCCTCCCCGGTCAGGGAAGATTCGTCCGCCTGGAGGTCCCGGCCGCCGACGATGAGGCCGTCCGCGGGGAACGTCTCCCCCGCCCCTACCTCGGCGAGGTCGCCGGGCACGAGCTCGCGCGCGGGCAGCTCGCCCAGCACGCCGTCGCGCCACACGCGGGCGCGCACGGCCAGCCGCTCGCCCAGCCCGCGCGTGGCGGACTGCGTGCGGCGGTGCAGGAACACGTCCATGCCCAGGAGGGGCGCCACCGCCGCCAGCAGGGTGGCCGCCTCCGCCGCGTTGCCCAGGAGCGCGTAGAGCGCGCCGGTGCCCACCAGCAGCCAGATCATGGGGTCGCGCAGCGCGTCGCGCGCCAGCTCGGCCCAGGCCCGTCCCTCGTCCTGGAGCAGGTCGTTGGCGCCGAAGAGACGGCGCCGCTCCGCCGCTTGCGCGGTGGCGAGGCCACCCTCCGTCGTGTCGAGCGCGGGCAGCCGCTCCCGGGGGAGCGGCCGGTTCAACGGGCGCGGCCGGTGACGGCGGGAGGGGGCGCGCCGGCCGGGGCGGCCGGCTCGATGGGCGCCCGCACCCATCCCCGCCGGAAGGCCAGCGACACCGCCTCCAGCTTGGAGTGCACGGCGAGCTTGTCGAGGATGTTGTGCACGTGGTTGCGCACGGTGGCCAGGCTCAGGTCGAGCTTCTGCGCGACTTCCTTGTTCTGGAGGCCCGAGGCCACCAGGTGGAGGATCTCGCACTCGCGCGCGGTCAGGGGCGGTGCTTCCACGGGAGCGCCCATCGCGGCCAGGGCGGGCACCGCCGGGTGCTCGGCGGGCACGGCCCCGTGCCGCGCCAGCAGCCGCGCCAGCCGGCTGTCCTCCGCGATCGGCTGCAGCAGGTGTACGACCATGAACAGGTCGGGGCGCACGCTGGGAAGGCGCAGGATGGTCACGCTGGTGAGCTGGGGCCCGCGGCCGTTCCCGGACACGGTGATCTCGAACCCGCCCACCGTGTCGCCGCCGCGCAGCCCCGCCATCACCGGGCAGTTCGCGTAGCAGAAGCGGTTGCCGAAGACGTCGCGTCCCGCGATGGCTTCGTAGCAGCGGAGGCCCAGCAGCTCGTCCGCGCGCCGGCCCAGGAGCTGCGCCGCACCGCTGTTGCAGAAGACGATGCGGTCGCGGCTGTCCGTGGCGAAGGCGGGAGGATGGCCAGCGGCGAGGAGATCCAGGAGATCCCCGTCACCGTCCGTTCGGCTCATTGCGTGGGCCATGACGCCGGAGGGTCGAGCAAGCGGGATGCCAACGGGCCTGGGGCCCCATCGCGGGCCTTCACGCCCCACCGTCCGGCCTTGCCCCGCAACCCTTGCGCAGGAGACCGCCCGCCGCCGCGTCGCTTGCGGCAGCGGCTCAGGCCCCGATGGAGACGTCATCCGCCACCACCCCCGCGTGCTGGTACTCCTTGATCTTGTACTGGATCTTGCGCGCGCTGATCTTGAGGAGGGCGGCGGCGCGGGAGGTGCTGCCGCCCACGGCCTCCAGCGTGCGCAGGATGGCCTCGCGCTCGATCTCCGCCAGGGTGCTCCCCGGGATGGCGACGCCCAGGGCCGGCCCGCGCTCGGCGGCGCCGATCGCCGCCGCCACCACCCGCCGCAGGGTCGGGAAGTGGGCCGCGGTGAGCACCGGCTCCGCGGTGAGCACCACCGCGCGCTCGACGGCGTTCTCCAGCTCGCGCACGTTGCCCGGCCACGGGTGGCGCAGGAGGAGGGCCAGCGCCTCGTCGTCGATGCCGCGGATCTCCTTGCCGTTCGCCTCCGCGTAGCGCCGCAGGAAGTGGTGGGCCAGGACGGGGATGTCGCCGGGCCGCTCCCGCAGCGGGGGGATGGTGAGCTCGATGACGTTGAGGCGGTAGTAGAGGTCCTCGCGGAAGGTGCCCTCCTCGAGCTTCTTGCGGAGGTCGCGATGGGTGGCGCACACGATGCGCACGTCCACCTTGAAGGTCCGGTTCCCCCCCACGCGCTCGAACTCCCGCTCCTCCAGGAAGCGCAGGAGCTTGACCTGGACGGTGGGCGAGATGTCCCCGATCTCGTCGAGGAACAGGGTGCCGCCCTCCGCCATCTCGAAGCGGCCGGCCCGCGTGTAGGTGGCGCCGGTGAAGGAGCCCTTCTCGTGGCCGAAGAGCTCGCTCTCCAGCAGGGTCTCCGGCAGCGCGGCGCAGGCCACCTTGATGAAGGGCTTGTTGCGGCGGGGGCTGTTCTGGTGGAGGGCCTGGGCGAACAGCTCCTTGCCCGTTCCGCTCTCGCCCAGGAGCAGGAGGGAGGCGGAGGAGGGCGCCACCTGCTGGATGGTCTTGAAGGCGGCCAGCATCTCCGGGCTCTCGCCGACGAGGTTCTCGAAGCGGTACTTGCTCTGCACGCGCTCGCGGAGCACGCGCGTCTCTTCCAGCAGCCGCTTCTTGTCGAGGGCCTTCTCCAGGATGACCTCGAGCTCCTCCATGTCGATGGGCTTGCCCAGGTAGTCCTCGGCCCCCAGCTTCATGGCCTTGACCGCGGTCTTCACCGTTCCGTAGGCGGTCATGAGGATGACCATGGTCTCGGGGCGGATCTCCTTCACGCGCCCGAGCAGCTGCAGCCCGTCCATGCCGGGCATGCGCAGGTCGGTGAGCACGATGTCCGCCTCCGTGCGCTCGAGCAGGCTGAGGCCCGCGCGCGCGTCGTGCGCGCGCTCCACCTCGTAGCCGTCCTCCCGCAGGAGGGTCTCCAACGCCGCCGCGGCGTTGACCTCGTCGTCGATGACGACGATGCGCGCCTTCTCTCTCACGGCCTCGCTCCTTCCTGGCACTGGGCGGTCCGCAGGGGCAGGGTCACCGTGAACCTCGCCCCGCGCGGCTGCTCGTTCTCCGCCGTCACGTCGCCGCCGTGCTGCCGCACGATCTCCTGCACGATGGACAGCCCGAGCCCGGTGCCCATGGGCTTGGTGGTCACGAAGAGCTGGAACAGGTCCAGCCCGGCCGGCAGCCCGGGCCCCGTGTCGCGCACGACCAGGCGGGCCTGGTCGTCCGCCGTACCGCTCTCCACCACCACCTCTCCGCCCTCGGGCATGGCCTCGATGGCGTTGCGCACCACGTTGATGACCACCTGCTTCATCTTCTCCGCGTCCATGCACAGGCAGGTGACGGGATCCCCGACACGGCGGCGCGCGATGGTGACGCCGCTCGCTTCCGCTTCCGGCGCGAGCAGGCGCACCACCTCGTCCACCACCGCTTCCAGGTCGCCGGGCTGGTGGCGGAGGCGGGCGCTGCGGGAGAAGAGCAGGAAGTCGCCCACCAGGCCGTCGAGCCGGTGCACCTCGTCGCGGATGATGGACACCTGCTCCCCCATCTCGAGCGCCTTGTCCGCTTCCTCCAGGCGCCCGATGCGCCGCTCGAGGATGGACAGGGACAGCCCGATGGAGTTGAGCGGGTTCCGCACCTCGTGCGCCAGCCCGGAGGCGAAGGTGCCCAGGGCCGCCATCTTCTCCTGCTGGATGACCTGGTCCTGGGCGTCCTTCAGCTCCCGGTAGGCGCGGCGCGCCTCCTCGTAGAGCCGGGCGTTGTCGATCTTCAGGGACGCCTGCGCGGCGAAGGCCTCCCCCACCTCGAGGTGCTCCTCCGTCCAGCGCGAGGGCCCACGCCGCGTGACCGCCAGCAGCCCCAGCGCGCGGTCCTCCGCGGTCATGGGGAGAACCAGCGCAGACCCGGCGTCCCAGCGCCGCGCCAGCTCGGGGTTGGACCGTGGGTCCGCGCTCAGGTCGTCCACGGCGTGCGGACGCCGCTCCCCCAGGGCCAGCAGCGGGAGGCGCGCGTCCAGGGCCTCCAGGTCCACCAGGTCGCCTTCCCGGAGCTCGGGATGGAGAGCGCCCCCGGCGTGCGCGACGCGCATGGCGCGGGGGTCGTCGCCGAGGAGGACGAGGACGCGGTCGGCCCCCAGGACGTCGCGCGCGGTGGCGCCGACGGCGCTCAGGACGCTGGCGAGGTCGAGGGAGCCGCCCACGGCCTTGCTGACGGCGGCCATGGCCCGCGCCTCCTGGTTGCGCACCGACTCCGCGCTGCGATGGCGGGCCCTCTCCACGGCGATGCCGACCTGGTGCCCCACGGTGTCCAGGAAGCGCAGCTCGCGCTCGGAGAACACGCGGCCCGCCGGCGCGGCCACGTTCATCACCCCCCGCGTGCTGCCCTCGAACTGCAGCGGGACGCAGGCGTGGGCGGTGGCCGCGGACGGCCCCTCGACGATGTCGGGCATGCGCGGGCACTGGCTGGTGTTGCGGGCGAGCATGCTGTGGCCGGTCCAGAAGACCTCCGGACAGAGGCACAGGCCCAGGCCGTTCCGCTGGACGTCTGCCAGGTACCTGGTCGCGACCCCGCGCGAGGCGGTGAGTCGGAGACGCCGCTCCTGGCCGTCTCCCGTGAAGATCCACGCTGCCGGCACGCCCAGGCCCGCCACGATCTCGTCGAGGGCGGCCTCGAAGACGGCCTGCTCGTCGTCCTCGCCGTGGATCCGCACGACGAGCTGCGAGAGGATCTCGAGCTCGTGCTCCCGCTGCTGGTTTGCGTCGGTCAGCTCGCGGACGCGCTGCTCGTAGGCGGCGGTGAGGCGCTGGGCATCATGCTCCATGTGCACGCTAGGGTACTCCCGCCGGCAACTTCTGCGCCAGGCGATCCCAATACCTGGATGTGATTCATTCCATTTGGTTTGAGCATGGGGCGCGCCTCCACTTGTCGCTGGAAGCGCGAATGCGAGCGCAAGGACTGCGGTTGGCGCCGCACGGCACGCAAGTCCTGCGCGGAAGAGGGGTCATGGGTAGAGGAGTTGCAGCCTCCAGTTGTCCCCGACGCGGCGGAACTCCTCGCGGTGGTGAAGTCGGCCGAACGCCGCGCGCCAGAACTCGATCATCACCGGCACCAGCCGGTAGCCGCACCAGTACGGCGGCCGGGGCACCTTCACGCCCTCGAAGCGCCGCGTCGCGTCTTCGTAGC
The DNA here is from genome assembly GCA_036556965.1 of Vicinamibacteria bacterium. Taxonomy (GTDB): domain Bacteria; phylum Acidobacteriota; class Vicinamibacteria; order Fen-336; family Fen-336; genus DATBIO01. The sequence goes on from DATBIO010000106.1 coordinate 8,190, forward strand.
GCGCGATCAGCTCCTCCCGGGATCCCAGCGGCCGGCTCTGGTCCGAGGCCCAGGCGGCGAGCTGGCTCTCGCGGGGCCGCGTCGCGAAGTACGCATCGGCGGCCTCCGCATCGACCCTCTCCACCGTCCCCTCGACCCGCACCTGCATCTCGACGCCCGGCCAATGGAAGCAGAGCGCGGCCCGCGGGTTGGCCCGCAGGTCGCCCGCCTTGCGGCTGCGCGTGGTGGTGAAGAACACGAACCCGCCGGCGTCGACCCCCTTCAGCAGGACCATGCGGACCGACGGCGCCCCACCCAGGTCCGCGGTGGCCAGCGCGACCGCGGTGGGATCGCCCTCCTCCTGGGCGCACGCCTTCTCGAGGAGGTCGCGGAAGAGGGCGATGGGGTCGGGGGCACGCATCTTCGGCCACCGTGGCTGCAAGCCGCGGTCCGGGCCCGCCTGGCCCCGGCACGATCGTTGTTAGTGCGTGGGCTCGGAGCGGGAAGGGCCTTGCCGCGCGCGCCCGCGGGGGGCGGCCGCGCATGCCTTGCCGGTCGGGCGCGCGGGCGGCGCATGGGCTGCGCGCAGGAGCGATGAGCACGACAGGTGCGAGGTCGACGGGCGGCGCGGCCCCCGCGCCGTCGCTGCGCGTGGTGGCGCTGCCCACCGAGCACGGCGGATGGGGGCTGCTCGGCGAGCCGCTGGTGCTGGGCCTGCTGCTGGCCCCGTCCTGGGGCGGCGCCGGAATCGCGATCGCGGCCGTGGGGGCGTTCCTGTCCCGCCACCCGCTCAAGCTCGTGCTGGCCGACCTGCGCCGCGGCGCACGCTACCCGCGCACGGCGGTGGCCGCGCGCGTGGCCGCGGCGTACGCGGGTGGGATGCTGGCCGGCCTCGCCCTCGCCGCGGCCGTCGCGTCGCCGCGGCCGTGGTGGGCTCCCCTGGTCGCGGCGGCGCCGCTTGGTCTGGCCCAGCTCTCCTTCGACGCGCGCCACCGCGGACGCCAGCTCGCCCCCGAGCTGCTGGGCGGCGTCGCCCTGGGCTCGGTGGCGGCGGCCATCCTGCTCGCGGGCGGCCGCACCTGGACGTTGGCCCTCCTGGCCTGGGGATTCATGGCGGCCAAGGCGGTGACTTCCGTGCTGTTCGTGCGGGCCCGCCTGCGCCTGGACCGGGGGCTGGCCTCCGGCCGGCGCGCTGCCCTGGTCGCCCACGTGGCCGCCCTGGGCGCGGCGCTGGGAGCGGCGGCCGCCGGTCCCGCCCCGTGGCTGGCGGCGGTCGCGTTCCTCATGCTGTGGGCGCGGGCGGCGCGGGGACTGGCCGCCACGCGGCGCGCGCTGGCGCCGCGCGAGGTCGGCTTTCGCGAGCTGGGCTTCGGGGTGGCGACGACCGCTCTCCTGGCCCTCGGCTTCGGATTTGAATGGTAGAGGAGGCCCCCGTGGGCTATCGTGTTCCCGTGACGCTCATGGCCGTTGCCGCCGCCGCCGCCGTGATGGCGGCGGAGATACCGCGCGACATGGACGCCGCAGCGGTCCCGAACTACCGCGTGGTGCGGAAGGGCGTGGCCGCCGGCGGCACGCCCAGCGCCGCGGCCCTGGCCGGGCTCACGGCCCTCGGCTTCCGCACCGTGATCGACCTGCGCACCGCCCAGGAGGGCACGGCCGAGGAGAAGGCGGCCGCAACGGCCGCGGGCCTGCGCTACGTGGGCGTGCCCGTCACCCCCGCCACCTTCCGGCTCGAGGACGTCCTGGAGGTGGCGAAGGTCCTGGACGACCCGAGCGCCCTCCCCGTCCTCGTCCACTGCTCCTCGTCCAACCGGGTGGGCGCCGTGTGGGCCGTGCTCCGCGCGCGCGAGGGCGCGGACCGCGAGCAGGCCCTGCGCGAGGGCGAGGCGGCGGGGCTCAAGAGCGAGGCCATGCGCGAGGCCGTGCGGCGCGTGCTGGACGGCCCCCCGCCGGTTCCCTGAGCCCGCGTCAGGACGCGTGCGGCCGCGGGGGCCGCTCGACGACCAGCTCGGGATGGCGCTGCCGGAGCAGCTCGGCGTCCGCGCAGTTGGCGCAGACCGCGGCATCCTCCCGGAGGGCCTCCGGGATCCCCTCCACCGGCAGCTCGCCCAGCTCGAGGACCTTGCCGTCACGCCCGCGCAGGGCCGGCTTGCGGTCGTGCCACTGGACGACGCCGATCGGACGCCTGCAGTACACGCACGTCTTGTCGCCGTACCACCGCGCCACGATGTTCCGGACCAGGCAGTCGTCGGGCGCCGCCGCGATCTCGCCCAGGCACTCCTGCCCGCAGTGCGCCCGCTCCGGCCAGCGCGAGCAGTCGCGCAGGCGGAGCTCCGGCCGTCCGACGAGGGCGCCGGCCACGGCGTAGCGCACGTCCACGTCCACGGCCACCGGCTGCTCGGTCTCCGGGCAGGTCACGATACGCGCCCCGCGCAGCCGCAGCACCGCGCGGGTCCCGGCGAACACGGCCCACGCCGCCACCAGGATCCCCGCTCCCGCGAGTACCTCGATCCCTCCGGGCATTGGGCACCTCCGCTGGGGCGCCCTTCTGCAATCCGCGCGCCGTCCGGCGGGAGCGGACGATCCCTCGCGGAGGCGGCCCGGCGCGGACGCACGGAAATCCCTGCGGCCGGTCGCGCTCCTCGTCTGCGACCGGCGCCCACCCGCCCGCGCAATCCGCTCGTTCCGCCCGCCCGCCCGCGGATCCGCACTGGAGCCCGGATTGCAGGGAAGCGGCGCGGCGGCGCTCGTCCGCACGACCGGAGGGAACCATGGCGACAGACGCGACCTATGACCTGACCGTGCGCCACGTGGTGGCCGAGGTTCCCTGGCGAGGCGCCCTCCTGCTGCGGCAGCCGCTCTACAACAAGGGCACGGCGTTCAGCCACGCCGAGCGACGCCTGTTCGGCCTGGAGGGCCTGCTTCCCGACGCCGTGTCCACCCAGGCGCAGCAGGCGACGCGCGCCTACGCGAACATCGCGCGCAAGGACGACCCCCTGGAGCGCTACATCGGCATGGCGGCCCTGCAGGACCGCAACGAGCACCTCTACTACCGGGTGCTGCTGGATCACCTCGACGAGCTGCTCCCGATCGTCTACACGCCCACGGTGGGACGCGCCTGCCAGGACTACAGCCACATCTTCCGGCGCGGCCGCGGCATCTGGATCACGCCCGCCCACCGCGGCCGCGTGGCCGAGGTGCTCGGCAACGCGCCCAACGGGGACGTCCGCCTGGTCGTGGTCACCGACAACGAGCGCATCCTCGGCCTGGGCGACCAGGGCGCGGGCGGCATGGGCATCCCCGTCGGCAAGCTGGCCCTGTACACCGCGGCCGCCGGCATCCATCCCGCGAACACCCTGCCCGTGAGCCTCGACGTGGGCACCGACAACCGGACCCTGCTCGAGGACGAGCTGTACCTCGGCTGGCGGCGGCCGCGCCTGCGCGGCCCCGAGTACGAGGCCCTGGTGGAGGAGTTCGTGCAGGCCGTGCGCGGCCGCTTTCCGCGGGCCCTGCTGCAATGGGAGGACTTCAAGAAGGGCATCGCCTTCCGCCTCCTGGACCGGTACCGCAAGGTGCTGCCTTCCTTCAACGACGACATCCAGGGCACGGCGGCGGTGACGCTGGCCGCCGTCCTCGCCGCGGAGCGCCTGACGGGCACGCCGCTGGCCGCGGAGCGGTTCCTGGTGCTGGGCGCGGGCGCGGCGGGCGTCGGCATCGCCCAGCTCCTGCGGACGGCCCTGCGCGCGACGGGGCAGGGCGAAGGGGACGTCGCCTCCGCGGTGGTGCTGCTGGACAGCCGCGGCCTGCTCGTGGACGACGGGCGGATCTCCGACGCCTACAAGGTCCCCTTCGCCTGGAGCGCGGACCGCGCCGCGGCGCACGGGCTCCATGCCGGCTCCGGCCTGCTGGAGACGGTGCGCGCGGTGCGCCCGACGGTGCTCGTGGGGACATCCGGGGAGCCACGGGTGTTCACGGAGGAAGTGGTGCGCGCCATGGCCGGCGGCACCTCCCGTCCGGTCGTGATGCCGCTGTCCAATCCCACCAGCCAGGCGGAGGCCACGCCGGAGGACCTGATGCGCTGGACGGATGGCCGCGCCCTGGTGGCCACGGGCAGCCCCTTCCCCCCCGTCCGCGCCGGCGGACGCGAGGTGCAGGTCGGCCAGGCCAACAACGTGTTCGTCTTCCCCGCCATCGGCCTGGCCGCGATCGCCGGGGCGGTCTCGGAGGTGTCCGAGGGCATGTTCGCGGCGGCGGCGCGGGCCCTCGCCGGGCGCGTCCGGGACGCCGACCTCGACGGCGGCCGCCTGTTGCCTCCCGTGTCCGACCTGCGGAGCGTGACGGAGACGGTCGCCTGCGCGGTTCTCCAGCAGGCCCGGGCAGAGGGCGTCGCGCAGGAGGACGGGCGCGCGCCGGCCGAGGTGATCGCGTCCGCCATGTGGTGGCCCGACTACCCGATCCTGACGCCGTCCTCCTAGGCGCAAGGCCTGCGCGGCCCCCGCGGCTTCGCGCAGGCCGTGCGTGCGACGGGCCGCAGATGGCGCCCAGCGCCGTCGTGGCGATGGCACCGCGGTTGCACCGCCCCGCGGCAGCAAGGAGGCGAGCGATGCAGGCCACCGGCGAACGCATTCGCGCAAATGCCTGGGGGCGCTTCTACGTCACGGACGAGTGCAACGGCTGCGGCCTCTGCGCCTCGTTCGCCCCCGACAACTTCGGCTCGAGCTGGGACGGCTCCTACTACGCAATCGCCGCGCAGCCCGCGAACGAGGACGAGGAGCGGGCGGTGCGGGAGGCCATGGACGTCTGCCCGGACTGCTGCATCCGGGACGACGGGGACGAGTAGTCCGGCCGAAGGGATGTTCCCCATCCGGGCGGCCCACCCGCTCTCCGGGTCCATCACGCGCTTCACCGTCGAGGCTCCCCTCGTGGCCCGCAAGTGGCGCGCCGGCCAGTTCGTCATCGTGCGCATCGCGGAAGGGGGCGAGCGCATCCCCCTGACGGTGGTGACGGCGGACCGCGCGGACGGCTGCATCACCCTCATCGTCCAGGCCGTCGGCCGCACCACGCGCGAGCTCTGCGCGCTGCGGGCGGGTGACGCGCTCGCGGACGTGCTGGGACCCCTGGGCAACCCCACCCCCATCGGGCGGCACGGCCGCGTGGCCTGCGTCGGGGGCGGCGTGGGCACCGCGGAGCTGCTCCCCATCGCGCGGGCCCTGAGGGAAGCCGGCAACGAGGTCCAGGCCGTGATCGGCGCCCGCACGCGCGACCTGATCATCCTCGAGGACGAGATGCGGGAGTGCGCGGCCACCCTGGCCCTCACCACCGACGACGGCAGCTACGGGCGGCGGGGCCTCGTGGTGGGCCCGCTGGAGGAGGCGCTGCGGGCGCCGGCGGGGCTGGATGCGGTCTACGCCATCGGCCCCCTGCCCATGATGCGCGCGGTGGCGGAGGCCACCCGGCCCTTCGCGGTGAAGACCTACGTCAGCCTCAACGCGATCATGCTCGACGGCACCGGCATGTGCGGGGGATGCCGCGTCACCCTCGACGGCCAGACACGCTTCGCGTGCGTGGACGGGCCGGAGTTCGACGGGCACGCGGTGGACTTCGACGAGCTCCTGCGCCGCAACGCCGCCTATGCGGAGCACGAGCGCGAGGCCGACCGGCGCTGGCACGAGGGCTGCGCCTCCCGGGGGGCCGCCTGATGCTCCGCGTCAACCCGCTCAACCCCAAGGACCGCGTGCGGATCCCGCGCCAGGCCTGCCTGGAGCAGCCGGCGCGGACGCGGTGGTCCACCTTCCAGGAGGTCTCGTCCGGCTTCGACCACGAGCAGGCACGGCTGGAGGCCTCGCGCTGCCTCGAATGCCGCGACCCGGTCTGCACGAAGGGCTGCCCGGTGGGCGTGGACGTCCGCGGCTTCATCCAGGACCTCCTCCGCGACGACATCGCCACGGCCGCGGAACGCATCCGCCGCACGAACGCGCTGCCCGCCATCTGCGGGCGCGTCTGCCCCCAGGAGTCCCAGTGCGAGGCCGCCTGCACCATGGGCCGCAAGTTCGAGCCGGTGGCCATCGGCAAGCTCGAGCGCTTCGTGGCCGACTGGGAGGCCGCGCACCGGCCCGCCTGGCAGCGGCCCGCGCCGCGGCCCACGGGGCCGAGGGTGGCGGTGGTGGGGTCCGGCCCCGCGGGGCTCACCTGCGCGGCGGAGCTGGCCCAGCGCGGATACCGCGTGACCGTGCTGGAGGCGCTGCACGCCCTCGGGGGAGTCCTGCGCTACGGCATCCCCGAGTTCCGCCTCCCCCGCGAGGTCCTCGACCGCGAGCTGCGCCTGCTGGGCGCGCTGGGGGTGGAGACGCGCACGAACGTGCTGGTGGGGCGATCGGTGACCATCGACGAGCTGATGGACGAAGAGGGCTTCACCGCCGTCTTCCTGGCCACGGGGGCGGGCACCCCCCTCTTCCTGGGCATCCCCGGCGAGAACCTCTGCGGCGTCTACTCCGCCAACGAGTTCCTCACGCGCGTGAACCTGATGGGGGCGCACCGCTTCCCCGAGCACGCCACCCCCGTGCGCCTGGGGCGGGAGGTGGCGGTGGTGGGCGGGGGCAACACGGCCATGGACGCGGTCCGCACCGCGCGCCGGCTGGGCGCGGAGAAGGCCTGGCTGCTCTATCGCCGGTCGCGGCAGGAGATGCCCGCGCGCGTCGAGGAGATCCACCACGCGGAGCAGGAGGGAGTGGACATCCGCTTCCTGACCAGCCCCGTGCGCATCGTGGGCGACGCGGCCGCCGCGGTGACGGGGATCGAGTGCGAGACCATGGAGCTCGGCGCGCCCGACGCCTCCGGGCGGCGCCGGCCGGTGGCGGTGCCCGGGTCGACGCACGTCCTTCCCGTGCAGACGGTGATCGTGGCCGTCGGGCAGCGGCCCAACCCCATCGTCCAGGCCACCACGCCCGGACTGGGCACGGGCGCGCACGGCGTGGTCACCGTGGACGAAGCCCAGCGCACGAACCGGCCCGGCGTCTTCGCCGGCGGCGACCTCTCGCGCGGCGGGGCCACGGTGATCCTGGCCATGCGCGACGGGAGACGCGCCGCGGCGGCCATCGACGACTGGGTCCGCGAAGGGGCCCTCCGGCCCGCCTGACGCCGCGGAGGTCGCGGCACTCCTGGCTCCCGGCCGCGACGTGCGCCCCCGCCGCTCCCTGCGGGAGCGGACGCGGCCGCTTCCACCCGACCCTGGGGGGGTCGCGGATCAGGCGGGGACCGCGTGGGCGGCGGGCACGACGTGGGGCCGCAGCCGGGCCGTGAAGTGCCGGAGCAGCGCCGGCTGGTCGACGATCTCGAGGGGGATCAGCGCCGCGGGATCCGCGAACACGTCGCGCACCGCCTCCGCCACGTAGTCCAGGTGGCAGCACGTGTAGACCCGGCGGGGGATGGCCAGGCGCACGAGGTCGAGCGGTACCGGCTTCTCGACGCCGTCCGGTGCCGGGCGGCCGCGCATCAGCTGCCCCACCTCCGTGGACCGGACGCCCGCGTGCAGGTAGAGGGCGCAGGCGATGGCCTGGCCGGGCAGGTGGAGGGGGTCGAGGTGGGGGGCGAAGGCGCGGGCGTCGAGGTAGACGGCATGCCCGCCCGTGGGACGGACCACGGGAACGCCGGCATCGTGCAGGGAGTCCCCCAGCCCCCGCACCTGGGCGATGCGGTCGGCCAGGTACGCGGGATCGAGCACCTCCTGCAGGCCCACGGCCAGGGCCTCCAGGTCGCGCCCGGCGAGGCCTCCGTAGGTGGGAAACCCCTCGCCCCCCACCATCGCGGCACGGATGCGGTCGGCGAGGTCGGCGTCGCGCATGGCGAGGAAGCCGCCGATGTGGACCAGCCCGTCCTTCTTCGCGCTCATGAGGCAGCCGTCGGCGAGGTCGAACATCTCCCGCGCGATCTCGGCCGGTGCGCGCTGCCCCTGGCCCGGCTCGCGCTCGCGGATGAGCCAGGCGTTCTCCGCGAAGCGGGCGGCGTCGAGGAAGAGGGGCACCCCGTAGCGGTCGCAGATCCTCCGCGTCTCGTGCAGGGTGAAGAGGGACACGGGCTGGCCGCCCGCGCTGTTGGAGGTCACGGTGAGCACCACCAGGGGAACGCGCGCGGGAGAGGCGAGCCGGCGCTCGAGGGCGCGAAGGTCGATGTCCCCCTTGAAGGGGGCCTCGCAGGCGGGCTCCAGCGCCTCGCGTATGGGCAGGTCCTCGGGACGCCCCCCCCGCCACTCGATGTTGGCGCGGGTGGTGTCGAAGTGGGTGTTCCCGGGGACGACGTCGCCCGGAGCCACCAGCGCCTCGAAGAGCAGGCGCTCCGCGGCGCGGCCCTGGTGCGTGGGGATGACCTGCGGGTACCCGGTGACCGCGCGCACCGCGGCCTCGAACCGGTAGAAGCTCTCCGCGCCCGCGTAGCTCTCGTCGGCCTGCACCAGCGCCGCCCACTGCCGCGCGCTCATGCCCACCATCCCGCTGTCGGTCAGGAGGTCGATGGTCACCAGCCGCGCGGGCAGGCGGAAGAGGTTCCACCCCGCCCCGATCAGCGCGCTCTCCCTCTCGGCGCGCGTGGTGCAGGGCAGGGGCTCGACGGTCTTGATGCGGTACGGCTCGATGCGCGTCCTCATGGCCGGCGCCTCAGGCCCGCTGCAGGCGGGCCACCAGCCGCGCCCGCTCGCTCGGCTCGAGCATGCGGTCGGTGGTGGGGTAGAGAACGTGCTCCTCCTTGGCGTTGTGCGCCGGCATCACGGACTCGAGGAAGACGCGGCCCTCCTGGAAGGCGCCGGCGTCCTCGGCCTCGAGAGCCTGGCGCATCAGGGTCACCGCCGAGCGTATGGCCCGGTGCTCCTCGCGCATGACCGCGGTGGGGCCGTCCACGATGCCCGTGCGCGCCTCGAAGAGCGGGAACAGGACGTCCTCCTCGATGCGGATGTGCCGCGCCAGCCCCTGGTCGAAGTCGCCGTAGGTCTCGCGGGCGTCCGCCCACCGCCCTTCCTGCATGAGGCGGCGCGTGGCGTCCAGGACCGCTTCGAGCCGGTCGTGGTCCCACGTGAGATACCCGGTCACGCTGTCGAAGCCGGGACTCGCCACGTTCGTGCTCATCGCTCTCTCCCCCATGGCCGCTGCGTCTCGGGCGCGGAGCCGTCGACCCGCCAACTGCAAAGCGGGGTCCATCGCAAAAGCCGCTCGAAGTGCATCCCGCGGCCCGTTCCCCGGCAAGCCTCGCGGCGGCCGGAAGCGCACGGCGCAATCCCTGCGCGATCCGGCCATGGAATCCCCGCCACGGCGCGGCCCACCGCTTGCAGTGCGCGGGACACGAGGGAGACGAGGCATGGAGACGGACGTCCGCCGCAACGCGGCGCTGCTCAAGCTGGACCTCTACTGCAAGGGCATCCGCCTCGACCGCTCCTGCCTGGTGGAGGAGGACGGCGGCCGCCGCATCCTGCGCACGCGCGCGGGCCTCGGCAGCGGGCTGGAGGCGATCCTCCCGGGCGGCCTCTGGACGAACATACCCGTGACGGAGCCCTTCGCCGCCCGCTCGCCCTACACCCTCCATCGCGAGGACGGCCGCTACTGGATCCACCGCCGCGGCGAGCGCGTGGCCCCCGTGTCCCTCTCGCCGCGCCCCGCCTGGTACGACGCCAAGGTCTCCACGGGCAAGCCCGCCACCCGCATCGGCACGCTGCAGGGGACGTACCTGGGCATCTACCAGGCGAAGGTGTGCGCCTACTGGACCGAGACGGTGAAGGTGAACTGCAAGTTCTGCTCGGTGGGGCTGAACCTGGGCGTGGGCGACGACGCCGAGGAGAAGTCGATCGAGGAGGTGATGGAGGTCGTGCGCGCCGCGCGGCGGGAGTCCGGGATCACCTACGTGGACTTCAACACCGGGCACCTGGAGGGCGAGACCTACCTCGACATCCTCGAGCCCTACATACGGCGGATCAAGAGGGACACCGGACTCCTGGTGGGGGTGCAGACGCCACCCCACCACGACCTCCGCCGCTACGACGCGCTGCGCGAGATGGGGGTGAACCGCGTCTCGTTCTGCTTCGAGATCTTCGACCCCGAGATCTTCAAGGACGTCTGCCCGGGCAAGCACCGCCAGTACGGGCTGCCCCGGTACCTGGAGGCCGTGCGCTACTGCGCCCGGCTGGGCGCCAAGGGCCCACGCGGCGAGCCCTGGGTCACGAACGGCGAGATCATCGCCGGGCTGGAGCCGCCCGCGTCCTCCATCCGGGCCATCGACTGGGTGACGTCGGTGGGCGCCATACCGACGGTGTGCGTGTTCCGCCCCCTGGTGGGCACCGACTACGATCACCTTCCGCCGCCGGAGACGGAGGCCATGGTCCCCGTCTTCCAGCGCCTCTACGAGGCCTGCATGGAGCGCGGGCTTCCCATCGGCTGCGCCCCGGACGTGCACGTGAGCCTGGTGCTGCTTCCCGAGGAGGCGCGCCCGTTCTCGCGCCGCTCGTACCGGGTGGCGGAGACGCGGCGCCGGGCCCTGGCCCTGGCCGCCGGCGCCTACCTGCGCCGCCGCATGCGGCGCCTGGACCGCGTCCGGGGGGACGCCTGAACGCGCCGCGCCGCCGCTGATAAGGTAGCGGTGCATGCGGGAGACCATCGCGCTCACGCCGTCGCCCTCCGGGCGCGCGGCCGCGCGACGATGACGGAGGCCGGAGAGGGAGCGGTTCCGGAGGAGCGCCCGGACCGCGCCTTCCGCCTCTCGCCCACGCAGCGTTACGGCCTCGGCGCCCTCCTCCTGTCCCTCGGCGCGCCCATCGGTCTCTTCACGGTGCGCTTCCTGGCCGGGGTGGCGGACACGCCGCGCGCGGACTGGTCGGCCCAGGCGCTCACCTACGTCTACGTCACCGTCTCCACCGCGCTCGTCTTCACCGCCTTCGGCGCGCTGCTCGGCCACAAGGCGGAGCACCTGGCGCAGATCGCGAGCCGGGATCCCCTGACCGCGCTCCTGACCCGGCGGGCCCTCACGGAGCGGCTCGTGCATGAGCTGTACCGGGCCCGCCGCTACTCGCGCCCGCTGTGCGCGCTCCTCGTCGACGTGGACCGCCTGAAGGAGGTGAACGACCGCGGCGGCCACGCCGCCGGCGACGACGCCCTCCGGCGCGTGGCGGAGGCCATACGCGCGGCGCTGCGCACCACGGACTGCGCCGGCCGCTGGGGAGGGGACGAGTTCCTGGTGGTCGCGCCCGAGACCGACGCGCCCGCGGGCGTCGTCCTGGCCGAGCGCATCCGTGCGGGCATCGACACGCCCGCTCCGAGCGCCCTCACCGTGTCCGTGGGGGTGGCCAGCACCAGCGCGGCCATGGACGACCGCGCCCTGCTCGAGGCCGCCGACGCCGCGCTCTACCGCGCCAAGGCCCTTGGCCGCAACCGCGTGGCCACGGGTGGCGGCCCGCCCAGCCCCCAACCCTAACGGGGCCGATCGGTCCGTTCGTCGCCCGGAGGCGAGCCGCCGCCGGTCACACGGACTCCCCTCCCGACGGTCGCGACCGCAGGAACTGGGCGCGCACGCTGGCGTCCAGCGAGTCCAGGGCCACCACCGTGCCGCAGAGCTCGCACTCCAGGAACGGAAGGCCCGTTGCCGAGAGCTGCCACCTGAGGACGGCGTGTTCGCAGGGGAAAGACCGGGCCTGCACCATGGCGTCACCTCGAGCGAGAGACATCTTCATTCTATGTCCCGGTCGCGCGCCGCCTCCGGGTCCGCGACGCAATTGGGACGAGGCGCGCTCTCCCGCGGATCCGACGGGCGGGGGGTCCAAGGAGCGGTCGCGGTGACATACTCCCGCATGCTCCACCTGCTCGCGGGCCTCGCCCTCGCCGCCGCTCCCGCGCCCCCCGCGGACCTGATCCTGACGGGGGGCGCCGTCTACACCATGGATGCGAGCCGGTCGTGGGCGGAGGCGGTGGCCGTCCGCGACGGCCGCATCGCCTTCGTCGGCGGCGTGCAGGGGGCATCCGCGTGGCGGGGAGCGCACACGCGGGTGATCGAGCTCCGAGGGCGCATGGTGCTGCCCGGCTTCCAGGACGCGCACATCCATCCCGTCAGCGGCGGCATGGACCTGGCCCGGTGCAGCCTGCACGACCTGGAGACGGCGGCGGCGGTGCTGGAGGCCGTGCGCCACTGCGCCGCGCGGGTGGGGCCGGGCGAGTGGGTGCTGGGCGGCGGCTACGCGCTGCCCGTGTTCCCCGGGGGGGTGGCGCGCAAGGAGGACCTGGACGCGGTCACGGGCGGGCGGCCCGCGCTCCTCTACAGCGCGGACGGCCACTCGGCGTGGGCCAACAGCGCGGCCCTGGCCGCGGCGAAGGTGGACGCACGCACCCGGGATCCGGAGAGCGGGCGCATCGAGCGCGACGCCGCCGGCGCGCCCGCGGGCACCCTGTGGGAGACGGCCGCCCGCCTCGTGGAAGCGGTGGTGCCGCCGCCCACGCCCGCGCTGCGCCAGGAGGGGCTGCGGCGGGCCCTGGCCCGCCTGGCCTCCTTCGGAGTGACGGCCCTGCAGGAGGCCGACGCCAGCCGCGAGACGCTCCAGACCTACCGTGACGCCGCGGCCCAGGGCCGGCTGACCGCGCGCGTGACGGCGGCCCTGCGCGTGGACGAGGCGCGCGGCCCTGAGCAGGTGGCGGAGATGGCCCGCCTGCGGACCGAGTTCGCGGGCGAGCGCCTGCGGCCCGTGGCGGCCAAGATCTTCGCCGACGGCGTCATCGAGGGCCGCACCGCGGCCATGCTCGAGCCGTACCTCGACCGCCCCGGCGTGCGCGGGGAGACGCGGATGCCTGCCGAGCGCCTGAACGCGGTGGTGAAGGCGCTGGCGGCGGCGGGCTTCAACGTCCACGTCCATGCCATCGGCGACCGTGCCCTCCGCATGACCCTCGACGCCATGGAGGCGGCGCGCGCGGCGGGGGCCGCCTCCGACCTCCGCTTCCAGGTGGCCCACGCCCAGCTGGTGCGCCCCGAGGACGCGCCGCGCTTCCGGAAGCTGGGCGTGATCGCGAACCTCCAGCCCCTCTGGGCCTACGCGGACTCCTACATGAAGGAGCTGACGTGGCCGGCGCTGCCCCGGGAGCTGTGGCCCTTCCTGTACCCCTTCCGCACGCTGGCCCGCTCGGGCGCCGTGGTGGCCTTCGGCAGCGACTGGTCGGTCAGCTCCGCGAATCCCCTGGAGGGGATCCAGGTCGCGCTGACGCGTCAGAGCCCGGACGAGCAGCCGATCGAGGCCATGCAGCCCGAGGAAGCCATCGGCCTGCCCGAGGCGCTGGCCGCCTACACCATCGGCAGCGCCCACGCCATGGGGCTGGAGAACGAGACCGGCTCCGTGGAGGTCGGCAAGCGCGCCGACCTCGTCGTGCTGGAGAGGGACCTCTTCGAGGTCCCCGTGCGGCGCATCGGCAAGGTGAAGGTGCTCCTGACCCTGCTGGACGGGGTGCCGGTGCACGAGGATCCCGCCCTCCTGGGCGGGCCCGCGAGTGCTCCCTGAGCGTCGCGGGGCGCCCCGGCGGCCCCCCCGCGGCCGCTCACCCCTCCGAGTAGTAGCCCCTCCGCGCCTGCACGCGGACGGAGGAGCGGTCGACGTCCACCTCGATCTTCCGCCAGCCGCGCTTGCCCGTCCGGGGCTCGTAGCCGACCAGGTAGCGGTGGCGGAGAGTGACCGCGATCGACTCCACCGCGTGCTTGAGGCGGCCCCCCTTGCCGCGGTCGTTGTGGAGCCCCTTCAGGATCTCGGCGCGGCCGCCGGTGTCGTCGGCCAGCTCGATGAGGACGCGCCCGTCGAAGTCGGTGGACCCGGGCCCGCGCGGTCCGCCTCCTCCTCCCCCTGGCCAGCCCGTGCCGCCTCCGCCTCCTCCCCCCGGCCAGCCCCGGCCCGGCCAGCCCCCCACGCCTCCCCCGCCCGGCCAGCCGCCGCGGCCGCCCGGGGGCCGCACGGGGGGGCGGCGGACGCCGGTGGGGTTGCGCAGGAGGTCGAAGAAGCTCGCGTCGCCGCCGCCCAGCCCGATGGAGAACACGGGCACCTCGGAGTGCCGGGCCAGATCGAGCAGCTCGGTGAGGGTCGTGCTGCTCGCGGTGTCCATGCCGTCGGAGACGATGACGACGGCCTTGCTCTCCGCGGGCCCCGGGGCCACGCGGCGGATGGCTTCCACGGCCGCGTCGTAGAGCGCCGTCCCCTCGCCCGGCTGCAGCCTCGAGAACACGCGCTCGAGCAGGTCGCGGTCGGAGGTGAAT
>DATBIO010000107.1:0-20036 GCA_036556965.1 Vicinamibacteria bacterium
GGTGAGGACGAAGGCGCCCCGCGGGGACGCCCCCGCGCGGCCGGGCATGGTCACGGCGTCGTTGGCGATGAGCGCTTCAGCCACGGTCGCCCCTAGGCCGCGATGGAATCACATCGACCGCGGCGGGGAGAGACGCGCAGCGAGAGCGCGCACCCGTGGACCTGCGGGTACTCGAGCAGCAGCGCGTCGCGCCGGCGCCGCGCCTCCACCACGTCGTCGGTCTGGAGCGAGGTGCGGATGCGCTCCTTGCGCCAGCCGGGGAGGTGCACGGTGAAGGCCACCCACCACAGGCGGCCGTTGCGCCAGAGGTGGTGGTCGGGGTCGGGCGAGGCGAAGCCCTCGAAGGCGGGCGACGGCTCGTCTCGGTGGGGAAGGGTTGCGGGCATGGTGTCTTCTCCTCTCGAAGAAGACACCCGGAGAGCGCGGGGCCGCCGCGCCGGACACTTCGTTGCCCCGCGAGCTCACCCCGCGAGGCCACATCTCGTTCCCCGGCCTCTCTGTGATTGGCCAGGGGCGACGGCACCTTGGGCTGTCCCCCCAGGTTGCCGAACCCGCTTCCGCGGGTCACTCCGGATGTCGGCTGAAGAATATGCGCCCGAAGGGTGCCCGTTGCAAGCCCCTTGTTCTGTCATACCCCCGGCGCGTAGGATCCGTGGCATGAGACGAGCCTGGCCGCTGCTGCTCTGCCTGGCCGCGGGGACCCCGTCCGCGGCCCAGGACCACAGCCTGTGCGGGGCGGTGGGCTGGGTGCCCCGAGATCTGCTGTCCCGGCCCCTGCCCCTGCGCCCCGACGTCGGCGTGGCCCCCGACCCCGTGACCACGGCCTCCCCCGAGGCGCGGGCCTTCTACGAGCAGGGCGTGGCCTACCTCCACTCCTACGTCTGGATCGAGGCCGGCCGGTCGTTCCACCAGGCCCTCCGCCTCGACCCGAAGCTGGCCCTGGCCCACGTCGGCCTGAGCCGCGTGTACAGCGGCCTGGAGGACCCGCCCGCGGCGCGCGCCGCGCTCGCGCAGGCCGAGGCCCTGACCGGCGAGATCAGCCCGCGGGAGCGCTGGCGCGTCTCCGTGCGCCGCCTCCAGCTCGACGCCATCGAGGCGCCCACCGACTCCGCGCGGCACCACGCGTACAAGCAGGCCCTCGACCGCGCCCTCCGCGAGCACTTCGAGGACGCGGAGCTCTGGCTGCTGCGCGGCAACGCGGAGGAGCCCAACGCCGCGGGGCGGGGGCAGCGCGGGGGCGCGGGGTCGGTGGCCTTCTACCGGCAGGCCCTGGCCGTGTCCCCCGACCACTTCGCCGCCCACCACTACCTCGTCCATTCCTACGAGAACCTGGGCGCCATCGAGAAGGCGCTCGAGCACGGCGCCTCCTACGCGCGCCTGGCCTCCGCCGTGCCCCACGCCCGGCACATGTACGGCCACGACCTGCGCCGGGTGGGCCGGGTGCCGGAGGCCATCGCCGAGTTCCGCCGCGCCTACGAGCTGGAGAAGGCCTACTACGCGGCGGAGAAGATGGACGCCTCCTTCGACTGGCACCACCCGCACAACCTGGACCTGCTGGCCACCTGCCACCAGCACCAGGGCCAGAGCCGCACCGCGGAGGGCTACCTGCGCGAGTCGGTGGCCCTCGACGCGGTGGTGGAGGGCATCGAGGTCAACAAGAAGGCGTGGCCGCTGTTCCTGCTCTCCGCGGGCCGGCTGGAGGACGCGCTGGGCGCCGCCCGCGCCATGACCGCCGGCCGCTGGGCGCCCGCGCGCACCGTCGGGCACGCGCTGAGCGGGACGGCCCTGGCCGGCTTGGGCCGCCTGGACGAGGCGGAGAAGGAGCTGGCGGCGGCGGAGAAGGAGCGGGAGAAGCTGCCCGTGGAGCTCCTCCCGGGGCGGATCAGCCGCGGCTATGTCGAGGCGGACGTGGACCTGCTGCGCGGCGAGCTGAAGCTCCGGCGCGGCCGCCACGCCGAGGCGCGGCCGTTGCTCCTCGACGTGCAGCGCCGGCTGCGCGCCGTGCCCGGGCCCGATGCCTGGATCGCCGCCCTCTTCCGCCTGGAGTGGATCTTCCGGGCCGCGCGCGCGGCGGGCGACCACGAGCTGGCCGCGGCCACCGCGGAGCAGATGCGCGACCACGACGCCGCCTACGGCGGTACGCAGTTCGCCCTGGGCCTGGTGGCGGAGCGCGCGGGCGACCGCGCGGCGGCGGCCCAGGCCTTCGGCGCGGCCCTCGAGCGCTGGCACGGCGCCGACCCCGACCTGCCCGAGCGGGCGGAGGCGCGCCGCCGGCTCGACGCCCTGGGCGTGGCGGCGGCCGCGCGCTGACGGGCCCCGTGTCCGCCGCGCGCCGCAGCGTCCGCCTCCCCGGGACCTTCGCCATGCGCCTGGGCGGGGAGCTGCCCCAGGTGGACATCGTCTACGAGACCTGGGGCGCCCTGTCCCCCGCGCGGGACAACGCGGTGCTGGTGGTGACCGGCCTGTCGCCCGGGGCCCACGCGCGCTCCTCCGCCGCGGACCCCTCGCCCGGCTGGTGGGAGGAGATGATCGGCCCGGGGGCGGCCCTCGACACGGAGCGCTTCCACGTCGTGTGCGTCAACTCCCTGGGGAGCTGTCACGGCTCCACCGGGGCCGCCTCCCTCGACCCGCGCACGGGAGAGCGGTACCGCCTGACCTTCCCCGTGCTGACCATCGAGGACATCGCCACCGCGGCGCGCGAGGCGCTGCGGGCCCTGGGCATCACGCGGCTGCGCGCGGTGGTGGGGCCCTCCATGGGGGGCATGACGGCCCTGGCCTACGCCCTCCTCTTCCCGGAGGAGGTGCAGAACCTGGTCACCATCTCCTCCGCCGCGCGCGCCCTGCCCTTCGCCATCGCCGTGCGCTCGCTGCAGCGGGAGGCCATCCGCTCCGACCCCGAATGGAAGGGCGGCGACTACCCCCCCGAGGCCCCCCCGCGCACCGGCCTGCGCCTGGCCCGCAAGCTGGGGCTCATCACCTACCGGTCGGCGGAGGAGTGGAAGGCGCGCTTCGGCCGCGAGCGCCTCGCCGAGCGCGGTGACGCCGTCCCCTTCGGGCCCGAGTTCGAGGTCGAGGCCTACCTGGAGATGCACGCCCAGCGCTTCCTGGGCTCCTTCGACGCGAACTGCTACCTCTACCTCTCGCGGTCCATGGACCTCTTCGACGTGGCGGAGCACGGCGGCTCCGTGGAGAAGGGGCTGGGGCGCATCCGGGCGCGCACCCTCGTCATCGGGGTGACCACGGACTTCCTCTTCCCCCTGGAGCAGCAGGAGGAGATCGCCTCCCTGATGCAGGACGCGGGGGCGGACGTCTCCCTGGTGGTGCTGCCCTCCCTGCAGGGGCACGACTCGTTCCTGGTGGACTACGACCGGTTCTGCCCGGCGGTGGCCACCTTCATGGAGCAGGCGTAGCGCGCGTCGCCGTCTGGTAGATTGCGAGGCAGGAGGCATCGAGCATGAGAGTGTGGACACGGTGCGCGCTGGCGGCGGCGCTGGCCCTGGGCGGGGCGGGGGCGGCCTTCGCGCAGGCCCCCACGGCGGAGGAGGCCAGGCGCTTCGTGGACGAGGCGGAGGCGCGCCTCATGGTCCTGGTGGAGGAGGCGGGCCGCGCGGAGTGGGTGAAGTCCAACTTCATCACCGAGGACACGGAGATCCTGGCCGCCAAGGCCAACCAGCGCTCGCTGGCGGCGGCGGTGGAGTACGCCAAGGGCGCGGCGCGCTTCAACTCCGTCACCGTGGCCCCCGACGTGCGCCGGCGCCTCGACCTCCTGCGCGTGGCCATCAACCCGCCCGTGCCCGCCGACCCCAGGCTCTCCGAGGAGCTGACCCGCATCATCGCGGGCATGGAGGGCGACTACGGCAAGGGCAAGTGGTGCCGTGCCGCGGCCGCGGCCGCGGGAGGCAGCACGGGAAAGGTCCTGGGGGGTCCGGGGGGCGTGGAGCAACCCCCGGTTCCCAGCGGCGCCGCGACCTCGGGGGGCGGGGCCGCGGAAGACTGCCTCGACATCAACGCCTTGTCCCGCATCCTGGCCGAGAGCCGCAACGAGAAGGAGCTGCGCGAGGTGTGGACGGGCTGGCACGCCATCGGCCCCCGGATGCGCGACGACTACACGCGCTACGTCACCCTGAGCAACCAGGGCGCGCGCGAGCTGGGCTACCCCGACACGGGGGCGATGTGGCGCTCGAAGTACGACATGCCCCCCGACGCCTTCGCGCGCGAGGTGGACCGTCTCTGGGGCCAGGTGCGGCCGCTCTACGTGTCCCTGCACGCCTACGTGCGCCGCAAGCTGCGCGAGACCTACGGGCCGTCGGTGGTGCCGGAGAAGGGCCCCATCCCCGCCCACCTGCTCGGCAACATGTGGGCGCAGCAGTGGGCCAACGTCTACCCCATGGTCGCGCCGAAGACGGCGGCGGCGGCGGTGGACCTCAACCCCATCCTGGCCCGGCGCAAGCCGGACGCGCGCGAGATGGTGCGCATCGGGGAGCGGTTCTTCACCTCGCTGGGCTTCGCGCCCCTGCCCGCCACCTTCTGGGAGCGGTCGCTGTTCGTGAAGCCCCGGGACCGCGAGGTGGTCTGCCACGCCAGCGCCTGGGACGTGGACAACGTGGACGACCTCCGCATCAAGATGTGCATCGAGCCCAACGCGGAGGACTTCGTCACCATCCACCACGAGCTGGGCCACAACTTCTACCAGCGCGCCTACAACAAGCAGCCGTTCCTCTACCGCGACAGCGCCAACGACGGCTTCCACGAGGCCATCGGCGACGCGGTGGCCCTCTCCATCACCCCCGCCTACCTGAAGCAGATCGGCTACATCGACGCGGAGCCCGACCCCTCCGCGGACATCGGGCAGCTCCTGAACCTGGCCATGGACAAGGTGGCCTTCCTGCCCTTCGGCCTCCTCATCGACCAGTGGCGCTGGAAGGTCTTCGACGGCAGCGTCACGCCCGCCACCTACAACGCGGCCTGGTGGGAGCTGCGCGCGAGGTACCAGGGGGTGGCGCCGCCGGTGGCGCGCAGCGAGAAGGACTTCGACCCCGGGGCCAAGTACCACGTGCCCGCCAACGTCTCCTACACGCGCTACTTCCTGGCCCACATCCTCCAGTTCCAGTTCCATCGCGCGCTGTGCGAGGCCGCGGGCCAGAAGGGGCCGCTCAACCGCTGCTCCATCTACGGGAGCAAGGAGGCGGGGGCGAAGCTGCAGGCCATGCTGGCCATGGGCCAGAGCCGGCCCTGGCCCGACGCGCTCGAGGCCCTGACGGGAAAGCGCGAGATCGACGCCACCGCCATCCTCGACTACTTCGCGCCGCTGCAGAAGTGGCTGGACGAGCAGAACGCGGGCCAGCCCACCGGCTGGTGAGCCGCCGGTAGGCGGCTTCCTGCCCGCGCGCCGCGCCGCGGACGTGGCGGCGGCCCTGGCCGCCGCCGCCTTCGTCCTCCTCGCCCCGTCGCGCTTCGCGGTGGTGGGCGGGTGGCGGGGGATCGTCCACCCGCCGGGGCCGCTGCGCTTCGCCCTGGCCGCGGCGGCGGGGGCGGCGGTGGCCTGGGTGGTGGCGCGCCGCGCGCCCGGCCTGCGGCCCCTCGTCCTCTGGCTGGGCCTGGCCGCGGCCCCGCTGGTGCCCGTGGCCACCGGCCGCTTCCTGTTCCTCCTCGCCCTGCAAGGGCCGATGCTCTTCGTGCTGGGAGCGGCCCTCTTCGCGGTGGCCCTCGTGCGCGCCGGCGGCGGCCGCCTGTGGCGCGCGCCCCGCGCGCCCGCGCTCTTCGTGGCCGCCCTTGCCGCCTATCTTGCGCTGGGCGCCTTCCTGCCCGGCGCGGCCGGGCCCCAGGGGGACGAGCCGCACTACCTCCTCATGGCCCACAGCCTGTGGACGGACGGCGACCTCGACCTCGCCGACGACTACGGCGGCCAGGAGTACCGCGCGTTCTACGCGGACACCCTCGAGCCGCACCTCTCGCGCAACCGGCGGGGCGGCGCCTACTCCAACCACATGCCCGGCCTGGGCCTGCTCCTCCTGCCCGGCTACGCGCTGGCGGGGTTCGACGGGGCGCGCGCCGTGCTCGCCGCCCTGGTGGCGCTGAGCGGCGTGATCGTCCATCGCGTGGCGCGCGACGTCCTGCGCGCGCCCGGCCCCGCGCTGGGGGCGTGGGCGGCCTACGCGCTGACCCCGCCCGTGGCCTTCTACGCGGTGAGCGCGTACCCGGAGACGGCCACCCTCCTCCCCGTGGCGCTCTTCCTCCTCGCCGCCCGCGGCGACCTGACGATCGGGCGGGCGGTGGCGGCGGGGCTGGCCGCAGGGGCCCTCCCCTGGCTGCACACCAAGTTCGCGCCCCTGGCCCTCGCCGGCCTGGCCCTCACCCTGGCGCGTCCCGCCCGCTGGCGCGCGCGCGCGGCCGGGCTCGCCGCCTTCGCCGTGCCCCTGGCCGCGCTGGCGCTCTTCCTCCGCCGCCACTACGGGCACGTGGCCCTCACCGCCGCCTCCGGCCCCGCCGCCCTCTTCGTGGACCAGGTGCCCTTCGGGCTGATGGGCCTGTTCCTGGACCGGCAGTACGGGCTGTTCCTCGCCTCGCCCGTGTGGCTGCTGTCCCTGCCCGGCCTGGCCCTGCTGGCGCGCTGGCGCACGGGCGATGCGCTGCGCGCCGCCCTCCTGGCGGCCGTCCCCGTCGCGGTGGCGGCTCCCTTCGACGCGTGGTGGGGCGGCGCGTGCCCCCCCGCCCGCTACCTGGTGCCCGCGCTTCCCGCTCTCGCCGTCGCCCTCGCCCCCGCCCTCGTCCGCTGGCGCACGGCGTCGGCCGCCCTCTGGGGAGCGAGCGCGGCCACCGTCCTGCTCGCCGGCCACGCGCCGCGCGCCCTCCACAACCGCCCCGACGGCGACAGCGCCCTCCTCCGCTTCCTCTCGCCCGCGGTGGCGCTGGACGCGGCGCTGCCGTCCTACGTGTCGCGCGAGGGCGAGGACGCGCGGGCGGCCCCCGGCTTGGGCGGCACCCTGCTCGCCGCCGCCTCCCTGGGCTGGGCCGCGGGGGGGCCGGGTGTCGCGGCGGGCGCCGCCGCCTACGCGGTGACGGCCTCCGCCCTGGGACACGCGCCCGACGTCGACGTCCGGCGCGCGGGCGCCGCCCTCGTCATGGAGTGGGAGCCGGCGGCCTTCGTGCCCGCCTTCGACCCGCGCGGGCTGCGCCTGCCCCTCGACCTGCCGCGCGCCCCCTGGGCCCTCGGGCCGCGCGAGCAGCGCCGCTCGCGGCGCCTCGACGTCCCTCCGGGCGCCTACCGCGTGACGGTGGACGCGGAGGGCGGCGGCGTCGCGCGCCTGGACCTGGAGGCCGGCGACCTGTTCCTCCTCGACGCGGCGCTGCCCGCCGAGCGGACGGTGGCGCTCTTCCTGCCCGTGGGCGCCCGCCGCCTCGGCCTGGCCGTGACCGGGGAGCGCGGCGTGGTCCGCGTGCGGGGCGCGACCCTCGTCCCCGAGGACGTGGCCCCCCGCGGCGCGCGCGACGGGCTGCGCTGGCCGCGCGCCCCCTCGCGGGAGGTCTATCGCGTGGACGTGGGCGGCGCGCTGCGCCTGACGGTGGTGGACGGGGGGGCGCCCGACGGCGAGGGCTACCGCCTGGAGTCCGAGGCCGCGTCCTTCGTGCTCGACGGTCCTCCCGGCGGCCGCGCCGTGCTGCGCGTGGCGCGGGAAGCGCCCGCGCCGCGCGACGCCGTCCGTCACGGCGGCCGCGAGGTGCCGCTGGGGCCCGCGCGCCAGGCCGCGCTGGAGGTGCCGCTGGACGGCGGCATCCTGCTGGGGGGCCGCCGCGTGCTGCCCGTGGAGATCCGCGCGCGCGGCGGCTGGGCCGCGTTCGCGCTGAGGTAGGATCCGAAGCGTGCTGCGCCTGGAGGCGGAAGTACCCGACTTCTCGCTGGACGGGGTCGAGGGCGGGCGCGTGCGCCGTTACTCGCTGGCCGACCTGCGCGGCGGCTGGGCGGTGCTCTTCTTCTACCCGGCCGACTTCACCTTCGTCTGCCCCACCGAGATGCGGAGCTTCCACGAGCGGCTGCCGGAGTTCCGCGCGCTCGGCTGCGCGGTCATGGCCATCGGCGTGGACGACATCGACAGCCACCGCGCCTGGGCGGAGGAGCTCGGCGGCGTCGGGTTCCCGATCCTGAGCGACCCCGGCCGCGTCGCCACCCGCGCCTACGGCGTGCTCTCGCCCGAGGACCGGCCGTGGCGCGCCACCTTCGTGCTGGACCCCGGGGCGCGCCTGGCCCACCTCACGGTGTCGCCGGCCAACGTGGGACGGAGCGTGGAGGAGACGCGCCGCGTGGTGGCCGCGCTGCAGAGCGGGCGCCTCTGCCCGGCCGACTGGCGTCCCGGCGAGCCGACCCTCGAGCCCACCACCGCGCACCGCTATTGAGCACGGGGCCCACCCTCTCGGCGCTGGGGGACAAGAAGCGGGAGATCGAGCGCAAGGTCCGCCTGCGCGAGCTCGTCTTCGGCGTCCAGGACGGCCTCATCAGCACCGTGGGCCTCCTCAGCGGCATCTCCGCGGCCACCCAGAGCCGCCGGCTGGTCGTCCTCACCGGCGTGGCGGCCGCCGTCACGGGGGGCGTCTCCATGGCCGCCGGCTCCTTCCTCTCCTCGCAGACGGAGAAGCAGCTCTTCGACAAGGAGCTGCGGGACCAGGAGGAGCTGGCGGAAGGCCAGCCCTACCTCGCCCAGGAGGCGCTGCTGGAGTCGCTGGCCTCGGAAGGGCTGGACCGGCGCTCCGCCTACCGCGTGGTGCAGACCCTGGCCGGCCGCCAGGATCTCCTCCTGCGCACGGTGCAGGAGAAGGTGCTCGGCCTGGGCAGCGCGGAGCTGGCCCATCCGCTGAAGGCGGCCCTCGTCATGTTCGTCTCCTTCATGGCCGGGAGCGCGGTGCCGCTGCTGCCCTACCTCGCGGGGCTGGACCGGCTGGCCCTGCCCGTGTCCTGGGCGCTGTCCGTGGCCGCCCTGCTCGGGGTGGGCGTGTTCAAGGGCGTGCTCACCGGGCGGCCGCTGCTGCTGTCCGGGCTCGAGTTCGCGGGGGTGGCCTTCGGGGCGGCGCTGGTGGGCTGGGCGCTGGGCACGCTGTTCGCGTCGCTGGGCGCGCTCGCGCCCTGAGCCGCGCGGTAGAGCACGCTGCGGCGGAAGGTGGCGAAGGGAAGGTAGCCCTCGAGGAGGGTCGGGTCCTGGCGGCGGACGCGGTCGATGGTGTCGCCCTCCGTCACCAGCACCCAGGACGCCACGCCGCGGGGAGAGCCCAGGGCCCGGCGCCAGAGCTGCTTGTTGTTCTCGAAGACCACCTCGCGCACCGGGATCTGCAGCTCGTAGAGCACGTGGCCGGTGGCGGCCATGGCCGCGAGGAGGCGGCCGCCGCGGTACGCGCAGCGGAACGCGTTGATGGCCGGCCGGCGCTGCTCGCCGAAGTGGATCCAGCGCGTGGCCTCCGCCACCGCGGGGGCGGGCGTCCCCACCGCCAGCCCCTGCGTCACGGCCACGGCGAGGGCGGCGGCCTGGGCGGCGCGGCGGCCGCGCGTGGCCCCGGCAAGGGCGAGCGCGGGCACGGGCGAGAGGAGCAGCGCGTAGCGCGCGTACGAGGGGTGCCCGGCGAGGTAGGCGGTGAGGGTGACCCAGGCTCCCGCCGCGCAGGCGAGGGAGAGGGGCAGGAGCACGCCGCGGCGCACCGCCAGCGCCACCCAGGCCAGCGCGGTGGCCGCCAGCAGCGGCCATCCGAGCCCTTCCGCGGTGGCCTTCAGGAGGATGCCCAGGGCACGGCCGAGGGGAGCGCGGTCCTCCGTGAGGTGGTAGGCCGGCATCACGTAGAAGACGATGCCGTCCGCCATCCACGAGTGGAAGCCGAAGTAGGCGAGAGGGAGGACAAGGCCCAGGCCGAGGAAGCGCGCGGCGGCCGTCCACCCGCGGAGGCCGTGGCGCAGGGTGAGCGGCGCGCACAGGGCCACGATCGGCCAGGCCTCGTAGCGGGCGAGACAGGCCAGGGCCGCGCAGAGCGCGGCCAGGTGGAGGTCGCGCGGGCGGCCGTCCTGGCGCCAGCGCACCAGGAACAGCGCGAGCAGCCCCAGGGGGCCCAGGAAGACCGGCTCGCTCAGCGGCGTGCCCTGAACGTAGAGCCAGCCCGGGTTCCCCACCACCACGGCCAGCGCCACCACGCCCGCCCAGCTGTCGCGCGTGGCGCGCGCCGCGGCCAGGGCCAGGCCCGCGGCCCCCAGGAGGAAGGCGGCGCAGCCGATGGCGCTGCCCGCGGCCCCGGACGCGTAGAGGGCGTCGCTCTGCGCGGGGAGCATGTTCAGGACGTGGGGGAGCGGGAGCCACACCGCGCCGAGCTGGAACCAGCCCGGGGTCAGGCTGTCGAGCACGCGGCGGGCCACCAGCAGGTGGGCCTTGGCGTCGTAGTGCAGGAGGTTGGCGCGGCTCCGCACCAGGTCCGCCGTGGCCAGCGCGCAGAGCGCCGCGGCGAGAGCCAGCGCGGCACCGAGCGGTCCGCGCGCGGTCCGCGCGCCGCCGTCGTCCGGGCGAATCGGGGTGCTGACCGGCACGGGCGGGGCGGGTTGTACCATGGCTGGCGTGACCCCGGCCCTCCCCGCGCTGCGCCGCCGGCTCGACCTCATGCCCTCCCCGGTGCCCGAGCGGCCGGGCCTGCTCATCCGCGACCCGTACCGCTTCGCGCCGGGCATGGTCATCATCCCCCCGCCCCTGGTGCCGTGCCTCGCCTTCTTCGACGGCCGCACGCCGCGCCTCGACCTGCTGGAGAGGCTGGTGCGCGCCACGGGGGACGTCGGGGTGGGGGAGGTCCTGCGCCACCTGGAGGAGGCCCTGAGCCGGAACGGCTTCCTCGAGGACGACGCCTACGCCGCGATGCGCGACGAGCGCCTCGCCGCCTTCACCGCCGCCCCGCGCCGCGAGCCCGCCCACGCCGGCCAGGCCTATCCCGACGACGAGGCGGGGCTGCGCGCGGCGCTGGACGGCTGGATGGACGGGGCGGACCGCGCCGCCGACGGCGTGGCGGGCATCGCCGCCCCCCACGTGAGCCCGGAAGGCGGATGGCAGTCCTACCGCGCCGCCTACGCCGCCCTGGCCCCGGGCCTGGCCGGGCGGACGTTCGTGGTGCTGGGCACGTCGCACTACGGCGACGCCGACACTTTCGGGCTCACGCGCAAGCCCTTCGCGACGCCCTACGGCGTCTCCGCGGGGGCGGAGGACCTGGCGGACGAGCTGGCGGAGCGGGGCGGGGACGCCGTCCGCCTCGAGGACTACTGCCACGCGGTGGAGCACTCGATCGAGTTCCAGGTCGTGTTCCTGCAGCACCTGTTCGGCGCGGGCGTGCGCGTCCTGCCCGTCCTCTGCGGGCCGATGGTGGCGGGGATGCGCGGGGGGCTGCCCGAGGACGACGACGGCGTCGCCCGCTTCCTGGAGGCGCTGGGCGCCATCGCGCGCCGCGAGGGAGAGCGGCTGGTCTTCGTGCTCGGGGTGGACATGGCCCACGTCGGCCGGCGGTACGGCGACGCCGAGCCCGCCCGCGCCGGGGAGGGGCCCCTGCGCGCGGTGGAGGCGCGCGACCGCGAGCGCTGCGCGCGCCTGGAGGCGGCGGACGCCGCGGGCTTCTGGGCCCTCGTGCGCGAGGACGGCGACCCCCTGCGCTGGTGCGGCGCCTCGCCTTTCTATACATTCCTGCGTGCGGCAGGGCCCGTCTCCGGCCGGCTGCTGCACTACGAGCAGTGGAACATCGACGACGAGAGCGTCGTCAGCTTCGCGGGCCTGTCCTTCCGCAGATCCGCCGCCAAGGAGTCGAGCTCATGACCGCCAAAGCCGTCCTCGTCCTCTTCCCGGCGCTGGTCGCGCTGCCCGCCTTCGCCCAGGCCCCGGACACCGTCGCCACCGTGGGCGGCGAGGCCATCACCGCCGCCGAGATCGAGCAGGCGGGCGGCTCGCGCCTCTTCAACCTCCGCACGCAGGAGTACACGCTCAAGCGCCAGCTCGTGGACCAGGCCATCGGCAAGCGCCTGTTCGAGAAGGAGGCCGCCGCGCGCACCATCTCGGTGGACGAGCTGCGCAAGCAGGAGATCGAGGCCAAGGCCCCCAAGACCACGCCCGAGGAGCAGAAGGACTTCTACGAGAAGAACAAGGCCCGCTTCGGGACCCTGGCGGAGGCCGAGGCCCTCAAGCAGATCGAGACCGGCCTGAACCAGCAGAAGGCCCGGGAGCGCGAGGCCGCCTTCCTGAAGGAGCTGCGGGCCAAGGCGCAGGTCCGCGTCCTCCTCGAGCCCCCGCGCGTGGCGGTGCAGGTCCCCACCGACGACCCCGTCCGGGGGGGGCCGGCCACCGCCCCCGTGACCATCATCGAGTACTCGGACTTCCAGTGCCCGTTCTGCTCGCGCGTGAACCCCAGTCTCAAGAAGCTGCACGAGACCTACGGCGACAAGATCCGCGTGGTCTTCCGCGACCTGCCCCTGCTGCAGATCCATCCCCAGGCGGCCAAGGCCGCGGAGGCGGGGACTTGCGCCCACGAGCAGGGCAAGTTCTGGGAGCTGCACGACAAGCTGTTCGCCAACCAGTCCAAGCTGGAGGTGGCGGACCTGAAGCAGTACGCGCTCGAGGTCGGCGTGGACGCCAAGGCCTTCAACGAGTGCCTGGACTCCGGCAAGCACACCGCGGAGTGGCAGCAGGACCTGAACGAGGCCAACCGCCACGGCCTCACGGGGACGCCCGCCTTCTTCATCAACGGGCGGCTCCTGGTGGGGGCCCAGCCCTACGAGGCCTTCGCCCAGGTCATCGACGAGGAGCTGGAGCTGGCCAAGGCGCGCGCCCCGGAGGCCCCCGCCTCCTTCTGAGCGCGGCTCCGCGCGGGCCGGAGGGCAGCCACAGGGACCGCCCCCGCAGCTCGCGGTGGTCGAGCCCCGTGGCGCGGTCGAAGCGCGCGAGCAGCTCGGGCAGGGCGGCGGGGAAGCGCCACTCGTCGGCGCGGCCGCCCTCCGCGGTGAAGGCGGCGGCCCAGGCGTCCCACCAGGGCGCCGCTCCGCGGGCCAGAGGCTCCACCACCAGCACGCGCGCCCCCGCGCGGGCGTCGGCGCGGAGCCGCTCGAGGAGCCGCCCGCGGGCCTCGGCGCCGAGCTCGTTGGCGGTGTAGGCCACCACCACCGCCTCCCCGCGGCGCGCCGGCCGCGCGCGGAGGAGGTCGCCGCGCCGCGCGGCCCCCCGCAGCCCCAGCGCGCGCAGGGTGGCGCGCGCCTCCTCCACCGCCCAGCCGCTCCGCTCCACGCCCTCCACCGCGGGGCGGCCGCCGGCTTCCCCCGCCCAGGCCGCGCCCGCCGCGCCCGTTCCGCAGCCGAGGTCGAGCACGGTGGACGGGGACGGGCGCGCCGCGCCCAGGGCCGCCACCACCGCCCGCACGAAGAGGAAGTGCAGGGGCGCGAAGTAGAGGGCGAAGGCGGCGCGCTTGCCCGCGCTGTCCAGCGCGCCCTTGGCCGCCAGGCGGTCCCGGCGCTCGACGTAGGCGGAGGAGAGGGCCTGGGCCGCCCTGCGCACCTCGGCGAACGAGAGGTCGGCGAGGTGCCGGCGCGCGAGCCCGTCGAGCCAGGCGGCGAAGGCGTCCGTCACCGCGGCAAGAATAGAATCAGGAGGGAGGCAGCGAAATGGCCGACGAGGTCCCCATCCGCCACGCCGAGCCGGGCCAGGAGAAGGGCGCGCTGCGCCGGGTGGCCGCCGACGTGGCCAAGATCCTCACCCCCAACGAGGACATCCTCTACGTGGCCCTCCAGAACATCACCAGCTTGAACATCCGCAAGGACTCGGTGGTGGCCACCACCAACCGCGTCATCTTCTACCGTCCGAGCGTGCTCGGCCGCGTGGACTTCGAGGACTTCCAGTGGCAGGACGTGCGCAACACGCGCATCAACCAGTCCATGCTGGCCACCCAGTTCTCGATGGAGACGGTGGACGGCCGCACCGTAGTCATGGAGGGACTGGACAAGGACCAGGCCAAGCGCCTCTACGGCATCTGCCAGCAGATGGAGCAGGAGTGGCGCGAGAAGCGGCGCATCCGCGAGATGGAGGAGGCGCGCGCGCGGGCAGGCGGGGTGGTGGTGGGCGCGCCCGCCGCCGCCGCCGACGACCCCGTGGGCAAGCTGGCCCGGGCCAAGGAGATGCTGGACAAGGGCCTCATCTCCGAAGCGGAGTACGACAGCCTCAAGGCCAAGATCCTCTCCTCCATGTGACCGTCCGCCCCGTCCCCGCGGGCGGCCTCAGGTCTGCAGCGAGAACGGGGTGAAGTCGGTGTCGCGGTCGTAGTAGTCCTCGTGCTCCGCCGCCTTCAGGAAGTTGACGATGCGGTAGGTGAAGGGCGTCATCACCACCTCCCAGCCCACCTTCAGCGCGTAGTTCGTGGCCATCACCGCGAGCACGAGGTCGGGCGACCACACCCCGAGGAAGGCCAGCGGGTAGAAGATGAGGGAGTCCACCCCCTCGCCCGCGATGGTGGAGCCGATGGTGCGCGTCCACAGCCAGCGCCCCTCCGTGCGGACCTTCATCTTGGCCAGCACGTACGAGTTGCAGAACTCGCCCGCGAAGTAGGCCACGATGGAGGCGGCCACGATCCTGGGCGTCCCCCCGAACACGGTCTCGAAGGCGGCCTGGTGGGGCCAGCCCGGGGCGGGAGGGAAGGCGAGCACGGCCCAGCTCATGAACGAGGCGAAGATCAGGGCCCCGAAGCCGGCCCACACCACCTTGCGCGCGCGCGCGTAGCCGTAGACCTCGGTGAGGATGTCGCCGAAGACGTAGCTGATGGGGAAGAAGAGCACGCCCGCGCCGAAGGCGAAGCCGCCGATGCTCGCCACCTTGGAGGCGCCGATGAGGTTGGCGCAGAGGAGCACGGTCACGAAGGCGGCCATGACCAGGTCGTAGTAGCGGTAGGTCCGGCGGGGCCGCGCGCGGCGCCCGGCCTCGGTGGACGGGGCCGGCTCGGGCAGGCTCATGGCGGGGAACTATAGCGGTGGCGGGGCGCGCCGTTCGAAGGCGGCGCCGCGCGTCATCCGCGCGCTCCGCCTCCGCGGCTCGGGCCGGCCCCGCGGGGGGGGGCCGGCCCGAGCGGCGGTCAGGAGCGGACGAGGTTGGCCATGCGCTGCAGGATGTCGATGGTGCGGCTCGAGTCGTCCCAGACCTGGCTGAACACCTGCGCGTCCCGCATGCGTCGGTCGGCCTGGCGCGCCTCCTCCCGGAGGTGATCGACCATGGGGCCGATCTTCTGCGGCTCCAGGTCCCCGGCGTCCACGCGGCGGCGGAGGTTCTCGCTCTGCGCCGCGAAGTAGTGCAGCTCGGCCAGGAACTGGCGTCCCCGGGCCGGATAGCCGCCGACTTCACGGCTCGCCTTGCTGTGCGCCCGGGTCGCGCTGGCCTCGAGGGCGTGGGCGAGCTCGCGGAACTGCTCGAGGGCGGTGCCGGAGAGGGCCGGCACGCGGAACGGCGTGGGGACCTCGACCGCGTGCCCGTCCAGGAGCCGGGCCATGCGCCGGAGGACGTCGACGATGGCGTCCCACTCGTCGTAGGTGCTCTGCAGGGCCTGGGCGGCGCGGAGGCGGTCGCTCATGACGCGCGCACGCTCCGAGAGGTCGGCCACCTGGGGCGGGGCCTCCAGGGGCGAGGAGAGATGGCCGTCCACCCGGCGGCGGAAGTCGCCCGCGCCCCGCGCAAAGGAGCGGATGGCGGGGAGGAACCGCACCTCCGTGGAAGCTCCGCGGCGGACGTCGTCCGCCGCGCCCTCGAGCGCTCCTTGCGCCGTCTCGTCGAGGTAGCGCGCGAGGGCGCACAGGGTCTGGTAGCGCTGTCCGGACAGCGGCTGGACCGGGGTCGCGAGCTGCTCCTCGGCGGACACGGCCGGCAGGAGCGGGCCTTCCAGGAGCAGGCCCGCGGTGGCGCTGGCGGCCAGGAACGAAGTGGTCTTGTTCATGTCCGATCCCTTCTCGTGCGGACCATCACGGTGCCCGCTCAATGCGTCCCGCCCCGGGGAGGGGGCCCGTTCCGGTCGCCACGTGGCGAACGACGTGCGCGCGACACCTCAGAGCGCATTCGACTCGTC
Source organism: Vicinamibacteria bacterium (assembly GCA_036556965.1). GTDB lineage: Bacteria > Acidobacteriota > Vicinamibacteria > Fen-336 > Fen-336 > DATBIO01. Next base: position 16,084 of record DATBIO010000107.1, read on the forward strand.
GACCTCGATGCGCAACCCCCACGCGCCGGTGTTGTCGGACAGGTTGTCGTCGTTGACGCAGACCTCCAGGGGCCCGGCCTGGCTGGTGGTGAAGGTGACGTCCGTACCGCCCTGCACGACCTGGGTGCCGACCCTCAAGACCATCGACAGCTCCCGCAACCCGGGAAAGGGCAGGGCAGGCCCTGCCGTCGACGGGTTCCTGCCGTCCGCGTCGAAGACGCACCCGCCGAAGGCGCACCCGAAGTCGATCCTGACGTTGGGGGCGGGATTCGTCGTGATGTGCACCTTGGTGTTCTTGCGCAAGGCCGGCTTGCCGGGAATGGGGTCGCACGCCGTGGGCCGAGGCTGGGCGTAGCCGACGTTGAGGATGGTCGGACCGATGGTGAAGATCATCTGCGCCTCGCCCACGCAGTTCTCGACGCTCCCTGCCTTCACCGTCTTCCGGCCCCGCCACCCCGCGTAGAGATGGGACACGGGCGGGATGTTCGCGAAGTCGTAGTTGGGCACGATGGCCGGGGGCGTCCCGTCGCCGAAGTCGATGCTGAGCTTGTCGCAGACGCCCTGGCCGCTGACCTGGAAGCTGGCCGGGCTCGACGTCGTGCTCCCGACCTGGCCGGTGATCCCCTGGATGGTTCCCCCCTTGCACGCGGGAAGCACCACGGCGGCCAGCGCGAGGGAGAGGGCCGCCAGGTGCCCTGGCGACCCTCCGCGTGGGGCGTCGGGGCGAAGGGCACTGCCGCCGACCGATATCGTCCTCATCCGAAGGCCTCCGTAGGTTGGCCGGCGAGGCCAACGAGGAACGTCGGGGTGCGCGCTCAATACATCCCGCCCCCGGAGGACATGCCGTGCCCCGAGGTCTCCTTTTCGTCGCCGGCCATCTCGCAGATGGTGGCCTCGGTGGTGAGGAGCAGCGACGCGATGGAGGCGGCGTTCTGCAGCGCGAAACGGACGACCTTGGTGGGATCGATGACGCCCGCCTCCACCAGGTTCTCGTAGGTCTCGGTGAGGGCGTTGAAGCCTTCGTCGGTGTCCATCTCCCGGACCTTGGCCACCACCACCGCCCCTTCGTGGCCGGCGTTGGCGGCGATCTGGCGCAAGGGCTCCTCGAGCGCGCGCCGGATGATGGCCACGCCCACGGCTTCGTCGCCCGCGGCCTCCACCGTCTCCACCACCCGCGTGCAGCGCAGGAGGGCGACCCCGCCGCCGGGAACGATCCCTTCCTCGACCGCGGCCTTGGTCGCGTGCATGGCGTCCTCGACGCGGGCCTTCTTCTCCTTCATCTCGGTCTCGGTGGCCGCGCCGACCTTGATCACGGCCACGCCTCCCACCAGCTTGGCCAGCCGCTCCTGCAGCTTCTCGCGGTCGTAGTCGGAGGTCGTCTCCTCGACCTGGGTGCGGAGCTGCCGGACGCGGCCCTCGATGTCCTTCTTCTTGCCCGCCCCCTCCACGATGGTGGTGGTGTCCTTGGCGATGGTGACCTTCTTGGCCCGTCCGAGGTCGTCGACCTTGAGGTTCTCGAGCTTCAGCCCCAGGTCCTCCGTGATGGCCTTGCCGCCGGTGAGGACGGCGATGTCCTCCAGCATGGCCTTGCGCCGGTCGCCGTAGCCGGGCGCCTTGACCGCGGCCACCTTCAGCGTCCCGCGGAGCTTGTTCACGACCAGGGTGGCCAGGGCCTCGCCTTCCAGGTCTTCCGCCACCACGAGCAGCGACTGGCCGAGCTTGGCCACCTGCTCCAGGAGGGGGAGGAGGTCCTTCAGGTTGGAGATCTTCTTCTCGTGGACGAGCACCAGCGCGTCCTCGAGCACGCACTCCATCCGCTCGGGGTCGGTGACGAAGTAGGGCGAGAGGTAGCCGCGGTCGAACTGCATGCCCTCCACCACCTCGAGCGAGGTCTCGATGGACTTCGCCTCCTCGACGGTGATGACGCCGTCCTTGCCGACCTTCTCCATGGCCTCCGCGATGATGGTGCCGATGGCCTGGTCGTTGTTGGCGGAGATGGCGCCGACCTGGGCGATCATCTTGCCCCGCACCGGCTTGCTCAGCTTCTTCAGCTCCGCGGCGACGGCGGCCACCGCCTTGTCGATCCCGCGCTTGAGGTCCATGGGGTTGGCGCCCGCGGTGACGTTCTTGCTGCCCTCGCGGTAGATGGCCTGGGCGAGGATGGTCGCGGTGGTGGTGCCGTCACCGGCCACGTCGGAAGTCTTGCTGGCCACCTCCCTGACCATCTGCGCCCCCATGTTCTCCAGGGGCTCCTTGAGCTCGATCTCCTTGGCCACCGTCACCCCGTCCTTGGTGATGAGGGGGGCGCCGAACTTCTTGTCCAGAACGACGTTCCGGCCCTTGGGGCCCAGGGTCACCTTGACCGCGTCGGCCAGACGGTTGACCCCGCGCAGCACGTGCTGACGCGACTCGTCCCCGTAAGTGATCTGCTTCGACATGATTGCGATCTCCCTGTCTGCCTGAATGAAGGACGACTATGCGAGCACGGCCAGGACTTCGTCTTCGCGGACGATCAGGACTTCCTCGCCCTCGATCTTGATCTCGGTCCCGGAGTACTTTCCGAAGAGGATGGTGTCGCCGACCTTGACGTCGACGGCGAGGGTGGTGCCGTTCTCCAGCACCTTGCCGTTGCCCACGGCGAGGACGCGGCCCTCCAGAGGCTTCTCCCGGGCCGTGTCGGGGATGACGATGCCTCCCTTTACGGTCTCCGCGGCTTCGAGGCGGCGCACCAGCAAGCGGTCGTGAAGCGGACGTACTTTCATGAGTGCATCTCCCAATGATTCAACGAGACTGCTTTGACGCCGGCAGGGCGACCCGGTCCGGCACGCGGGTGGCGAGGACCGGCTCGGCGTCGACGTCGCCGATGACCTCGGCCATGGTGCGCGACGACGTCCTGCCCATGGCCAGCGCGACGGCCAGGGCCAGGAAGCAGAACCAGCCCAGACCCGTCCAGAACGCCCCGTAGGGGCTGACGAGGGTCCAGGCGATCGACAGCGGCGCCACCGAGGCGACGACGCCGATCCAGAACCAGCGTTGCGACACGAAGTTCATCATGGGGATCCCTCCTCCCGCTACCGGCCGGCGGCGGCCAGGGGCGCGGCGATCTTGTGGAACGTCGAGTTCGAGACGTCGAACGTCTCGATGCGAGGGGTTCCCTCGATGCAGCGGGAGAGGATCTTCGCCACCTGGGGGTAGGTTCCGCGGCCGTAGGCGTCCGCGCTCTCCGCCCCGTCCCACAGGCTGATGCCGAACGCTTCCTTGCCCCCGGGGGCGACGAAGAGGATCTCGTCCTGGAAGCCCTTCTGCTTTCGGAGGAGGGGAATGATGTCGTTCTCCAGCCTCTTCGTGAGCTCGGCGACGCTGTTGGGCTTGAGGGTCATCGAAACGCGACGTGCGAACATGGCCAACCTCCTTGGTTGTCGGTGGCCGAGGGGCAGCTCCAGGTAACCGCAGTAGTGACAGCCTGGGCGAAGAGTCCCTGGTCAGCTTCACCACTCTAGGTTAAGTAACCCAGCTGTGTCAAGCAAAATCAGACCTTGGCAGAATGGGTTAATCCGTTATAGTTAAGCGGATGGCGTGCCGGGTCCTCAACCGGCCTCGAAGCAGCGGGAGGTGCGCGTGGACGTGTGCCTGGTGATCCGACAGCGGCTCGCGGAGCTCAAGCGCGACCAGAAGGACCTGGCGGCGGCGGCCGAGGTCACGGAGTCCTACATCTCCCAGCTGCTGTCGCGGAAGAAGCTGCCGCCCGCCCCCGATCGGACGGACATCTACGCCAAGATGGCGCGGTTCCTGAAGCTCCCCAAGGGGACGCTCTCGACGCTGGCGGACCGCCAGCGAAGGGACGCCCTCCAGAGGATCCTGACCGACCCGCCCCGGCCCCTGTTCGGAGACGTGCGCGAGCTGATCCTCCGCAAGTGCGCGCCTGGCAAGCAGGAGGAGATCCGGGGCATCTT
>DATBIO010000108.1:0-9661 GCA_036556965.1 Vicinamibacteria bacterium
GGCACCACGGGGCCGGAGACCAACCCGGACATCGACGAGTTCGCGGTCTTCCTGCAGGACGAGTGGCGCGCGCGCGCGGACCTCATCCTCACCGCGGGAGTGCGCTACGACATCCAGTCCTTCGCCAAGCCCGCCGTGCGCAACCCCGACCCCCAGCTCGCCGCCGCCGGCATCGACACCAGCTTCCTGAAGACGGACAAGAACAACGTGGCGCCGCGCCTGGGCCTGGCCTGGTCGCCCAACAAGCGCACGGTGGTGCGGGCGGGTTACGGCCTGTTCTACGGCCGGACGCCGTCCATCATGGTGGGCACCGCCCACTCCAACAACGGCGTGAACGTCATCTCGGTCCGCCTCACCGGCAACCAGGTGCCGACCTATCCGAACGTGCTCGCCGCGCCGCCCGCGGGGGTGGCCGGAGTGCGGCCGAGCATCTTCATCTTCGACCCGGACTACGAGAACCCCGAGGTGCACCAGTGGAGCGCGGGGGTGGAGTACGCGCTCACCCCCGACCTCGCCCTCAACGCGAGCTACCTGGGCGTGGCCGGGCGCAAGCTGCAGCGCTCGACGGACTTCAACATCGGGACGCCCACGGCGGCGGAGGTGCCCATCCAGGGCGGCGGGTCCGTGACCGTGCAACGCTTCCCGACGGCGCGGCCCTTCGCCAACTTCGACCGCATCATCCGCTTCGAGAGCAGCGCGGAGTCCACCTACAACGGGCTCAACCTCGAGCTGCGCAGGCGCTACCGCAAGGGACTGCTCCTGAGCCTCGCCTACACCCTGGGCAAGGTGGAGGACACCAGGCCCGACGCCACCGCCGTGGTGCCCGGCAACGCGGGTGACGACGCCAAGTACGTGTCGAACCCGGCCGACTTCGAGGCGGACCGGGCGGACGGCGACAACGACGTCCGCCACCGGGCCGTGTTCAGCGGCTACTGGGCGCCGGTCTGGTGGGCGGACGCGCAGGGGGCGACCAAGGCCCTGCTCGACGGCTGGTCGCTCAGCTGGATCGCCGCCGTGCAGAGCGGGCTGCCCTACGCGGAGCGCGTCACCAACGACCTGAACCAGGACGGCAACCGCTTCAACGACATCGTGCCCGGCAGCCGGAACGTGCACCGCCTGCCCAGCGCCTTCACCGTGGACATGCGGCTCACCCGCGCCATTCCCCTGGGCAAGGAGGTGAAGCTGGAGCTGATCGCGGAGGCCTTCAACCTGCTCAACACCACCAACATCAGCGCGCAGCAGACGACGCTCTACAACTTCACGAACGGCGTGCTCGTGCCCCAGCTCAACCTGGCCAACCCCCGCCTCGACTTCGGGGCGGACAGCAGCACCCAGGTGAACTTCGAGGACACGCAGCGCATCGTCCAGCTCGCGGCCAAGATCACGTTCTAGGGCCGCTGGCGCCGGCCGGGGGGTATGGCACCGCAGCAAGTCTCCCCCGCGCCGGCGCCCTTTTCGCCGTCCGCGTCCCCGCCGTAGACTGAGGGAGCATGGGAAGCGCGCCCTTCGGCTTCGTGCGCGTGGCCGCGGCGTGTCCGCCGGTGGCGGTGGCGGACCCCGAGGCCAACTGCGACCACATCCTGCGCTTCCTCGGGCAGGCCCGGGAGGCGGAGGCGCAGGTGGTCGTGCTCCCCGAGCTCAGCCTCACCGGCTACACCGCGGGCGACCTCTTCTTCAGCCTGGAGACGCTGGTGGCGGGCGCGGAGCGGGCGCTGGGCCGACTGCTCGAGGCCACGCGCGCCTCGCCCATGGTGGTGGCGGTGGGCCTGCCCCTGGCCGTGGACGGCCTCCTCTTCAACACGGCCGCCGTGATCCAGGCGGGCCGCGTGCGCGGGGTGGTGCCGAAGTCGTACCTGCCCGGGTACAAGGAGTACTACGAAGAGCGCTGGTTCTCGTCGTCGCGCGAGGCGCGCGCCCGCTCCGCGCGGGTGCTCGGGGTGGAGGTGCCCTTCGGCCCCGACCTGCTGTTCGCGGTGGCGGACGCGCGGGCCTTCGTCATCGGGGTGGAGATCTGCGAGGACCTCTGGGCCCCCGTGCCCCCGAGCAGCCTGCTGGCGGTGGCCGGGGCCACCATCGTCCTCAACCTCTCGTCCTCCAACGAGATCGTGGCCAAGGCCGCCTTCCGGCGCGAGCTGGTCAAGCAGCAGTCGGCGCGTGGGCTGTGCGCCTACGCCTACGCCAACACCGGCGTGCACGAGTCCACCACCGACGTGGTCTTCGGGGGACACCTGCTGGTGGCCGAGAACGGCACCCTCCTCGCGGAAGGGGAGCGGTTCAAGCGCGCCGGCGACCTGGTGGCCACGGACGTGGACACGGAGTGGCTGACCGTGGAGCGCATCCGCCAGACCTCCTTCGCGGACGGCGTGCATGCCCTGCGGGGACCGTTCCGCACCGTCGCCCTCGAGCCGGTGCCGGGTCCGGACCGGCTGCGCCGGTCCGTGGAGCCCCATCCCTTCCTGCCCGCGGGCGCCGCGGCGCTGGACGAGCGCTGCGCCGAGGTGCTGGCCATCCAGACGGCGGGCCTGGCCAAGCGGCTCGAGCACACCGGGCTCCAGCGCGTCGTCCTCGGCCTGTCCGGCGGCCTGGACTCGACCCTCGCCCTGCTCGTGTGCGTGCGCGCGTTCGCCCAGCTCGGCCTGCCCCGGCGCGGCATCCTCGCCGTCAGCCTGCCGGGCCCCGGGACCTCCGCGCGCACCCTGGCCCAGGCCCGCGCCCTGGCCCGCGCCTACGAGGTGGAGCTGCGCGAGATCGACATCCGCGCCGCCTGCGCGCAGCACGTGTCCGACATCGGGCTCGACCCCGGCGACACGCAGAGCGCGACCTTCCAGAACCTGCAGGCGCGGGAGCGCACGCAGGTCCTGATGGACCTGGCCAACATGGAGAAGGCGCTCCAGGTCGGCACCGCCGACCTGTCGGAGCTGGCCCTCGGCTTCACCACCTACGGCGGAGACCACATCGCGATGTACAACGTGAACGCCAGCGTGCCCAAGACGCTGGTGCGCGCGCTGGTGTCCTCGGTGGCGCGCGCGGAGGGCGGCCCGGTGCGCGAGGTGCTGGAGGACGTGGTGGAGACGCCCGTCTCCCCCGAGCTGACGCCGCCCCTGGCCGGGGGCCACATCGCGCAGCAGACGGAGGAGATCGTGGGCCCTTACGAGCTGCACGACTTCTTCCTGCACTGCCTGCTGCGGCTGGGCGCGGGCCCGCGCAAGACGCTGTTCCTGGCCGGCCACGCCTTCGCCGGGCGCTACGACGAAGCCACGCGGCGGAAGTGGCTGCGCGCCTTCCTCACGCGGTTCTTCGACAACCAGTTCAAGCGCTCGGCCAGCCCCGACGGGCCGAAGGTCGGCTCGGTGAGCCTCTCGCCGCGTGGCGATTGGCGCATGCCGTCGGACGCCTCGAAGCAGGCGTGGCTGAGGGAGCTGGAATGATGCCGCGCGGCGAGCAACGGAACGCGGGGCCGGACGTGCAAGAACATTCCCCTCCCCCTGCGTGGGGAGGGTTAGGGTAGGGGGTCCATGAATGAAGCCCGGGCAACCGAGTGAAACCGCCATTCGCGTGGCCATCAACATGGCGGTGGCCGCGCGCGATCCCAAGCTCCAGCCGCTGCTGAGCGACCCCGACGGCTCGCTGTGGGAGGCGTCGGTGCGCGCCCACGGCCCGGAAGCGGAGAAGCGCTTCAAGCTGCGCACGGCCGAGAAGACGGCGGCCTTCATGCGCGTGGTGGGGGACGCCATACAGCCGGGAGGGCCCCTGTCCCTCCTTCTGCGCAAGCGCTACATCAACGACCTCATGACGGAGGCGGTGGGCACGGGGGTGCGCCAGGTGGTGGTCCTGGGAGCCGGCTACGACTCCCTCAGCCTGCGCCTGCTGGGCCGGTTCCCGGACCTGCGCTGCTTCGAGGTCGACCATCCCGCCACCCAGGAGCGGAAGCGCCGCGCCCTCGCCGAGCACGGCTCCGAGAACCCGCGTCTCACCTTCGTGCCCGTGGACCTCGCGCAGCAGCCGCCCGACGAGCCGCTGAAGGCGGCGGGCTACGACCCCGCGCAGAAGTCGGCCTGGCTGGCGGAGGGCGTGCTCATGTACCTGGAGCCCGCCGTGGTGGACGGCGTGCTGGAGGGCGTGCGGCGGCAGTCCGCGCCCGGCAGCACGCTGGTGTTCACGATGGTGGACGCGGGGCGAGCGAAGGAGAAGGGCTCCACGGCGCGGGCCACCGTCGCCCTCCTGCAGGCGTCCAGCGAGCCCGTGCTGTTCACCCTGGACCCCGAGACCCTGGGGAGCTGGCTGGCCGAGCGCGGGTTCACGCTGCGCGCCAAGGGGGACGGGGAGGCGATGCGCGTCCGCTACGCGGAGCCCCTGGGCCTGGAGGGCCCGGCCAGCGCGGGCGAATGGGTGGTGGCGGCAGAACGGGCTTGATAGACTTCGCGCCGCCCATGGCGCTGGCCCTCATCTGCTCGCAGGCCGACCTCGACGCGGAGCTGGAAGGGACGCCGCTCGGGCGGGCCGAGGTGGAGCGGCAGGTGGCGGCTCGTCGGGACCAGGCCCGCATCCTCGCCCTCGCGGCACGCCCGGACGTGGTGGTGGTGGACCGGGAGCTCCCGGAGGCCGAGGAGCTGGTGGCCGACCTCCGGCAGGCGGACGCCACGCGCGCCCTCTCCATTGCCGTGGTGGCGCGCGGGGACTTCGAGCCCCTGGAGGTGGCCCTGCTCCAGGCGGGGGCCAACGCCATCCTGCGCCTGCCCCCCGGCCCGGAGTGGAGCGAGCGGCTTCCCCCCCTCATGTCGGTGCCCCCGCGCACGCGCGCGCGCGTGCCCGTCAGCTTCCGCGTGGTGGCCTTCGCCCTGCCCGAGCGCACGGTGCCCGCGGTGGCCCTGAACCTGAGCGTGAGCGGCATGCTCCTCGAGAGCGAGGAGGCGGTGGGCCTGGGCGACGAGCTGGACCTCAGCTTCGCGCTGCCGCCCGAGGAGGCCGCCCTGCGACCCCGGGCGGAGGTCGTGCGCCTGGCCACGCCCCGGCAGTGCGGGGTGCGCTTCGTGGCCCTGTCCCCCGCCGACCGCGCGCGCGTGCAGCGCTACGTGGAGTCCTCCTCCGACTCCTAGGTCCCCCGTGAACATCCCGACCCTCCACGTCGCCGACATCGAGCTTCCGCCTGCCGTCGAGAGGCTCCGGGACCTCGCCTACAACCTCTGGTGGAGCTGGTCGCCGCAGGCCACCCGCCTGTTCACCTGGATCGATCCCGACCACTGGCGCCGCTACCACAACCCCGTCGAGCTCCTCATCAACATCGAGCCCCGGCACTGGGAACGGCTGCTGGCCGACCCGGAGTTCCGCCGGGCCTACGAGGGCGTGGTGGCCGATCTCGACACCTACCTCGCGCGCGAGCGCTGGTTCGCCCGGCACCAGGAGACGCTCCGCGGGCCGGTGGCCTACTTCTCCACGGAGTTCGGCTTGCACGCCAGCCTCGGCGTCTACTCGGGGGGCCTGGGCGTGCTCTCCGGCGACCACTGCAAGGCGGCCAGCGACCTCGGCGTGCCCCTGGTGGGCGTCGGCCTCCTCTACCGCTCGGGCTACTTCCGCCAGACCGTCGACGCCGACGGCTACCAGCAGCACATCTACCCGGACTACGACTTCGCCCGCCTGCCCGTGCTGCCCGTGCGCGCGCCCGAGGGCGGCATGCTGACGGTGCCGGTGGACCTGCCCGGGCGCGTGGTGCAGGCCGCCATCTGGAAGGTCCAGGTGGGGCTGGTGCCCGTGCTGATGCTGGACACGGACATCCCCCTCAACGACCCCGCCGACCGCTCCATCACGGGCACGCTCTACGTGCGCGGCCGCGAGATGCGGCTGTGCCAGGAGATCGTGCTGGGCATCGGCGGGGTGCGCGCCCTGCGCGCCCTGGACATCGCGCCCGCCGTCTGGCACGTCAACGAGGGGCACGTGGCCTTCCTGGGGCTGGAGCGCGCGCGGGAGCGCGTGCTCCACGGCGAGGGGCTGAACGACGCCCTCCAGTGGGTGTCGCGGACCACGGTCTTCACCACGCACACGCCGGTGCCCGCGGGCAACGAGTCCTTCGACTTCGCCCTCGTGCGCCGCTACCTGGCGCCGTGGGTGGAAGAGGTGGGCTGCGAGCCGGACGAGGTGCTCGACCTCGGCACGCACAACGGCCAGTTCAACCTCACCGTGCTGGCCATCCGCCTCTCCAGCCAGGTCAACGGCGTCAGCCGGCTCCACGCGCGCGTGGCCTCCGCCATGTGGCGCCACCTGTTCCCGGAGGGGGGAGAGGAGCCGGTGGAGGCCGTCACCAACGGGGTGCACACCGAGACCTGGGTGGGCCCGGAGATGCGCGCCCTCTACGCGCGCCACGTGGACCCGGACTGGGAGCAGCGGCTGCTGGAGCCCGAGGCCTGGGAGAAGGTGCGCCAGGTCCCGGACGCCGAGCTGTGGGCAGCGCACCGCGCGCAGAAGGAGCGCCTCATCCGCTTCGTGCGCGAGCGCCTGCGCGTGCAGGGGGCGCGCCACGGCCGGAGCCCCGACGAGCTGCGCGACCTGGAGCGCCTCCTCGACCCCCGGGCCTTGACCGTCGGCTTCGCCCGCCGCTTCGCCACCTACAAGCGCGCGGTGCTGGTGCTCTCCGACCTCGAGCGCCTGCGGGGCATCCTCTTCGACCGCGAGCGCCCGGTGCAGATGATCTTCGCGGGCAAGGCCCATCCCGCGGACCGCGAGGGCCAGGACCTCATCCGCCGGCTCTTCATGCTGACGCAGGAGGAGTTCCGGGGGCGCATCGTGTTCCTCGAGGACTACGACATGGAGATCGGCCGCACCATGGTCCAGGGCTGCGACGTCTGGCTGAACACCCCGCGCCGGCCGCAGGAGGCCTCCGGGACCAGCGGCCAGAAGTCGCCCGTCAACGGCGGGGTCAACCTGAGCATCCGCGACGGCTGGTGGGCGGAAGGCTTCCATCCCGACGTCGGCTGGGCCATCGGCTCGGAGGAGGCGGGGACCGACCCCGCGGCCCAGGACCTGGAGGACGCCGAGTCCCTTTATCGCCTCCTGGAGCAGGAGGTCGTTCCGCGCTTCTACGACAGCAACGGCGACGGCAACCGGCGCGCCTGGGTCGCCACCATGAAGTCCTCCATCGTCTCCGTGGTCCCGCACTTCTCCGCGCATCGCATGGTGCGGGACTACGTCGAGCGCCAGTACCTGCCCGCGGCCAAGCGCCGCGGCTGAGCCCTGTGCGGCCCGTCACAACGGGCCGTCCGCTCCTGCCGTACAAGCTGCACCGTGAAACGCGGCGTCCCCGCCCTCCTCGTGCTGCTGGCCGCCTGCGCGCCGGGGTCCGGGGACGGCCCGCGCGGCCCGGCCGGTCCGGAGGCACCCGCGGAGGGCCCCCGCGTGGCCGGCTGTCCGGTCTTCCCCGCCGACAACTCGTGGAACCGCGACGTCTCCGGCGACCCGGTGGACCCCGGCTCCGACGCCTACGTCGCCAGCATCGGGGCCGGGCGCTTCCTGCACCCCGACTTCGGCAGCGACCCCACCTACGGCATCCCCTGGATCACGGTGCCGGGCTCGCAGCCTCGCGTCCCCGTGTCGTTCTACTACGCCGACGAGAGCGACCCCGGGCCCTATCCCATTCCCCCCGACGCGCCGGTGGAAGCGGGGGGCGACCGCCACGTCATCGTGGTGGACCGCGACGCGTGCCGGCTCTACGAGACCTTCGACTCGCTGTACGTGGGGCCCGGCTGGAGCTGCGGCTCGGGTGCCGTCTTCGACCTGCGCTCCAACCGCCTGCGCCCGGACGGCTGGACGAGCGCGGACGCCGCCGGCCTCCCCATCCTCCCCGGGCTCGTCCGCCTCGAGGAGGTGCAGGCGGGCGAGATCCGCCACGCGCTGCGCTTCACCACGCGCCGCACCCAGCGCGCCTACGTGCACCCCGCCACGCACTTCGCCAGCAGCAGCCGCGACGCCGCCCTCCCGCCCATGGGCCTGCGCGTGAGGCTCAAGGCGTCCTACGACCTGGGCCGGTTCCGCGGGGCCTCGCTGGTGATCCTCACCGCCCTGCGGCGCTACGGCATGTTCGTGGCCGACAACGGCTCGGACTGGTTCATCACCGGGGAGACGAACACGCGCTGGGACGACGCCGACCTGGCGCAGCTCAAGACGGTGCCCGGCAGCGCCTTCGAGGTCGTGAGGCTGGGCGAGATCCGGCGGTAGCCACGAGGGCACCGCCGCGCCCTGCCGCCGTCCCTAGGAGGGATGGCCGCGGATCGCGTTGAGCGCCAGTCGCGAGACGTGGCCCGCGAAGGCGGCGGCGTGGGCGAGCCGGCGGCGCAGGCGGCCGCCGCGCGAAGCGCCTCCCATGCGCGCGGCGAGCTGCGCGCGGGGGGGGAAGGCGGCGCGGCGCACGGTCTTCAGCATCTTCCACCAGCGGGGCTCGTCGGTGAGGGGGCGCAGGACGTGCGCCACCACGAGCCCCGAGCGATAGCCGGGATCGAGCGCTCCCGCCAGGACGTGCCGCAGCAGCAGCTCCGCGGGTCGCCCTCCATTCACCGTGTCCATGCCCTCGAGGGCACCGTTTTCCAGCGCCTCGCACAGCGTGGCCACCGCCTCGACCTCGGCCGCGGACACGCCCGACATCCATTCCCGCGCCTCGCCCAGCCCCGCCTCCAGGCGGCCGGGCAGCAGGTCGATCACGTCCCCGAGCATGCGGGTCACGGGATAGGCGTCCGCGCCGCCGTGGTGGGCCAGGCCGTGGGCGACGAGGTGCGCCACCATGGGCGCGCGCCGCAGGAGGTGGACGTACGGGCCGAGGCCGGGCGCCGGCTCCAGGGCTCCCGCGTCCAGGAGCGCGTCGAAGCCGGCGAAGCGGCGCGTGCCGGGGACGGCGAGGCCGGGCAGGTGCGTGTGCAGCTCGACGAGCCGGCCTTTGTCGTCAAGCAGGGGCGGCAGGTGATGGTCCGCCGTCATCACCTCCGACACGAGCCACCCTCGGCCGCGCAGCGTCTCGAAGGCGCGCGTGGCGTCGTCCGGGCGCAGCAGCAGGTCGAGGTCGGAGGCCGACCGCGCGCCCTCGGCCAAGTGGCCCCCCGCGTGAAGGCCGGCGAACTTGACGAGGACGACGGGGACGCCCTCGGCCGCCGCGAGCGACGCCAGATCCGGGATGAGGGCGATGAGTCGCCGCATCCGGGCCATGGTGGCGAGGCGCCCTGCGCTCAGGCTCAGCGCGGCCTCTCTTCCGAGCTCCGCCAAGAGCGGCGGGGGAGCAACGCGCGCCCCGATGCGGTCCGCGAGGCACAGCGCGCCGGCGAGCCGCAGGGCCTCCGCGCCGTCGAGCGCACCGCGCCACGGGCCCTGCGTCGGGCCGAAGGCGCGCCCCAGGACCCACCGCAGCTCCTGCGTGAGGGCGACGGCCGGCGGCGTGAAGGGGAGGCCGGCGGACGTCACCGTTCCCTGGTCGCGGTGAGGCAACGCCTGCGCGTTGGCCTCACCGCGTCACCGTGATGGGCTTGCGCTCAGCGCGCCGCGCCCCAGGTGCCCGGGGCGAGACCCACGGGAGGAGTGCAGATGGTGCCGACGGGGGCGATCGAGACGCAGAACGGCGTGTCGCCGCAGCAAAGGAGGGTCATGCACACGGTGCCGGGCGGGCAACCGGCGGAGCTCGCGCACGTGG
>DATBIO010000109.1:0-2023 GCA_036556965.1 Vicinamibacteria bacterium
CTCGCGCGCGGGCGGGAGACCGTGGAAGCGCTCCTGGTGGCCATCGGCGCGCCGCGCCTGCGCGAGCTCGGGCTCGCCGTGCCGGAGTCGGCGCCCGGGCCCGAGCACCGGCTGTACGACCTGCTGGCGCGCGAGGACGCCGCCTCCGCGCACGCCCGCTACAACGCGCTGCTGCGCCGGCTCGTGAGCTTCGAGCGGGCGGCGGTGGCCCGCGCCTGAGCGCGTGCGCGGGCGGGCGGACGCGGCCACCCTCGAGCGCTTCATGCGGGAGCTGGGCCGCGCGGCGCGGGTGGAGACGCGCGTCTACCTCACGGGCGGGGCCTGCGCGGTGCTGCTCGGCTGGCGCCCCTCCACCATCGACGCCGACATCCATGTGGTCCCGGAGTCGGACGCCGTCTTTTCCGCCATCCCCCGGCTCAAGGAGGACCTCGGCCTGAACGTGGAGCTCGCCTCCCCCGCGGACTTCGTGCCGGAGCTGCCCGGCTGGCGCGAGCGCAGCCCGTTCGTCGCGCGCGAAGGGCGCGCGTCCTTCCACCACTACGACTTCTACGCGCAGGCCCTGGCCAAGATCGAGCGCGGGCACGCCCAGGACCAGGCCGACGTCGCGCACATGCTGGCCGCGGGGCTGGTGGAGCCGGCCCGCCTGCGGGCGTTGTTCGACGCGGTGGAGCCGGACCTCATCCGCTACCCCGCCGTGGACGCGGCGGGCCTGCGTCGGGCCGTGGAAGCAGTGGCGGGGCGCGGCCGGTCGGAGCCCTAGGCCCGCCTACCCTCGCTAGTCGAACTCGCGCCGGGGTGCCGCCTGCTCCGTGCCCACGCGCCCGGCCTCGATCTCCGCGCGGAAGTAGTTCTCGCCCCGCACCGCGGCGCCGCCCAGGCGCCGCAGCATGGTGAGCTGGCCGACGTGCGTGAGCGCGTCCGCGATCGGCCCCTGGAAGAGCCGCGTCCACGGGCAGCGCAGCCCGCCCTCCCGCGCCAGCTCCGCGTCCAGCGCGCCCAGCGTGCGGAAGAAGCGCTCCACCGCCTCCTCCCAGCCGGCGGGGGCGGCGGGGACCCAGGCCTCCGCGCCGCGGGCCAGGGACAGGCCCCACTCGAAGAGGTCGCCGAGGTGGGCCACGATCTCCACCGGCGTCCGGCTCGTCTCCCCCACCTTGTAGGCGGCGAACTCCGCGGGGGCGCCGCGCAGCGCCTTCCCGCCGCGGTAGGCCACGGTGGAGAGGGCGTGGCGCAGGAACGCGCGGGCCTCGGCCTCGCCGGGCTCCGGCCCCGCCTCGGACGTCACGCGCCGCTCGCCGTCACCGGGCGGCCGCCGCGCGCCGGGAGGCGCGGACGTCGTAGACGTAGAGCGCGTCCTGCTCGCGCACGTAGAGCCGGCCGTCCACGATCACCAGGTGGGCCCAGCTCAGGTTGGCGTTGGGGATGGTGAAGGACCCCTTCTCGCGGTAGCCGGTGGGGGTGGCCTCCACCAGCACCACCACCCCGTTCTGGTAGCGGTAGTACAGGCGGCCGTCCGCGTAGAGCACGGCGGCGGAGCCGGTGCCCGCGTTGCGCACGTCGCCGCCCCACGCCACCCTGCCCGTGGCGAAGTCGAGGCAGATGGGGAAGCCCTTGTTGTGGCCGTGGCCGGCGTAGACGTGGTCGCCCACCAGCACCATCCCGCCGTGGTGGTTCTGGAAGGTGTTGGGCTCCAGGAAATACACCTCGCTCGCCTTCACCCCGTCGCCCGCCTTCTCCAGCTTGAGGAGCGCCGCCCCCGTCTGGTAGCCGGTGGAGGTGAAGACGTAGTCGCCGTTCACGATGGGCGTGGGGATGTTGGCCACGTTGTTGGCGACCTTGTTGTAGTGCCACAGGTACTTGCCGTCGCTGGCGCGGACGCCCACCAGGCCGCGGCCCATGAGCTGGACGTACTGCTTCACCCCGCCGCCGCTCGAGACCACGATGGAGGAGTAGCCGGCGCCGTCGCGCCCCTTCTCGCCCAGGTGCGGCATCTCCTCCGTCTGCCAGAGGGTCTTGCCCGTCATCT
>DATBIO010000110.1:0-19955 GCA_036556965.1 Vicinamibacteria bacterium
CGCCCGAGTATCACCTCGCGATCTGGCACGGCTTCAACCTGCCGCTGCTGATGAGCGCGCTCGCGCTGGCGGGCGGGGTGGCGATGTACTTCGCGCTGCAGCACCGCTTCGACCTGCACCTGCACCACCCGCGCGGCTGGACCGGCCGGCTGCTGTTCACGCATGCGGTCGACGGCCTGTTCGGCCTCGCCGGGCGATTCACGCAGCGGCTCGAGAACGGCTCGCTGCAGCGCTACGCCGCGTGGATGGTCGGCATGGCCGTCGTGCTCGCGGTCTGGCCGTTCGCCGGGGGCGGCGCGCCGGCCGGCGGGGACGGCGGAGGGGGGCGCGGGGGGGCGGCGCGGCCTGGTGTTCGTCAGCGTCGGCGGGAAGCTGGAGGGACGACGCGTGGTGCTCGGCCTGTCCGACGGCCAGGTCACCGAGGTGCGCGAGGGGCTGCAGGAGGGCGAGACGGTGGTGGTGGGCCTGGCGGGGGACGCGCAGCGGCAGCGCGCGGCCGGCTCCTCGCCGGGGACCAACCCCTTCAGTCCCTCCGTCCAGCGCCGCCAGAGGTAGCGCGCGTGCCGCCCATCGTGGAGGTGGAAGGCCTCCGCAAGACGTACCGGCTGGGGGACGTGGACGTGCACGCCCTGCGCGGCGTGGACCTCAGCATCGAGAAGGGCGCCTTCGTGGCCGTGATCGGGGCCTCCGGCAGCGGCAAGAGCACGTTCATGAACATGCTCGGGCTGCTCGACCATCCCTCCGCCGGGCGCTACCGCCTGGACGGGGAGGACGTGACGGACCTGGACCGCGACGGGCGCGCCCTGCGGCGCAACCACAAGATCGGGTTCGTCTTCCAGAGCTTCAACCTCCTCCCGCGCACCTCGGCCCTGGAGAACGTCTCGCTCCCCCTCCTCTACGGCGGGCGCACGGTGCCGCGCGCGCAGGCGGAGGCGCGGGCGCGCGCGCTGCTGCAGGCAGTGGGGCTGGAGGATCGCGCGCACCACCTGCCCAGCCAGCTCTCGGGCGGGCAGCAGCAGCGCGTGGCCATCGCGCGCGCGCTCGTCAACGAGCCCGAGCTCGTGCTGGCCGACGAGCCCACGGGGAACCTCGACACGCGCACCAGCGTGGAGGTCATGGAGATCCTGCAGCGCCTGAACCGGGAGCACGGCCTGACGGTGGTGCTCGTCACCCACGAGCACGACATCGCGGAGTACGGGACGCGGGTGGTGACCTTCCGCGACGGCCGCGTGGTGTCGGACGAGGCGGTGACCCGCCGGCGCGACGCCCGCGCCGAGCGCGCGCGGCTCCCCGAGGAGGAGGTGGTGCCGGCGTGACGCTGGGCAACACCGCGCGCATCGCCCTCACCGCCATGCGGCGCAACAAGGTGCGCGCCGCCCTCACCATGCTCGGCGTGGTCATCGGCGTGGCCTCCGTCATCGCCATGGTGGCCCTGGGCTCGGGGGCCCGCGCCGCCATCGACGAGCAGGTGCAGGCGCAGGGGGCCAACCTCGTCTTCGTCTCCTCGGGCAGCTTCGGCCGGGGCGGGGGCGGCGTGCGCGGGGGGGCGGGCACCGTGCAGAGCCTCACCCTGGACGACGCGCGCGTGCTCGCCGAGCTCCCCGGCGTGCGCGCCTTCAGCCCGCAGGTGCGCGGCCGCGTGCAGGCCATCACCGGCAACCAGAACTGGAACACCCAGGTGGAGGGCGGCAACGAGCAGTACCTGGCCATCCGCAACTGGACGATCGCCTCCGGCGAGAACTTCAACGGACGCGACGTGCTCACCGCCCAGAACGTGTGCCTGCTCGGCGCCACCGTGGCCGCCACCCTCTTCCCGGACGCGGACCCCGTGGGCCAGCTGGTGCGCCTGAAGCACCTGCCCTTCCGCGTGGTGGGGGTGCTGGGCCCCAAGGGCCAGGGCCAGTGGGGCAACGACCAGGACGACGTGGTGATCGCGCCTTACACCACCATCCAGAAGAAGCTGCTCGGGATCACCTTCCTGCACTCGGTGATGCTGACCGCGGCCTCCGCCGAGGCGGTGGAGCCGCTGGCCGTGTCCGCCACCCGCCTGATGCGCGAGCGCCACCGCATCGCGAGCCCGGAGGAGGACGACTTCAGCGTGCGCACGGTGGAGGAGATGGCGGCCACGCGCACGCAGATGGCCCAGACCATGACCCTGCTCCTCATGAGCGTGGCCTCCGTCAGCCTGCTCGTGGGCGGCATCGGCATCATGAACATCATGCTGGTGTCGGTCACGGAGCGCACGCGCGAGATCGGCCTGCGCATGGCGGTGGGGGCGCGCACGCGCGAGGTGCTCCTGCAGTTCCTGAGCGAGTCGGTGGCCCTCTCCGTGGCCGGGGGCGTGCTCGGCATCGGCCTGGGCCTGGCCGCCTCCCGCCTGCTCACGGGGGCCCTGGGCTGGCCCACGCAGGTGACGGCCTCCGCCATCGCCCTCGCCTTCGGCTTCGCCGCCGCGGTGGGCGTGTTCTTCGGGTTCTATCCCGCGCGGCGCGCCTCCCTCCTCGACCCCATCGAGGCGCTCCGGCACGAGTAGCCCCGGGGACGGGGCTCAGGCCAGCAGGGCGGCCACCGCCACCGGGGAGCGCGCAGGGTCGAGCCTCTCGGCCAGGCGGCGCACGCGCGCCGGCCAGTCGGGCCGCGCCGTCCACGCGTCGGCGTCGGCCCGCCGCGTGACCAGCGGCGCGGCGAGCACCCGCTCGGCCCAGTCGTCGCGGGGACGGCCCTCCTCGTCCACCGCCAGCACCAGGGCGCCGTCCGCGACGGCATAGACGGCGGCCAGGCCGAGGACGGCGGGGGCGCGCTCGTGCAGGCTCAGCACCGCCGCGCGGCCCCAGGGACCGTCCTCCACCTCCGCCAGCAGCCCTTCCACCAGGGGATGGCCGGAGGCGAAGAAGTCGAGCGTCTCGTCCGCCACCGCCGTCTCACGGTCGAAGGTCCCCACGAAGGTCGCGTCTCCCGCCACCCCGGGCAGCGAGTCCACGCGGCTGGCCGCCCCCAGCTCCACCGACCACCAGGCGCCGTCCCGGTGGGGCTCCACGTGCAGTCCCAGCGATTCCGCCGCGCCCAGCACGGCCCGGCGCGTGAGGGCCTCGAGGTCCGCGGGCACCCCGGCGAGCACGGCGGGGGCGTGCTCGGGCCGATAGCGGTCGCGGTGGAGCTCGGCATAGGCGGCGGCGTGCTCCCGGGCCAGCGCGGCCCGCGCCGCCTCCACCAGCGCCGGCGCCTGGGCGCCCAGGGCGTCCCGCCCGTCCGCCGCCGCCGCCGCCACCACCGCTTCCACTCCGCTCAGCTCGCGCTCCACGCCGCCCAGCGGCTCGCGGAAGAGCCCGAGGTCGGCGAAGAGGTCGGCCACCGCGCGCCCCAACCCCGCGGGAGGCCGGAAGCGCACGATCTCCACCGGCCGCTGACGGCCGATGCGGTCCAGCCGGCCGATGCGCTGCTCGACGGTGGCCGGGTTCCAGGGCAGGTCGAACAGCACCAGGCGGCGGCAGAACTCGAAGTTGCGTCCCTCGCCCCCGCTCTCCGTGGCCACCAGCAGGGACGGGCCTTCCGCGCGCCGGAAGCGCGCGACCTGGAGGTCGCGGTCGGCGGGGGACAGGTCCTCGTGGAAGGCGGCGGTGGCGAGCTGCGCGCGCCGGGAGAGCGAGTCGCGCAGCATCTCCAGGGTCTCCCGGCGGTGCACGAACACCAGGGACTTCTCCCCGCGCTCCTTCCAGTCGCGCGCCGCCGCCGCCAGCCACTCCACGCGCGGGTCGCTCGCCGACGCCGCGCGCGCCAGCCGCCGCGGCTCCTCGTCCGAGGGAGGCAACGCGGCCAGGGCGGCCGCCCCCGACTCGAGGGCCGCGCCCAGCCGCCGCGCCTTCTCGCGCCGCTGCGCCGGTCCGCGCGCGGGAGCCGAGGCCAGCCCCCGCTCCAGGGCGAGGAGCGCGGACCAGCCCGCGGCCTCCGTCTCCACGGGCACGTCCACGCGCGGGGGGAGCCCGCCGATGTCCGCGCGCCGGGTGGAGGACGTGCACGGCGGCAGCGGCTCGCCACGCGCCAGGCGCGGCGCGAAGTCCGCCTCCCCCAGCTCGTCCGGGCGCAGGAGCTGCAGCAGGCGAAAGAAGCCGTGGGTGTCGTCCTCGAGCGGCGTGGCGGAGAGGAGCAGGACGTGGCGGCCCAGGGCGCAGACCGGGGCCACCGCCCGGTAGGCGGCGTTGCCGGGGTGGCCCGGCGGGCGGCGGAGGTGGTGGGCCTCGTCCACCACCAGCAGGTCGATGCCGGCCTCCACCGCCTGTTGCGTCAGCGCCGGGCGCGCCACCAGGTCCTCCATGGCCATCACGGACAGGCGGTGCGCGTCGAACGGGTTGAAGGCCGCGCCGTGGTCGCGGGCCACGTCGCGCAGCCGCTCCTCGTCGAGCAGCACGAACACCTGGTGGTACTTGCGCCACAGCTCGCCCAGCCACTGCACGGTGAGGGTGGCGGGAGCGACCACCAGGACCCTCTCCACGCCCCGCACGCGCACGAGGTGGTTCAGGATGAGGCCCGCCTCCACCGTCTTCCCGAGCCCCACCTCGTCCGCGAGCAGCCAGCGCACGGGGTCGCGGCGCGTGGCGTGCTCGGCCACCCAGAGCTGGTGCGGGAACAGGCGGATGCGTCCGCCGAGGAAGGAGGCCAGGCCGTGCGCGCGGCGCCGCGCCTGCAGGCGCATCACGTCCAGCCGCGCGGCCAGGGCGGCGGGCGCGTCCAGCCGCCCCTCGGCCAGGCGGTCCACGGGGGACTCGCCGGTGTCGAGCGGCCACAGCGCCTCGGCGCCCACGAGACGGCCGTCGGCCAGGCGGAAGCCGTCCTCGCCCGCGTCCTTCTCCACCACCACGCGCTCTCCCGAGAGAAGGCGCGCGCGGCTGCCCGGGCCGAGCCGGAGCGCGGCCAGGGCGTCGGTGTCGGCGGCCAGGCGCAGGCGGGCGCCCGTGGCCGGGAAGTCCACCACGAGCTGGCGGCCCTCCACCGCGCACACGCGGCCCGGCCCGAGGTCCTCGTTGAAGCGATGGCGGACGCGGTCGCCGGGGCGGAAGGTCAAAGCGGGCCGGCGGCCGTGGGGGCGTGCGTGGTCATCGATCGGTGCTCCGGCGGCGGCGGCGGGACGGAGCGCGCGCGGTCCGCGCTCCAGGATACGACGAAGGCTACGAGGCCGCCCTCACCACTCGAAGCGCGCGCCCAGGCGCACGCTGCGCGGCGCCTGGAAGGAGGGCACCGCCCCCGCCCCGCCCGAGACGGGGTGGCCGAAGTTGGGGTTGGCCACCCCGAAGCTCAGGTCGGCCCAGTTGTCGTAGTCGGTGGGCTCCTGGCGGTTGGCCAGGTTGAACACGTCGGCCAGCAGGACCAGCCGGCCGTCGCTCACGCGGAACGTGTAGTCGGCGTGCACGTCGAGCGTGTGCTCGAAGGGCGAGCGCGTGCGGAACCCGTCGAGGGTGGCCATGCCCGCGCCGCGCACGGTGAGCGGGATCTCGCCTCCGTTCACGTACTGGGGGCTGGCCGCCAGCCCGGTGAGGGGGCGGCCCGAGCCGCCGGCCAGGCCCAGGCCCAGGTTGACGGCGCCGAAGGCGCGGCTCGCGTAGATCTTCATCTGGTGGGTGCGGTCGTTGGGCAGCACGCCGCAGCCCAGCGTGCAGCCGAGGTAGCGGATGTCGCCCCGGTAGCCGTAGCGCGGCGTCCCCACCTGCGAATAGCTGGGGTCGTCCGTGGGGAAGTCGAAGAGGGAGGTGATGGCGGGATCGGACTGGTTGTTGTCGCTGCGGTAGAAGCCCTCGAAGTTGCCGTGCAGCCGGGACCAGCGGTAGGAGGCGACCAGGGACCAGTCGTCCGACCAGCTCTTGTGGGCGGCGATCTCCACGGCGTCGTAGACGTGCCGCGGGTCCTCGAAGGCGGCCAGGGCCGTCCCCGGCACCGCCACCACCGGCGTCTTCCGGCTGGGGTTGGTGATGAAGTACTCGACGCTCTCCCCGAGCGCGTGGCTGCCCTCGTAGGCCACCATGGGCAGCGTGCCCACGTCCTCCAGCACGCGGGGCATGCTGCGGTGCACGTAGCGCAGCCCGACGGCCAGGTTCCGCACGGGCTCCAGCTCCAGGCCGGCCACGAACTCGTCGAGGAAGGTCGGCCGCGACTCGGGGTCGATCTCGAACGGGCGCGTCCCCACGAGCAGGAAGTGGCGGGTGGTGCTGGCGGCGAGGACGCCGTCGGGCACCGGCCTGGTGAGGCCGGGGTCGAAGTAGTCCGCGCGCCCCAGCACGGTGTCGGCGGACAGCGCGCGAACGGCCAGGTCGCTGGGGATGCGCGCGAAGAAGCGGCCCCAGCTGGCGAAGAGCTTGGAGCGGCCGTCCCCCCGCACGTCGTAGGTGAAGCCCAGGCGCGGCGCCCAGTTGCCGTCCCAGGTGAACGCGCACGGCACCGCCTCGCCGGTGCCGTCCGCCCGCCCGGGACGCGTGTCGTCGGCGTGGCACAGGGGCTCTCCTCCGCCCACCAGCCGCTGCTTCTCGTAGCGCAGGCCGGGCCGCAGGGTCAGGCGGCGCCCGACCTGCCAGGTGTCCTGCACGAACAGGCTCGTGTAGCTCTGGCGCGTCTCCGGCGGCGTCCCCAGGTGGGCCTCCGTGGCGCGGAAGACCCGGCCGAACGTCTCGTCGGGGAGGACCAGCACGCGCGCGCCCGTGCGCGTGCGGGTGCCGTCGGGAAGCACGAAGCTCGGCCCCGTCATGCCGTACACGCGGGTGAAGTCCGCCTCCTCGAAGGAGCCGCCGAGGCGGAGCTGGTGGCTGCCGAGGGCGTCGAAGATGTGCGTGGAGCGCAGCTGGAGCTGCCGGCTCACGCCGTCCAGGGCGCGGTCGTAGAAGCCGAGGCCGCCCGAGTAGAGGGTGGGCTTGGCCGTGAAGTCCACCACCGCGTGCTCGTCCACCGCGGGCACCTCCTCGAGGCCGGAGGTGGAGCGCGCGACCAGGGCCTCCACCAGCCAGCTGCGGCTGAGGATGCCGTCGTACTTCAGCAGCTGGCTGTGGCTGCCGTAGTGGTCGAGCTCGCTCATGGCGGCGTCCGTGGCCGCCAGCAGGGCCTTGAGGCGCTGGGGCCCGCGCTCGCCCTGCGCGGGGTCGCCGAAGGCGGAGAGGTCCAGGCGATGGCTGGACCCGGCCTGCCAGGTCAGCTTGCCGGCGTAGGAGAGGACGCGGCGCCGCCGCGTCTGCTCGCCCATGGCGTGCAGGGGCGAGCGCTCGGGCGCGATGAAGGTCCGGTTCTGGCTCTGCGGGTTGAGGGCGGCGAAGAAGAACAGCTTGTCGCGCACGGCGGGTCCGCTGAAGGACGCGCCGAAGTCGTGCTCGTCGCGGGCCGTGGTGTTCACGGTGCCGTTGGGCGTCTCCAGCGGGCGCCAGTCCGATTCCAGCAGGCCCGGACGCCAGTAGGCGAAGGCGCTGCCGTGGAAGCGGTGGGTGCCGCTGTGCGTGACCACGTTCACCACTCCCCCCGTGCTCTGCCCGTACTCGGCCTCGAAGCCGGCGGTCTTGACCTGCGTCTCCTTCACGAAGTCGGTGCTGACCCCGGAGCCCAGCGATCCCAGCGCGTGCGAGTAGGGCCCCACCCCGCCGTAGCCCGTGTTGGTGATGTTCACGCCGTCCACCAGCCACGCGCTCTCCAGCCCGCTCGCCCCGCCGATGGAGGGGTTGGGCCGGCCGAGGCCGCTCGAGTCGCTGACGCCCGCCACCAGGTAGAGCGCGTCCGTGAGCTGCCGGCCAACGGGCAGGCGCTTGAGGGAGTCGCTGTCCAGAACCCCGCCCACGGTGGTGGACGTCGTGTCGATGACGGGGGTCGCCGCCACCACGGAGACCGCTTCCGTGAGGGTCCCCACGCGGAGCACGATGGCGGGCAGGTCCACGCGCTGGCCCAGCCGCACGTCCACGTCGGCGAGGCGCACCGGCGCGAAGCCGCTCAGCTCGACGGTGAGGGTGTAGCGTCCCGGCGTGAGGAAGGGCAGGAAGAAGCGGCCGGTGGCGTCGGTGGTGGCCGACTTCTCGCCCTCGCGGGAGGCGGCGACGACGGATGCGCCCGGGACGGGCACCTCCTGCGCGTCGACGACGGCGCCGGCCAGCGAGCCGGTGGTCGCCTGCTGCGCCGTGGCCGTGACGGCGCCGGCGAGCCCCAGGGCGCACAGCATCAGGGACCGCTTCATGGCCCTCCTCTGCGGCATCCAACAAGTTGAACGTTCAAGATGCAGGAATGTCGGCAGGAGCATAGCAAGCGAAACGCCAGCGCGCTCCCCGCGCAAGTGGCTGAGTCGCAGGGCCCGCCTGTCCGGGCGGCGATTCAGCGCCTTGAAGGCATACGACGGATTGGATCGCGCGGGATCAGCGCTCTTCCGGATCGAAGCACGCGCGCTCGGGACAGCAGACCTCGGGCGCGCAGAACACGTCGTCCGGGCCGAGCACGGTGGTGGTGAGCGAGCACCAGTACTGCGCGGTCTCCCCGGAGCTCTGCAGGTCGAGGTGGCGGCGTCCCACCACGTAATACATCTTGGTGCGGAGCCTCCGGCAGACGGGAGCGCCTTCGCGCGTGTCCGTCATGCCAGCGCCATCAGCGCGCGGCGCACGAGCGTGCGCACGAGGGCCACCTTGTAGCCGTTGTCGGAGAGCGGGGCGGCGCCCACGGTGGCGGCCTCGCCCGCGGCATCGGCCGCGGCCCGGGTCAGGGCCTGGCCGGCCACCGCCGCCTCCGCCCTGGGCACGCGCCAGGGCACGGGCGCCACCGCCCCCAGCACGATGCGCGGGTCGGCCACGGCCTCCGCGCCACCCCGCAGGACCACGGCCACCGCGGCCAGCGGCCAGTCGAAGGCGGCGCGCTCGCGCGCCGTCTCGTAGCGGGAGCGCGCGCCGGGGGCGGAGGGCACCCGGATCTCCACCAGGATCTCGCCGTCACCCAGCCGGTTCTCCCGCAGCGAGTCCTCGGCGGGCTCCACGAAGAAGTCGGCCGCGGCCACCGTGCGCCGGCCCTGGGCGCCTTCCAGGACGAGCTCGGCGTCGAAGGCCAGGAGGGCGACGGCGGCGTTGGACGGGTGCACCGCGTAGCACGGCCCGCCGCCGAAGATGACGTGGTACCTGTTCTCGCCGTTGACGGTGTAACAGAGCGTGCCGCCCTTCTTGAGGCAGTGGTAGCTCTCGAGGCGGTAGTACCAGCAGCGCGGCCGCTGCAGCAGGTTGCCGCCGATGGTGGCCACGTTGCGGATCTGCGGCGAGGCGGCCTCCGCGCACGCCTCGGCCAGCGCGGCATGCGTGCGCCGGACGTCCGGGTGACCGGCCACGTCGGCCAGGGTGGCCAGCGGCCCGATGCGCAGGCCGCCGTCGCCGGCGGCCTCGATGCGGTCGAGGCCCGGAACCGCGCGCAGGTCCACCACCCGCGAGGGCTCGAGCAGGTGCTCCTTCATGTGGTCGATGAGGTCGATGCCGCCCGCCTTGAGCACGCTGCGCGGCTTCTCCGCGAGGAGGCTGCGCGCCTGCTCCAGCGACGACGGCCGCGCGTACTCGAAGGCCTTCATCTTTCGAGCCGGGCCGCGCCTGCCCGCGCGCCCCGCCTCGCCAATCCCCCCACCCCACCCTCCCCACCAGGGGGAGGGAGGCGCTGTTCCGCGGTCTGCCCTGCCGTCGGCTGCTGCGACGTCACGAGCGGCGCCGCTCGGCGAGCGCGGCCAGGACGCGGTCGGGGGTGATGGGCAGCTCGCGCACGCGCGCCCCCGTGGCGTTGAAGACGGCGTTGGCCACCGCGGCCAGGGTGGGCACGATGGGAGGCTCCCCGATGCCCGCCGTCGAGGTGTTGTTCCCGCCGTTGGCCACCGGGGTCAGGATGGGCACGGCCTCGAACATGTCGCGCGCCCCGAGGATCTTGTACCACTCGAGGTTGGGGTTGACCATGGTGCCGACGTTGCGGTCCAGGATGCGGTTCTCCCACAGCGCCCAGCTCACGCCCTGGATCATGCCCCCGATGATCTGGCTCTCCGTGGTGAGCGCGTTCACGGGCAGGCCGCAGTCGTTGACGCTCACGACCTTGAGCACGCGCACCTGCCCGGTCTCGACGTCCACCTCCACCTCGGCGAACTGGGTGCCCGCGATGTCCTCCCGGTAGGTCTCGAACTGCTTCTTGCGCCGCACCACGGCGCTCAGGACCTCGCCCGGCATGCGCGCCGCCACCGACTTCCAGGGCAGCCCCCGCGACGGCTTGGAAGCCACCACGATGCGGCCCCCTTCCGCGCGGAGGTCCTCCGGCCCCCTGGCGTCGAGGAGGGGAACGGCCACGGCCAGGAGCTGGCGCAGCGCGTCGTGGGCGGCCAGGCGCACCGCGGGCGCCACCGAGTTGGTGCAGGTGCTGCCGCCGGAGGCCGGCCCGATGGGCCACCGGCTGTCCCCGATGCGGGGCGTCACGTCCTCGAGCCCCAGGCCCAGCTCCTCGGCCGCCACCATGGCCATGGCCGTGCGGAAGCCGGTGCCGATGTCCTGCGCGCCCGAGAAGACCTCCACCGAACCGTCGCGGTGGATGCGGACCTCGGCCCCCGTGTCGTCGTCCACGATGACGTACCAGTTGCCGTTGGCCATGCCCAGCCCGCGCTTGCGCGGCCCGTCGCCCCCGCCCGCCACCTTGTTGCGGCGCTCCCAGCCGATGGCCTGCGCGCCCAGGTCGTACTGCACGCGCCGGACGGGATGCGACTCGTTGCGACGCCGGAGCTCGAGGGGGTCGAGGCCCAGCCGGTCGGCCAGCTCGTCCATGGCCGACTCCACGGCGAAGGCGCCCTGCGGGTGGCCGGGCGCGCGCAGGGGGGCCGAGGGCCCGGCGTTGGTGAAGACGTGGTGCTCCTCGACGAGCAGGGCGGGCGTGGCCTGGTAGAGCGCGGCCGCGGGGCCGCCCGTGCCCGCCCCGGGGGCGATGCCCGCGGAGCCGAACGAGCGGTGGTGGAGGGCGGTCAGGGTGCCGTCCCTTCTCGCGCCCAGGCGCACGGTCATGAGCGCGCTGGGCGCGTTGCCGGTGCAGAGGTGCTCCTCGCGCCGGTCCAGCATCAGCTTCACGGGCGCGCCCGCCTGCCGGGCCAGCCTGCAGGCCACCACGGCGAAGGCGCTGCCGGTGGCGGAGGGGCTCAGCTTGCTCCCGAAGCCGCCCCCCATGTGCTCGACGTGCACGGTCACGTTCTTGCGGTCGATGCGGAGGGCCTCCGCCATGCCTTCCTGCACCGTGAAGGTGCCCTGGCTCGACGCCCAGACCTCGAGCTGGTCGCCGTCCCAGCGCGCCACCACCCCGTGCGTCTCCAGCGCCGCGTGGGTGTGCACGGGCACCAGGTAGGTGGCCTGCACGGTCACCTCCGCGTCCTCGAAGCCCTTCTCGAGGTCGCCGCGCCGGCCTCCGCTCCGCGTCTTGACCGGGCCCACCACGTTGCCCTGCACGGGCAGGTCCCGGGGGCCGGGCACCTGCTCGCGCGCGTAGACGGCGGGCGCCCCCGGCTCCATGGCGCGCACGAGGTCGGTGACGAACGCCTTCTCCGCGTAGGCCACCTTGACGAGCCGGGCCGCCTCCTCCGCCGCTTCCGGAGAGGTCGCCGCCACCGCGGCCAGGTCCTGGCCGGCGAAGCGCACGGTGCGGGACTCCGTGGTCCAGACCGCCTTCACCTCCGGGTGCGCCTCCGCGCGGGAGGTGTCGATGGCGGTGATCTCGCCCGCGGGCACCGAGGCCCGCACCATCTTTGCCCACAGCATGCCGGGCAGCGCGATGTCGAAGGTGTACTTCGCGCGCCCCGTCACCTTCAGCGGCCCGTCCAGGCGCGGCCGGCGCCCGCCCACCACCACCAGCTTCGAGTCGAGGTCCCAGGGGGCGAGGTCGCCCTCCTCGACGCTGACCGTGCGGGGCTCGGGCGCGGAGGCGTGGCCCGCCTTCATGGTGAGGGCCACCGTCTTCACGGCGGGGGCGGGCGGCTCCTGCGCGGCCATGGCGTCAGCCCCGCCCCGCCCGCGCCGCCTTCTGCACGGCCTCGAAGACGCGCGGGTAGGTGCCGCAGCGGCACAGGTTCCCGGACAGCCCGTCCTTCACCTGCTCGAGGGTGGGGTCGGGGTTCGCGCGCAGCAGCGCGGTGGCCGACACCACCAGGCCGGGAGTGCAGAACCCGCACTGCAGCGCGTCGCACTCCACGAAGGCGGCCTGCACCGGGCTCAGGCGCTCGGGGTCCCCCAGGCCCTCGACGGTGGTGACCTCGCGGCCCACGGCGTCCACGGCCAGCATGAGGCACGAGAGCACCGGCCGCCCGTCCACGAGCACGGTGCAGCCGCCGCAGCCGCCGCGGTCGCAGATCTCCTTGGCTCCCGTGAGGTCGAGGTGGTTGCGCAGCGCGCGCAGGAGGGTGACCCGGGGCTCCACGTTGAGCGTGCGGGGCTGCCCGTTGACGCGCAGGGTGAGGGCCACCGGCCCGGGGCCGAGCAGCTCGGGAGGGGCCTCCGCACGCGCCCCTCCCCCCAGCGAGCCGGCCGCCGCTCCGGCGCCCGCCGTCTTGAGGAAGTTCCGCCGCGTGAGGCGCGCCAGGCCGTTCCTCCGGAAACGCCCGATTCTGCGATCGCCGTGCCGCCGGCGTCAAGGGCAGGGGGACAACGTCCATTGCGGCGGACGGATCCCCGCGGCCGGAACATATGTCAAGGAAGCGTCGTCAAATGATTGACAAACGTGAGCGGGGACGGCACCGTGTACCGCATGAAGACCAGACGGGTCCTCTCCCCCGCGCGCGCGGCCCGCCGCCGCGCGCGCCTCGACGCGGTGGACCGCCGGCTGCTCCTCGCCCTCTCCCGCGACGGGCGGCGCCCCGCGGCCGCCCTGGCCAAGGACCTCGGCCTCTCCCGCCAGGCCGTGACCGAGCGCATCCGCCAGCTCGAGGCGCAGGGCGTGATCCGCGGCTACCGCGCGGACGTGGACCCTTCCGCCCTCGGGCTGGAGGTGCGCGCGCACCTGCGGCTGACCCTGGACGGCACCGCGGCGCGGGGCCGGGCGAAGGAGGTGCTGCGCCGCCTCCTGGCCAACCCGCTGGTGCGCTCGGTGCACCGGGTGAGCGGCGAGGACTGCATCGTGGCCCAGGTCCTCTGCCGGCACATCCAGGACGTCAACGCCCTGCTGGGCGAGCTCACGGCGACGGGCGCCGTGCAGTCCTCGCGCACCTCCTTCGTGCTGGAGACGGTCCTGGAGAAGGGTGCGCTGGGCCCCCTCGAGCCCGCGCTGGCCGCCGAGTAGCGGCAAGGCACCCATGTCCCCCGCCCGCAAGCGGCTGCTGCCCTGGATCGCCCTGGCCGTGGTGTACGTGGTCTGGGGCTCCACCTACATGGGCATCGCCCTGGTGGTGCGCGAGATGCCGCCCCTGGGCGCCGCCGCGCTCCGCTTCTTCGCCGCGGGCGTGGTGATGGCGGCCATCGCCTTCTTCGTGGACCGCGCGCACGGCTTCCCCGGCCGGCGCGCCCTCCTCGACTACGCGCTCATCGGGGTGCTGCTGCTGGCCGGCGGCAACGGGCTCGTCATGTGGTCGGAGACCCGCGTGCCCAGCGGGATCGCCGCCCTCATCGTGGCCTCCGTGCCCCTCTGGATCACGCTCTTCGACGGGATGCGCGCGGGTGGCCAGCGCTGGACCCTGCGGGTGTGGCTGGGGGTGGCCCTGGGCCTGCTCGGCGCGGGGCTGGTGGCGCGCCCGCAGGACGCGGTGGCCGGTCACTGGGGCGGCGTGGCCGCCCTCCAGGTGGCCTGCCTGCTCTGGACGGCGGGAACGCTCTACGCGCAATCGGTGCCGCGCCGGCTGCCGATCTTCACCGCCTCCGCGGTGGAGATGCTGGCGGGCTCGGCGGTGCTGGCCCTCGAGTCGCGCCTCCTCGGCGAGGACCTGGGGCGCATCGCCACCGCCGGCCCCACGGCGTGGTGGGCGCTCGTCTACCTCGCCGTCTTCGGCTCGCTCCTCGCCTTCACCTGCTTCGCCTACTGCCTGAACGAGCTGCCCGCCACCACCGTCGGCACCTACGCCTACGTGAACCCGGTGGTGGCCGTGTTCCTGGGCGCCGTGTTCCTGCACGAGCCGGTGTCGACGGGCCTGGTGGCGGGCGCCGTCCTCGTGCTGGGCGCGGTGGTGCTGACCACGCGCCGGGGCGCCGAGCCGGCGGACCCCACGCGCGCCGCCTCCCCTCCCGCCGATCCGGGCCAGGACGGCGCGCGCGCCCCCGTGCCCCGCCTCAACGCGGAGGGCTGAGCCCGCTCAGGCCGCGGGGCCGGCGGCCACGATGCGGTTGCGCCCTCCCGCCTTCGCCTCGTACAGGGCGTGGTCGGCGGCCCGGATCAGGTCCACGCTGCTGCGTCCGTCGTCGGGCAGGGTGGCCACCCCGCCGGAGAGGGTGAGGGCGTCCGCGGGCCGGGGCCCCGCGGCCAGCCCTTCCCCCTCCATGGCGCGGCGCAGCGCCTCCGCCAGCTCGGTGGCGCGCGCCTTGCCGACGCCGCGGTAGAGCACCACGAACTCGTCGCCGCCGTAGCGCGCGGCCACGTCGTCCTCGCGGATCGAGCGGCGCAGCAGGTGGCCCAGGCGCCGCAGCACGTCGTCGCCCTCCAGGTGGCCGTGCGCGTCGTTGTATTCCTTGAAGCGGTCGAGGTCGAGGAGGAGCAGGCTGAGGGGGCGCCCCTCCACCTCGGCCCGCCTCATCTCGTCGGCCAGCCGGCGCTGGAAGCCGCGCTTGTTGTAGGTGCCGGTGAGGGCGTCCATGTCCGCGGCGTGCTGCACCACGCGCAGGCGCGCTACGTAGGTGTGGGCCAGGCCCACCAGGCTGCCCGCCATGCGCAGCAGCCGCTTCTCCTGGCCGTTGCGCTTGCGCGCCCCGCTCATGGCCAGCACGCCGATGAGGTGGTCGGCCTCGTCGCGGATGGGCGCGGCCACGTCCACCAGGAGATCGGGCCGTCCCGTGCCCTCGAGGTAGCGGCGCGTGATCCCGCTCAGGCCCCCGAAGTCGGCGGCGTCCATGGGCTGGCCGGTCTCCGCCACGTAGCCGATGCGCCCTTCCCCGCGCGGGATCTCGAGCCCCGTGGGCAGGGCGGGGTCGAACCCCTGGGCCACGGCCAGCGAGAGGGTGCCGTCGGGGCGCGCCTGGAAGACGGCGGCGCGCTGGGGGTCGAAGAGCTGGTCCACCATCTTCAGGGCCACGGGGGAGAGGCTGCGCCGGGTGTCCGCGCCGAAGAGCTGCCACATGAGGGTGGGCAGCATCTCGAAGAGCTCGGCGTGCTCGCGCGCGCGTCCCTCGAGCTCGTCCAGCTCCTGGCGCAGGCGCAGCAGCGACCGCTCCGTGTCGTGCCGCTCGCGCTGGTGCCGGGCGGCCTCGGCGCGCCGCCGCCGGCCCAGCAGGAGCCAGGCGAGCAACGCTCCCGCCAGCGCACCGAGCACCACCGCCGAGACCGTCACGCCCACCGTACCTTTCGAACGCCGGTCGCCGCAGCGTGGGGTCGGAGGGGCCGCTGGCGCGGTCCCATTCTATGGCGGCCGTTCAATAAAGGAGGTGCGCGGCCCGCCGGCGGCGGAACGCCCGGCCCTGGCGGCCCCAGGCGGCGAGGAAGCGGCGGGGCGAGCGACCCCGCTCGAGGGAGAGGCGCACGGCGTCCGTCCCGCAGAGGATGTCGATGGGAGGCTTCACGTGCTCGTACTCGTAGGGAGGGGCGCGCCAGGCGAACTTCCGCGGGTCCTGGCGCCGGGCGTGGTGGAGGATCAGCAGGTAGCAGAGGAACGCGGGGAACCGCCGGCGGTCGGTGACGTGGACCTGAACCCCCCCGCACGGCACCCCCGCGTGCTTCTGGAAGGTCGGCGTGAAGAACACCGGCCGGAAGGCGGCGCCGGCCAGCCCCTCGCCCCCGAGGTCGGCGGCCAGGCGCCAGGGGTCGAGCCAGGGCGCGCCCACCAGCTCGAAGGGCCGGGTGGTGCCGCGCCCCTCCGACAGGTTCGTGCCCTCCACCAGGCACCCTCCCGGGTACACCCAGGCCGTGTCCACCGTCGGCATGTTGGGAGAAGGCAGCACCCAGGGCAGGCCGGTCTCCTCGAAGGCCATCTCGCGCCGCCAGCCGCGCATGCGCACCACGGTGAGGTCCACGTCGAGGCCGCGCTCCGCGCGGAAGAGCAGGGCCAGCTCGCCCGGGGTCATGCCGTGGCGCACGGCCAGCGGGTGGAGGCCGACGAAGGAGAGGTAGCGCGGGTCGAGGACGTTACCGTCCACCGCCCGGCCGCCGAGGGGGTTCGGCCGGTCCAGCACCACGAAGCGGAGGCCGTGCTCGGCGCAGGCCTCCATGGCCAGGAGCATCGTATAGACGAAGGTGTAGTAGCGCGCGCCCACGTCCTGCACGTCGAAGACCAGCGCGTCCAGGTCCTCCAGCATGCGCGCGGTGGGCTTGCGGGTGGGGCCGTAGAGGCTGAACACGGGCAGGCCGGTGGCGGGGTCGCGGCCGTCCTCCACCTCCACCAGGTCCTGGGCGTCGGCCCAGATCCCGTGCTCGGGCCCGAAGAGCGCGGCCAGGCGGAGGGCGCGCGCGCCGCGCAGGGCCAGCGCCGCGTGCTCCAGGCCCCGGGTGACGGAGGCCGGGTTCGCGATGAGCCCCAGGCGCAGCCCGCGCAGGGCGGAGGGGCGGGCCAGGATCTGGTCGAGGCCGCTGCCGACGGTCATTCCAGGAAGCGCAGGCTGAAGCGGCCGATGTCGTGGCCCTTGGCCTGCACGGTCCCGGAGAGCACGGCGCCCTGCACGCTGCCCTTGAACCGCCGTTCGTTGGTGCCGGAGCCGGCCACGAAGCTGACCGTCCCCTTGTCGTAGGCGAGCTCGCGGAGGGGGACGTCGACGCTGATGGCGCCCGCGCGGGTGGTGAGGGTGCCCGTGAGCTTGCCCGTGCCCACGTCCATGCGCACGCGCAGCGGGCGCTCGCCGACTCCCTCCTCCACCAGCGTGCCCTCCCAGGACCCCGACACCGCCGCCCCCACGATGCCGCGCCCTCCCGCCGCCGGCTGCAGGGTCAGCTCGCGGAAGCTCCGGGCCATGGTGGTGGGCAGGGGATCGACCACGCCCATGGGCACGCCGCCCGCGCCCCCGCGGCGGACGCTCTCCGCGTAGATCTCGAGGAGGACGCGCGCGCGGGCGTTTCGCTCCACCGTGCTCAGCGGGCGCTGGTGGGCCAGGAAGAGCGTGACCAGGTCCTGGAGCAGCGCGGCCCAGTGCGCGGCGAGGCCGGGCGCGCCCACCCGCTGCCCGCGCATGCCGGTCACCGCCTCGCGCGCGTAGGCCGCCGCGTCCGCGGAGGTGGCGCGCACGACCACCGCGGCCTGGCCGGGAATCCCCACCGCCTCGCCGCGGACCTCGAAGCGCAGGGACTCCGCGCCGCGGGCCTGCAGGGCGCCGTTGAGCACGCCCACCGCGTCCAGGGCGCGCTCGCCCGCGCTCTTCCCGCCGTCCGCGGCCAGCAGCATCACCGGGCCCAGCTCGACGGACACGAAGGCCGTGTCGCGGTCTCCGGTGCCCGCGGCGAAGAAGCGCGGCACGTAGTTGGTGGACGACGGCCGCTCCAGGGAGAAGGGAGCGGGCTCGGAGGAGGCGCCCTTGGCCTGTACCACCACCGTGGCCTGCACCGTCCCTCCGCCGCCTCCCACGTCGGGCACGGCCACCGCCAGCTCGGTGGCGGAGGACTTCACCACCAGGGCGGGGGCGCCCCCGATGGTCACCACGCTCTGCGCGGGGTCGAAGCCGCGGCCCTTGACGGTGACGCGGTCGCCCACCCGCGCGCGCCCGGGCATGACCTCCTCCACGTAGGGCAGCCGCCCCAGGAGCAGCTCGAGGGGCGCGGAGCTGTCCGCGCCCGCCGTGACCACCACCCGCGCCAGCCGTCCCCCGCCCACGGGCATGACCGGGACCAGGAACCGCAGGGCCGCGGCCTCCGCCGAGAGAACCTCGGCGGGGACGCTGTCCACGCGCACGACGAGGTTCTTCATGTCGAGGTTCTGGCCCGCGAGCGTGACCTGGGCCCCCGGCAGGGCGACGTCGGGCTGGAGCCGGATGGCGCGGGGGGCCCGGCGGAGGGTGAGGCCGATGGCGGCGGACCGGCCTCCGCCCGTCTGCACGGAGACGGGCACGCTCGTGCCCGCCGCGGAGAGGTCCCGGGGCACGGTCACGGTGAGCGAGGTCTCGCTGGCCGAGGTGACGCTGGCCTTGCTCTCCCCGAACCAGACGGTGTTGCCGGGGGGGTCCTCGGCGAACGAGGTCCCGGTGAGGGTCACGGCCTGGCCGGGCGCGGCCACCACCGGCGAGATGGAGGCCAGGGTGGGCGGAGGCGTGCGGAACACCAGCCACGCCGTCCCTCCCAGGACGAGGAGGGCCAGGGCGCCGATGGCGCCCCACGCGGTGGCGGGGAGCGCGGGGATGGCGATGCGCAGGCGGGGAGCGGTCCGGGCCGGAGCCGGGGCCAGGGGGGCATGCGCGCCGCCGCTCCGGGAGGGCGCCGGCACGATGGCGGGGGCCTCCGAGTAGTCGGGCTTCGCGCGCGGGACCGGCGCCGTGACCGGCTCTTCCATGATGACGGCGGGCACCCCTCCGGCGCCGGGCAGGGGAAGCACGGCGGGGGGGGCGGGGGGCGCGACGCGCTCCGGCACGGTGGGCGCCGGCGGCGGCGCCGCGGGCACGGGAGGGGGTGGCCGCTGGTCGAGCACGAACGGCTCCTCTCCCGCCGCCGCCGCGAACATCGGCTCCTCCTCCGGCAGCACCACGATGGGCACCGCGGCGTCGAGGTCCTCGGGCACGCGCGCCAGCAGCTTCACGCTCTCGCGCGAGCCCGGGGGGCCGATGCACACGCGGTCGCCGTCCATGAGGACGCGCGTGGTCTCCACCTTCTCCCCGTTGACGTACGTCCCGGTCGAGCTGCCCAGGTCGGAGAGGAGCACGCCCTCCGCCTCCCACGAGACCTGGGCGTGGTGGTAGTCGACGTTCTGGGCCTGCAGCCGCAGGTGGCAGTCGGGGCCGGAGCCGAGCAGCTTCTCGAGGCCGGGGGAGTCGATGGAGAGCGCGGCGCCGTCGTGCGCGCCGCCGGTCACGTAGAGGGTGGGGACGGGAGCCTCCTGCTCAGGCGGCATGGGAGCGCGCGCGCATTATACGGAGCGAAACGGCCCGGGGCCAACGCGCGGCGGCGGCGGGCGAGGATCCGGGCATCCACGCCTCCGCGCCAGGCTGGCCCCCGGCGCGCGGCTGTGCTAGCGTCGCTCGAGGTCCCCTCGCTCCGATGAAAGCGGCTTCGCCCCGCCCCGCGGAAGCCGTCTCCGAAGACGGTCTGCGCCAGCTCCGCGTCCCGTTCTTCCAGCGCGGCACCCTCACCGCCCCGGGCGGCGAGGAGGAGCTGTTCATCGTGGACCTCGGCCAGTCGGGCGCGTTCGCCGAGCGCCTGGACCCGCTGCCGGTGGGGCAGCGCGTCCATCTGCGCTTCGCCCTCCCCGGCAACGCCATCCCGGTCGTCGTGACCTGCCGCGTGGCCTGGTGGCACCCGCCGGGCGGGCGCCTGGTGTCCAAGGACCTGCCGGCGGGGCTGGGCCTGGAGTTCGTGGAGCTGAGCGACGCCGACCGCCGGAAGCTGCGCGGCTTCATCGCCTCCTACCTGCGCCGCGACACGCGGCTGCGCCGCTTCCATCGTCCGCGACCGCTCGACGAGGACGGAGGGGACTCATGAACACCATCGGAGGCCTGGTGGAGGGCCGCGAGGTGTACCACGTGCCCGCCTCGCTCTCGGTGCGGGAAGCGGCGCGCTACATGACGGAGCGGCGCGTGGGGGCGGTCTCCGTGCTGGAGGGCACGCGGCTGGTGGGCGTGCTCTCCGAGCGCGACTTGATGGGGCGGGTGGTGGCGCCCGGCCTGGACCCCGATGCCACCAGGGTGGGCGAGGTGATGAGCCGC